>CAMDHE010000035.1 GCA_945898095.1 Roseateles toxinivorans | reverse complement strand
GATCAGCTCGCTGAGCAGTTGATGCAATGGCGCCACATAGTCGGCCAGCGAAGCCGGCGGCGTAGGCAGCGGATCAGAGCCACCGTAACCCGGCGTATCGACTGCCACGACATGGAATTGAGCTGCAAGCTGCTTCATCCAGGGCTCATACATTGCCGAGCAGCGCGGCGACGCATGCAGCAACACCAGCGGCATGCCGCCACGCCCGGCCTCACGGTACTGCAGATGCAAGCCGCCGGACCATCGCACATGGCGCTGGATCAAGCCTCGCTTCATCGCCGGTGGCCGAGCAAACGCAAGTTGTCCGCGCCCAGCGCCGAGCAGACCTGGCCGGACAAGCGCTGGCCGTCAAGCTTGATCGGATTGGCCAGCATGCGAAATCCAGGAGCCAGTGGATGCGGCAGCGACTGCAGCATGCCGATGCGCGCGGCAAAAGGGTTGTCGATGGCTTGCTGCAGGCCCAGCACCGGCGCGATCGGCAGCTTGCCGGACATGCGCTCGAGCCAGTCGGCGGTGCTGCGCTGAGCAAAAGCGGCTTCCAGCAGCGGGATCAAATCGGCCTTGTTCGTGCGTCGCAGCGCGGCATCGGCGAAGCGCGGACTGCGCAGAGCGGGCAAATCCAGCTCAATCAGCAGCAAGTCCCAGAACTTGGCCGTCATGCACATCAGGAAAACATGGCCGTCGGCGGTGGGCAAGAGCTGGCAGGGTACGGTGGCCGGGTGCGCCGAACTCGCTTGTCTGGTGGTGACATGGCCGCCATTCAGGTACCAGGTGGCTGGATAGGTCAACTGGAACAAAGCGACATCGAACAGGCTGACGTCGACATCGCGCCCGGCACCGGTCTTCAGCGCACCGACCAGCGCCGCCAGCAAACCGACCGCGAGCGTGACACCGCTGATGTAATCGACCACCGACAAACCCATGCGGGTCGGTGGCGCGTCGGGTTCGCCCGTGAGATGCATGAAGCCGGCTTCGGCCTGCATCAGATAGTCGTAGCCAGGCCAGGCCGCGCGCTCGTTGTCGCGGCCATAGGCAGAAAGATGGGCACAAACAAGGCGCGGGTTGATGGCAGCAAGTGCCTGGTAGGTCAGCCCCAGCTTGTCCGCCTGGTCGCCGCGGAGGTTGTTCAAGACGGCATCCGCCGTCGCGACCAGATGATGGAAATCCGCACGCCCTGAAGCGCTCTTCAGGTCGAGCACGACGCTCTGCTTGTTGCGGTTGAAGGTCTGGAAGAACTGGCTGTCATCCGGGCCCAGAAAATGCGGGCCGGTGGCACGTGACATATCGCCGCCGCCGGGCGTTTCGATCTTGATCACCTCGGCGCCCAGATCGGCCAGGTGCATCGAAGCGAAGGGGCCGGCGCCATATTGCTCGATCGCCAGGATGCGCACGCCCTGCAGCGGCAGCGGCTGAGCGACTGGCGAACTCATACCGGGTGGCGCGCGATCAACTGCTTGGCGATGATGGTGCGCAGGACTTCATTCGTGCCTTCGCCGATGCACATCAACATCGCGTCGCGGTAATAGCGCTCGATCTCGTACTCGGTCGAATAGCTGTAACCACCAAAGATCCGCATCGCCTCACTGGCGCAAAAAACGCCGGCCTCGGAGCCAAAATATTTGGCCATCGCCGCCTCCATATCGCAGCGCTCGCCCGCATCGTATTTGCGTGCCGCCTGCTCGATCAGCAACTTTGCCGCCTCGACCTGGGTCGCCATTTCAGCCAGCTTCAACTGGATCGCCTGATGCTCGCAGATCGGCTTGCCGAAGGTGCTGCGCTCCTGTGCATAGCGCACCGACAACTCGAGCGCACCCAGCGCGATGCCGCAGCCGCGCGCTGCGACATTGATCCGGCCCAACTCCAGCCCGCCCGCCACCTGCTTGAAGCCCAGGCCCTCGACGCCGCCGACCAGCCTGTCAGCGCTGACGCGGTAGTTGTCAAACACCAGCTCGCAGCTATCGATCGCCTTGTAGCCGAGCTTCTTCATCTTGTTGGCGACGATGAATCCTTCGCCCTTCTCGGCGATCAGCAAGCTCATGCCCTTGTGGCGGGGCTGGGCCTGCGGGTCAGTCTTGACCAGCAGCAAAATCCCGTGGCCGTTGCCGCTGTTGGTGATCCAGGTCTTGGCGCCGTTGACGAGGTAGCTGTCGCCATCGCGCTTGGCCACCGTGCGAATCGCCTGCAGGTCAGTGCCGGCATTGGGCTCGGTCAGGCCGATACCACCGCGAAATTCACCGCTGGCCATCCGCGGCAGAAAACTGGCTTTTTGCGCCTCGGTGCCGAAACGCTCGATCGCCGAAGCCATGATCAGATGCGAATTGAAAATGCCCGAAGGCGCCATCCAGGCCGAGGCGACCTTGATGACGATCTTGGCATAGGTCGATGCCGGCAGGCCCAGGCCGCCATATTGCTGGCCGATGGTGGCGCCAAACAATCCCAGCTCTTTCATCTGCTCGACCAGTTCATGCGGATATTCATCCGCCTGATCGAATTTGCGGGCGATCGGACGTACTTCCTTCTCGACCCATTGTTCGATGCTGTCGAGGATCGCGCGTTCGTCGTCAGCGCTCCAGAGCTGACTGTCAGGGCGGCTCGCCTTGGAATCCATCAGTAACCGACCTTGTCTTCGAAGCCATGCCCCTGACGTGCGACCAGGATGGTGCGGACGAAGGTACAGACGACCACGCCGTGCTGGTTGAACCCGGTCGAGCTGACGTTGACGATGCCTGCGCCCGGGCGCGAAGCCGACTCGCGCTTGGACAGCACTTGCGATTCGGCCGTCAGCGTATCGCCGGCGAACAAGGGATGGGTCATCTTGATGTCAGTCCAGCCGAGATTGGCGATCGCCTTTTGCGACACGTCGCTGACGCTCATGCCGACGATCAGCGCAATCGTCAGCGGTGAGCAGACGATGCAGCGCCCGAACTCCGAGGCCTTGGCATATTCGGCGTCGAAGTGCATCGGATGCGTATTCATCGTCAGCAGCGTGAACCAGGTGTTGTCGGCCTCGCTGATCGTGCGGCCCGGGCGGTGCTCATAGATGTCACCGACATGGAACTCTTCGTAATGGCGTCCGAAAGTTTCCCGGAAGCGGTTTTCTCCAACCTTCTTGATGTTCTGCACCATCTCTCTTTTCTCCAAAACAAGCTTTATTCACCGGCACGCAACAAGATGCGTCGGGCAGACAGCAGCACCGGTCGATCGATCAAAATTCCATCCAGCAAAGCCGCTGCCGGCCCATCGGCACAGGCCTGCACAACCCTTCGGGCTCGCGCCAGGTCGGCGGAAGACGGCATCAAGCCGGCATGCACCGGGACCACCTGTGACGGATGGATCAGGGCCTTGGCAGTAAAGCCCAGCGCAACGATCCGCTGTGTCTCCTGCCTGGCACCTTCGGCATCGGCAACATCAAGCCAGGGCACATCGATCGCCATCCGGCCTGCGCCGGCGGCGGCAGCGACCAGCACCGACCTTGCATGCAGCAAGGGCTCCCACGCAAAGGCGCAACCGAGTTCGGCTGACAAGTCGGCGCCGCCCAGCATCAGCGCTTGAAGTTGTCCATGTGCGCAGGCAATCCGGGGCGCTGCCTGCAGGCCCGCCACAGTCTCGATCAAGGCGATCAAGGGCAGCCCGGGAAGCTGTGCCGCCAGCAAGGCAATCTGCTCGGCGTTGTCGGCCTTGGCCAGCATCACGAAGGCCGGCGCGGCGCAAGCTTCGCGCAATGCCAGCAGATCACGCAGCCCATCCGCAGTCGTCAGTCCGCTGATGCGAAGCCCGTAGTGATGACCCGTCGGCTGCTGCTGCAAAAAAGACAGCACCGCGACCCTGGCCTGCGCTCGCGCTGCCGGAGCCACCGCATCTTCGAGGTCAATGCAGACCAGGTCAGCGCCACAACTGCCTGCCTTGACAAAGCGCTCGGGCCGGTCGCCCGGTACGAACAGCAGCGACCTGAATGCTGGCAATGAATTCGGGGCGGACGACATCAGCTGAGCTGCCCGGGTGCAGCCACGGCCGCAGCGAAATGCTCCGCAGCCGCAATCCGGGTCGTGATCCACACGCCGCGGGCCTGTTCGACATGCTCGAAAAATCGCTTCAAGGCCCAGATGCGACCTGGCCGGCCGATGATGCGCAGGTGCAGGCCCAGCGACATCAGCCGCGGCTCAGTCGCGGTCTGCGCTTCCAGCAGCAACTGGTCGAAGGTATCGCAAGCGTATTTCAACCACATATCGGGTGTGTAGGCCGGCGAGATCCACATCTTCATGTCGTTGGAGTCGAGGGCATAGGGCATGATCACCATCGGTCGATCGGAGCCCGGCACCGCATCCCAGAAGGGCGTGTCGGCGCTGTAATCGTCCATGTGATAGAAAAACCCTTCTTCCTGCAAGAGCCGCCGCGTATGTTCGGTATGCAGATAGCGCGACAGCCAGCCGAGAGGCCTTTTGCCGGTGCTGGCTTCGATGCTGTCGGCCGCGCGGCGGATGAAGGCACGCTCATCGGCTTCGTTGAGGCGGAACTGGTGGATCCAGCGCCAGCCATGCGAGCAGGCCTCATCGCCGCGGCTCCGGATCACTTGCGCCAACTCGGGCGCGCGCTCCAGCGCCAACGCAGCCGCAGTCCAGGTAGCTTGGATTCCGTGAGCATCGAGAAGGCCGACGATGCGCCGCGCACCTTCCTTGATGCCGTAACGGTAATTCGACTCGTTGCCATGCATGCGGATCGGCTTTTTCAGCGTCACGCCGAGTTCATCGACCGGCTCGGGCATCGGGTCTCCGTCAGCCACGCTGTACTCGGAACCTTCCTCAACATTGACGACGATCGAGAGCGCGAGCTTCGCGCCATCGGGCCAGGACCAGGGGGGCTGCATTGTCATGGGTCTGAAGATTTCAGTGGTATTCCTCACCGCCGGAGACATTCATCGCCTCGCCGGTGATGTACTGGGCCTGATCGGAGCAGAGAAATGCGCAGGCATTGGCGATGTCGCTCGGCAGTCCGGGCCGGCCCAAAGGAATGCGGGCCGCCATTTCGGCCAGGTATTGCTCGACCGTCTTGCCTTGAAGGCGGGCGAAATGTTCGTTCTGCCAAGCGCCCAGTCCGGTCGTGACATGGTTCGGACAGATTGCGTTGACGGTGATCTGATGCGCTGCCAACTCGATCGCCGAGACGCGGGTCAGGCCGATCAAGCCATGCTTGGACGCGCAATAGGCCGAAGCCATGCCGAAGCCTGACTTGGCCGCCTGGCTGGCGATATTGATGATGCGGCCGCCCCGGCCCTGCTTGATCATCCTGATCGCCACCGCCTGGGTCGCAGCGAATACGCCGCGCAGATTGACACCCAGCACCATGTCCCATTCTTCCAGGGACATCTCGACGATCGGCTTCATCAGATAGCCGACCCCGGCGTTGTTGACCAGAATATCGACCCCGCCAAAAACCGCTTCGGTCTGTGCGACCAGGTTCTTGATCGCAGCGCTATCCAGCATATTGCAGGCAACGGCCATTGCCTGTCCGCCGCAAGCCTTGATCTCGTCGACGATAGCCTGCATCTCGGCATTGGCGCCGATTGCTGCTGCTGGCAGATGCGGGCCGGCTGCCGTTCCGATGTCGGCAATGACAACTCGCGCGCCCTCGGCCGCCAAGCGCTGCGCCATCGCCGCGCCGAGCCCGCCACGCCGTCCAGCGCCAGTGATGATGGCGACCTTGCCGGCCAGATCAGGGTAGCGGCCCTGCATGACCTGGTTCACAGCGATTCGGTGATGATGAACATCGGCGCATCGGCAAAGGCCTGGAATTGCGCCGAAATCGCCTGCATCGCCGGGGTGCTGATGTCAGCACCGAGTTGGGCCATATCGTTGATCTTGAGGATTTCGACATAGGCATAGGGCGACGGCCCGCCGGTCAGCAGACCCTTGGCCCTCAAGACCTCGAATCGGTCGACCGAAGGCAGACTGCCTGCTGTCGGCAGATCGACCTCGCGCGCCCAGCGCTCGTAGTCGAGCTGGGCGGCAGAATCCTTCAAATTGAACAGCACGATCAAGGTGGTCAAGGCAAGTCCTCTCGCGGCATGCCAGCCGCATAGTTGTCCGGACAAATCATAGCAGCCGGCGAGAGGCTGTCAACCCTGCCATGCAAGCGCGGCGACATTGTTGTCAGACCGGGCCTGTTTGCAAAAAGTTGTCCGTACAAATATTGCGCTAATCGGCTCGATCGGATATTCTTTGTGCAGCGCAATCAGGCGACATTCAGCGCGCCAACCACAGGACGGACTCAATGAGCAAATCCGCAGTACCCCAACCAAGCTGGCGGCAAGTCGGCAAGCATGCCGTCTTTCCGCAGGCCACACATGACGAGATCGCACGCTTCGATTTCCTCACCAGGCTGAATATGCATCTGTCGCAGTCGGTGTTGCCGGGTGTCAAGCTGGCCTACGAGAGCCGCGTCAAGCCGGCCTTCTGCGCCGAGCATGGCCGCGCGCCAACTGATCGACATGAAGTGCGCAAGGCGATGCAAAAGGACCTGCATTACCAACTCTGGAGCGCGCTGCGCCGCAACACCATGGAGCAGCGCCAGCAAGCCGGCCGCAGCGTCGTGTTTCGCCAACTCGGCGCGCTGCGGACCATTGCCGATGCAATCAACGAAGGTGCGCCGACGCTGAAGCTTGACCCCAGCATCAGCTCGCCGCGCTACGCCACCGCGGTGGACATCCACTGCATGCCCGGCTGCTACCACGCCGAGGTCATCGACCGCGACATCGCCGCCGGCGCCAACTATGACGCCGGCCTGTTCGTCACCACGGCCGGCGCGCTGGGCAGCTATTCCGACGGCGGCGGGCAGGCAGTGGTCGACTGGCTGGCCAAAAACAAGCCGGGTTGGTCGCCCAAGCGCATCCTCGACATCGGCTGCACCATCGGTCACAACATCGTGCCGCTGGCGCAGGCCTTCCCCGACGCCGAGGTGATCGCCATCGACACCGCCGCAACGATGCTGCGTTATGCCCATGCGAGGGCGCGCTCGCTGGGCGTCAACAATATCGAATTCCGCCAGGCCAACGGCGAGGGTCTGCCCTGGGCCGACGGCGAGTTCGACCTGGTCACGACCGCGATGTTCTGGCATGAGACCTCCACCGCCGCGATGCCGCGCATCATGAAGGAAGTGCACCGCGTGCTGTCGCCGGGCGGGCTGACGCTGCACCTGGAGCAGCCGCAGTACCAGGGCATGGAGCCGTTCGAGGCCTTCATGCGCGACTGGGACACCTACAACAACAACGAGCCGTTCTGGACCCGCATGCATGAGGCCGATCTCGACGCGCTGATCACCAAGAGTGGCTTCCCGGCCGGTTCCTATTTCGAAACCACGATGCAGGCCAAGGTCGACCGCACGCTATTCCCTGCTGCCGGCGGCACCGAGGGCGGCAAGCTCGAAGACTACGGTCGCTCACCACGCTGGACCGCCTTCGGTGCAGCCAAACCAGGAGTCACCGCATGAGCGCGCAGCAACGCCCCGAACCCGATCAACTCGACCCGGTGCAGATGGCCAACCAGCGCGCCAAGGGCCGCCGACCGGTTTTTTTTGACGACCCCGCGGTCGAGCGGGTGCTGTCGATCGCGATGAGCATCGCCGGCGAGTTGTCGGTGGCCCGCGAGCGCATCGACACGCTGGAGCGCCTGCTGGAACAGCGCGGCATCCTGAGCGCAGCCGACATCGAGGCCTACCAGCCCGATGCCGCCGTGCAGGAAGCACGCAATGTCTGGGGCCGCGACTACATCGCCCGAGTGCTGCGCATCGTCGACCAGGACGTGCAGGCGATGGCCGGCGCGCCCGAACCCTCAATCGATGAGGTGGCCGCTGAATTGGGCACGCCGGGCAACGACCAAGGCAAGCACTGACGCAATCGACATCAGCAGCCCGGCTTGTCCGGGCTGCACTCATTTCAAAGCTGGAGATCCAACATGGAAATGTCCGACAAGACCGCCCGCGAGATCTGGGCCGACATCAAGGCCAACCCGGCGCGTGCGCGGTTCGGCTATGGCAAGAAGGCGGTGCTGGTGAACATCGACTTCCAATGCGCTTACACCAAGGTTGATGAATTCAAGACCGCTTATGAGACCGATCCGCGCCAGATCGAGCATGTCAATGCCCTGGCCCGGCGCTTTCGGGCACTGAACTGGCCGGTGGTCTGGACCCATGTGGCTTATGCCGATTCGGCCGAGGACGCAGGCGTCTGGGGCACACGCACCAATACGCCCGATTCCTTGCAGAACATCAAGCATTGCTCGCGCCGGGCCGAGTTTGACGACCGCTGCGAGATCTCGCACGGCCACGATCTGATCTATTGCAAGCGCATGCCTTCGCCCTTTTTCGAGACCCCGCTGCAGTCGCTGCTGGTCTGGCATCAGGTCGACACGGTGGTGATCACCGGCGGCTCGACCTCGGGCTGCGTGCGCGCCGCAGCGGTCGATTCGCTGTCACGCGGCTACCGCACGATCGTGCCCGAGCAATGCGTGGCCGACAAGCATGAGTCCTATCACTTCGCCAACCTGACCGACCTGATGCTGAAGTACGCCGACATCGTCGACGTGCACGAGACGCTGGGCTGGCTCGACCAGCAGGCGCTGCAAGCATGAGGGCCGATGCCGGCCATTACGACTACTGGCCTTACCTGAACCGGCCCAAGATCCGCTGGCCCAAGGGCGCCCGGCTGGCCTTCTGGGTCGCGCCGAACATCGAGTTCTATGAGCTCGCCCCACCGGCCAATCCGGCACGCGCCGCCTGGCCCCACCCCTATCCGGCCGTGCCCGGTTATTCGATCCGCGACTATGGCAACCGGGTCGGCCATATGCGGCAGATGGCCTTGCTGGACAAATACGGCGTGCGCGGCTCGATCTCGCTGTCGACCGCGCTGTGCACGCACCACCCCGAGATCATCCAGATGTGCCGCGAGCGCGACTGGGAGTTCTTCAGCCACGGCATCTACAACACCCGCTACACCTACGGCATGAGCGAGGCGCAGGAGCGCTCGATGATCCTCGAGTCGATCGAGACGATCGCCAAGCACACCGGCCGCGCCCCGGTCGGCTATCTGGCCCCGGCGCTGTCGCACAGCGAGGTCACCGTCGATTTGTTTGCCGAACTCGGCGGCATCTACAGCTGCGACCTGTTCCACGACGACCAGCCAACACCGCTGCGCGTGCGCGGGGGCCAGCGCTTCGTCTCGGTGCCCTATTCGCTCGAGCTCAACGACACCATCGCCTATGTGGTCAACAAGATCGAGCCGCGCCGCTACGGGCAGATGATCAAGGACAGCTTTGACCGGCTCTACGCCGAAGGGGCCGAGTCGGGCACGGTGATGTGCATCCCCACGCACAACTACCAGGTCAGCTGCCCGCACCGCCTGAAGGCCTTCGAGGACGCGCTGGCCTATATCACCGGCCACAGCGATGTCTGGGTGACCACCGGCCGCGAGATCGCCGAGCATTACCTGGCGCAGCACCACGACGAAGCCCTGGCCGACATTGCGCTCAAGAACGGAGGCGTCTGACCATGGCGCTCGATCAAGCCCACCTCGACTACCCCCAGCGCCGCTACGGCATGGACCATGACCGCTATGCCTGGTCGATGCTGACCGACCGCCCGGCCTTGCATTGGCCCGGCGGCAAGACCCTGGCGGTCTGGGTCAATGTCAGCCTGCAGCATTTCCCGATGAACCCGTCGGCCAAGCTGAAGCTGCCCGGCAGCATGACCATGCCCTATCCGGACCTGCGCCATTTCACGCTGCGCGACTATGGCAACCGGGTCGGCATCTACCGCATGCTGCGCGCCTTTGACCAATTCGGCATCCGCCCGAGCTTTGCCATCAACGCTGAGCTGGCGCTGCGCTACCCGGCGCTGGCGGCCACCATCCTTGCGCGCGGCGATGAATGGCTGGGCCATTCCTGGTCGATGGACACGCCCCATGCGGGCGGCCTCGACATCGATGCGGAGCGTGCGCTGGTGCAGCGCTCGCTGACCACCCTGCGCGAATTGAGCGGCCAGGCCGTGCGCGGCTGGCTCAGCCCGGGCAAGCTGCAAAGCCCGAACACGCCCGAGCTGCTCAAGGCCGAAGGCATCGAGTACTGCGCCGACTGGGTCAACGACGAGTTGCCCTATCGCTTCCACACCCAGGCCGGCGATCTGTGGAATCTGCCGCTGGCCACCGAGATCGAGGACCGTTTTGTGGTGATGGACAACTTGCACGCCGAAGCCTCCTGGGCCGAACAGGTGATCGACGCCTTCGAGCTGCTGCTGGCCGAGTCGCGCAGCCAGGGCGGGCGGCTGCTGACGCTGTCGCTGCACCCCTGGGTGATGGGACAACCGCACCGGATCAAGCATCTGGAAGCGGTGCTGGCCCATATCAGCGCGTCCAGCGAAGTCTGGCAGGCCGCACCCGGCAAGATCATCGATGCCTTCGCAGCGCAGCAGGGAGCGTCCGCATGACGAATGCACCCAAGCGCGATGTGCTGGTCAGCGAAGTCGGCCCGCGCGACGGACTGCAAAGCATCCAGGCCATCATGCCGCTGGCCGCGAAGAAGGCCTGGGTAACGGCGGCCGCCGCAGCCGGTGTGCCCGAGATCGAGGTCGGCTCCTTCGTTCCGGCCCATATCCTGCCGCAGTTGGCCGACACGGCCGAACTGGTCGCCCATGCGTTGACCATCGCCGGCCTGAGCGTGGCCGTGCTGGTGCCCAACTTCAAGGGCGCGCAGGCCGCAGTGGCCAGCGGCGCGCACAAGCTCACCCTCCCGCTGTCGGTCAGCGAGACACACAGCCTGCGCAATCTGCGCCGCAATCACGCCCAGATGCTCGACGAGGTGCGCCAGATCGCCGCGCTGATCAAGAGCTTGCCGGCCGGCCAGCGCCCGCATTTCGAGGGCAGCCTGTCGACGGCCTTTGGCTGCACGCTTGAAGGCGTGGTGCCCGAGCAGCGCGTGGTCGAGTTGGCCGTCGCGCTGATGGAGGCCGGCTGCGACGAGGTGGGGCTGTCGGACACGACCGGCTACGCCAATCCGGCCCAGGTCAAGCGCTTGATCAAGTCGATCTGGTCTGCCGTCGGGCGCGATCAACTGAGTGGCATCCACCTGCACAACACCCGCGGCCAGGGCTTGGCCAATGTGGTGGCAGCGCTCGACATGGGCCTGACCACCATCGACGCCTCGCTGGGCGGCCTGGGCGGCTGCCCGTTCGCACCCGGCGCCAGCGGCAATATCGTCACCGAAGACCTGGTCTTCATGCTCGAAGCGATGGGCTTGCGCACCGGCATCGACCTCGACGCCTTGTTTGCCGTGCGCGAGATCGTCAGCGCCGCGCTACCCGGCGAGCCGCTCTACGGCATGACGCCGCTGGCCGGCCTGCCCCTGGGCTTTGTCCCTGCAACAACAAAACAACATCAATGACCGAACAAGAACTGCCCCTGGCGGGCCTCAAGGTGATCGAGTTCACCCATATGGTGATGGGCCCCAGCATCGGGCTGATCCTGGCCGATATGGGCGCGCAGGTGAGCAAGGTCGAGCCGGTCGAGGGCGACAACACGCGCCGCCTGACCGGCTCGGGCGCGGGCTACTTCGCGATGTACAACCGCAACAAGAAGAGCCTGGCGATCGATGTGAAGTCCGCCGCCGGACGCCAGGTGGTGCTGGACTTGCTGGCCGATGCCGACGTGCTGATCGAGAACTTCCGCGGTGGCGCGATGGACGAGCTGGGCTTTGGCTACGAAGCGCTGGCTGCGATCAACCCGCGGCTGATCTACTGCTCGGGCAAGGGCTTTCTGAGCGGGCCTTACGAGAGCCGCACCGCGCTGGACGAAGTCGCGCAGATGATGGGCGGCCTGGCTTATATGACCGGCCTGCCGGACAAGCCGATGCGCGCTGGTGCCTCGGTGATCGACGTGACCGGCGCCATGTTCGGCGTGATCGGCATCCTGGGCGCGCTCGAGCAGCGCCGCCGCAGCGGCCTGGGCCAATATGTCAAGACCTCGCTGTACGAGACCACGGCCTTCCTGGTGGGTCAGCATATGGCGCAGTTCGCCGCGACCGGCAAGGCCGCACCGCCGATGTCGGTGCGCCAGTCGGCCTGGGCGGTCTACGACGTGTTCGAGACATCAGACGGCGAGCGTGTCTTTGCCGCCGTCGTCAGCGATACGCAATGGCGCAAGTTCTGCGAATCCTTCGGGCTGGCCGAATTCCTCGCCGACCCGACGCTGGCCAAGAACACCGAACGGGTCCGCCAACGCGAGCGCACCATCCCGGTGATCCGCGAGCGCTTCAAACGGCTGGACAAGGCCGGCCTGATGGCCCAGCTCGAGGCGACCGGTCTGCCCTTCGCGCCGATTGCCAAGCCCGAGGAGTTGTTCGACGACCCGCACCTGAACGCCGCCGGGGGACTGGTGGGCATCACGCTGCAGGACGGCCGGACGACCAAGCTGCCGGCCTTGCCGATCGAGATGGCGGGCCGGCGCTTCGGCCTGCGCCACGACCTGCCGCAGATCGGCGCCAACAGCCGCGAGTTGTTGCTGGCGCGGGGCTTGAGCCCGGCCGAGATCGACGCCCTGGTCGAGCAAGGCGTGATCAGGCCATGAGCGGTCTGTCGCTGTTCGAGAAGCTCTGGCGCCAGCATTGCATCAGCGAACTGGCTGACGGCGCGAGCCTGATCCACATCGACCGCATCTTCTTGCATGAACGCACCGGCGGTGTGGCCTTGCAGGCGCTGGACGAGGCCGGGTACGCGGTGCGCAACCCGCAACTGGCTTTTGCGACGCTGGACCATATCGTCGACACCTTGCCCGGCCGCAGCGACAAGACCTTGATGCCCGGCGGCGAGGCCTTCATCCGCATCACGCGCGAGCAAACCAGGCGCAACGGCATCCAGCTGTTTGACCTGGGTGATGCGCGCCAGGGCATCGTGCATGTGGTCTCGCCCGAGCTGGCCATCGTGCTGCCGGGCGCCACAATGGTCTGCGCCGACAGCCACACCTGCACCCAGGGCGCGCTCGGTGCGCTGGCCTGGGGCATCGGCAGCTCGGAGGCCGAACATGCGCTGGCCACGCAGACGCTCAGGATCGTCAAGCCCCGGTCGATGCGCGTCACCTTCGACGGCAGCTTGCCGCCCGGCGTGGGCGCCAAGGACATGATCCTGGCCCTGATCGCACGCGACAGCGCCTCGGGCGCCCAAGGCTCAGTGGCCGAGTTTGCCGGCCAGGCCGTGCAAGAACTGAGCCTGGAAGCGCGCATGACCTTGTGCAATATGGCGGTGGAGTTCTCGGCCTTCACCGGCCTGATCGCACCCGATCAAGCTACCTTCGACTATCTCGAGGGCCGGCCCTTCGCGCCCAAAGGCGAGGGTTGGACGCAAGCGCTTGAGGCCTGGCGCGAGCTGCACAGCGACGCCGATGCGCAGTTCGATTTCGAGACCCGCCTGGACGTCAGCCGCCTCAGCCCGATGCTGACCTGGGGCACCAGCCCGCAGCATGCGGTGGCGGTGAATCAGCGGGTGCCCGATCCGGCCGAAGTCAGCGACGCAGCGACAAGCCAGGCGATGGCAAAGGCGCTGGCCTATATGGACTTGCTGCCGGGGCAGGCCTTGGCCGGCTTGCCGATCGACGCGGCCTTCATCGGCTCTTGCACCAACAGCCGGATCTCCGACCTGCGCGCTGCGGCCGAGCTGCTGCGCGGGCGCAAGGTCGCTGCCGGCGTGAAGGCGATCTGCGTGCCGGGCTCGACCCAGGTCAAGCGCGCGGCCGAGGCCGAAGGCCTGGACCAGGTTTTTATCGACGCCGGTTTTGAGTGGCGCGAGTCGGGCTGCTCGATGTGCTTCTTCGCCGGCGGCGAGAGCTTTGGCCATCAGCAGCGCGTGGTGAGCACGACCAACCGCAACTTCGAGAGCCGCCAGGGGCCGCTGACCCGTACCCATCTGGCCAGCCCGGTGACCGTGGCGGCTTCGGCCATCGCGGGCTGCATCGCCGATCCCCGCCAGCTACAAGATGACTGAGATGGACAAGTTCATCACCCATGAAGGCGTGGCGGCGGCCCTGCTGCGCAGCAATATCGACACCGACGCGATCATCCCCTCGCGCGAGATGAAGACTGTTTCCAAGACCGGCCTGGCCGGCGGCTTGTTCGCCGGCTGGCGCTATCTGGATGTGCAGACCCGTCAACCCAACCCCGACTTCGTGCTGAACCGGCCCGAGCAGCAGGGCAGCTCGATCTTGCTGGCAGGCATCAACTTCGGCTGCGGCTCGTCGCGCGAGCATGCGGTCTGGGCGCTCAAGGAATACGGCATTCGCGTCGTCGTGGCACCCAGCTTCGGCGCAATTTTTGCGGGCAACTGCGTCAGGAACGGTTTGCTGCCGCTGGTGCTGAGCGAGGGCCAGATTGCCGAACTCGCCAGCAGCAGCGCCGCTGATCCGCAGACAAGGCGTCTGAGGGTCGATCTTGAACGCAATAGTCTCAGCGATGCCCAGGGCCGCTCTTACCCCTTCAGCCTGGCCGCCAGCCAGCGCGAGATGCTGCTCAAGGGGCTCGACCCGATCGCGCTGACCCTGGCGCTGAGCCCCGCGATCGATGCCTTCCAGGCCGAGGACCGCAAAGCCCGGCCCTGGATTTATCTGCACCAGGCCGGCTGATGCTCAAGCGCCCACACACCGAATTCGTCCAGTCGCAGATGCTGCCTTGGCGACGCATCCCGCCCGGCGCAGCCAGGCCGGACGCCGAATACAAGTTCCTCAGCCGCGACCCGGATGACGGCGCTTGCACCTGCTTGATCCGCTATGCGCCGGGCTGGGCAAGGCTGGCCGACGAATACCTCGATGCGACCGAAGAGTTCTATGTGCTTGAGGGCGAGATCGAAGTCAACGGGCTGGTCTACAAGGCCGACCATTACGGGCATATCCCGAAGCAGGCGCTGCGCCACTCGATGTCGACCCGAAGCGGTGCGGTGGTGCTGACTTTCTTTGATGCGCAGCCGGAATTCCATGCCGAAGGCAGCGCCACATCGGCGGCGAGCGAAGCGCTGCTGCACCGCGATGTGTTGCACATGCCCTGGGACATGAAGGTCAACGACGCCAAGCTGGCCCATCTGGGCATCTCGCGCAAGGACTTGCGTGCCGACCCGGTGAGCGGCGAGCGAACCTTCTTGTCGATGATGCTGCCGCATTCCGAACCGCCCGGCTCGCATGGACCGCGCGAATCGCATCCGGTGGTCGAGGAATGCTTTGTGATCGCCGGCTCGCTGGTCGGCCCCTATGGCGAGATGCATGCGGGTGCTTATTTCTGGCGTCCGCCGGGCATTCCGCATGGACCTTTTGGTACCCGCTGGGGCTGCGTGGCGCTGATCCGTTTCGTCGGCGGCCGCCATGTCAACATCTGGACCGTCGACGAAGCGCCGTTCGACTTCCATCAGCCTTATCAGCCGGTATTGCCACCCGAATATGCGCACCTGAGCGCCCTACCCTGGGTGCCGCCGCAGGCTTATTGATCCTGGATTGGGCAGTTGACAGCCCCAGTCAAAGCGAGCGGTCCAGGGCCTCGATCTCCTTGAGTCGGCGCCACAGCGTTGTGCGGCTGATCGAAAGCGCCTGGGCTGCGCCCTGCCGGCTACCCTTGGCGGCCTGCAGCGCCGCCAGAATGCGCGCGTCATCGAGCAAGACCGGAGCTTCCTCCTCAACAGCCGCAGTCAACTCAGGGATCAAGCCCTGTGCAAGCTCGGGCGCCTCGCGCAGGAACAGCGAATACTCGACCTCGCCCGACTCGGGCAGGCCGAACAGGAACACAGCGAAGCGTTCCATCAGGTTTTCCAACTCGCGGATATTGCCGGGCCAACGGTACTGACGCAGCAGCGGCAGCAGCGGCAAGAGCAAGGGCTCGGCCGACAAGGTACTGCCCAGCTCGAGCAGCTTGGCTTCGAGCAACTGGCTTGCCAAGGCATGCAGATCCTCGGGTCGTTCGCGCAGCGGCGGCAGCGAGACCAGCAGGATGTTCAGCCGGTAGAACAGGTCAGCGCGAAACAGGCCTTCGGCAATGCGGTTTTCAAGCGAGCGGTGGGTCGCGGCAATCACTCGCACGTCGATCGCGATCGGTGCATTGCTGCCTAGACGAACAACCTCACGCTCCTGCAATACCCGCAGCAAGCGGGTCTGCAAGGAGATCGGCATATCGCCGATCTCGTCCAGAAAAACCGTACCGGTATGGGCTGCTTCAAACAAGCCGGGTTTGCCGCCTTTGCGCGAGCCGGTGAAGGCGCCTTCTTCATGGCCGAACAACTCGCTCTCGAGCAGTGACTCAGGAAATGAAGCGCAGTTCAGCGCCACGAATGGCCCGCGCTGGCGTTCGCTGGCGTTGTGAATCGCCTGTGCGAACAACTCCTTGCCGGTGCCGGTTTCGCCGGTGATCAACACGGTCGAGGCGGTCCTGGCGCAGCGCCCGGCCACGCCCCGGGCATAGGCCAGCGCGGGGCTGTTGCCGGTGATCAGATCGAAGCTGTAGCGCGCTGCCACGCTCTTGGGCCGGCGCTGCGATCGGATCGTCGTGTCGGCGCGATGGATCGCGCTGGTGTCGCGCAAGGTCAGCAAAGCGCCGGTGATGCTGCCGCGCTCATGGATCGCGGTGCGGTTCATCAGCAAGCTGCTGCGCCCAAGCTGGATCACCATGTCCAGGTCATCGTCCTGCCCGGCCAAAACAGAGGCCAGCGACAACTCGCTGGCCAGATCCGGCAAGCGCAAGCCGATCGGGCTGCTTGCATCGAGGCCGAGAATCCGCCGCATCAGCGGGTTGATCGCCGTGATGCGGTGTTGCATATCGACAGCCAGGATCGCTTCATGCAAATGGGCAAAAGCGGCATTCAGGTTTTCGTATTTCGAATCCTGGCGAATCGCGTTTTCGCCCAGTTGCACAGCTTCTTCCAGCGCGCGCTCGACCGAGTCATTGCTGTAGATGAGGATGCCATGCAAGCCATTCTGCTCGGCCAGATCGACGATCAGGCTCGAACCCACCACCACCTCGATGCCCTGTGCCATCAAGGTCTGGAAATGCCCGCGCGCCTCGGCCAGGGTTTCATAGCTGAACTGGAACAGCTCGACTTTCAACAGGTCCTTGACCGAGTCGAGCAAGGGCATGGTCTCGCGGAAGATCACCATCCCGACCCGGGATGACAGCTGACGCGCCCGCTGCAATGCCAGCAGCAGGTCAAAGCCGGTGACCTCGATGCTGACGACCGGCAAATCCAGTTGCGATCTCAGCATCACGGCGATCGAGCCGGCGCTGACGAGCACATCGATATCACCGCGTTGCTGCATCTGGCGCCCGCGCAGCACTGCATCCTCCAGCGTGTATTCGTCGACGATGATCTCGGCGCGATCGCGCACCCGACTCTCGGCATGGCGCAGCAATCGCGTCAAGGCCTTGTAGGTCAGCACACAGATGCGGGGTTTGCGTTGATGAATGAAAGCCATGGGGTTCCAGGTTCAGATGCGGGGTCAAGCTTGTTGCTGATGGCATGCTAGCTGAAACATTGAACGTTGCAGCAGTTCGGCGGATATGTTTCAAATCTACGCTTCGCAGGCCATTTTTCGTCTCAGCGAGGGACTGCAGCAGCAGGGAAGTTGTTTCATAGCGGATGGCAAGCATCTTGCTTTATTGAACCGGAAGGCATCCGACCTCCAGCCCGACGCCGGGCCGGAACAGCCTCGCAATTGCTCTGGCAAGTTTTCCAGATCCGGCGCCATCTCTGCCGGCCAATTTTTTTTTGATCAGTTGAGGATCTGCCAGATGTTCCAGCTATCTCGTAAGTTCACCCTATGCCTGACCCTGGGCCTGCTGGTCCCGACGATCGCGATCGCACAAGCGCCTTCAGCCAGCAGTCTGGCTGCGGACCGGAAAGCCGAGCTGACCCGCTTCCTCGAATGGTTTGGCGGCGAATGGGACAACTTCGAACAGGTCTGGCAGCGCAAGACCGACAACGAGACAAGAGCCGCGGCCCAACCGCCTTTGCCGGAACTGGCGCCGATCGCCAACAGCCACCATATCCTCGTTCCGGTGGCAGCACCAAAGGTCGGCGGCCAGCTGTTCTACATGCAGCAAAGCCTTGGTGCCGACCTGTCAAAAGTCTACCGACAGCGCCTCTACCGAGTCACGCCTGACGCTAGCAGCCAGGCGATCAAGCTCGAAACCTTCTCCCTGCCCGATGAAAAATCCTTCGTCGACGCCCACCTGAAACCGGCCTTGTTCGCGCAACTCGATCCCGCCTCGCTGCGCGCCGTACCGGGCTGCGAGCAGTACTGGCGCTACCAGGCCAGTACCAAGGAATATATCGGCAGCATGCTTCCAGGCGCCTGCAGCAAGGCAGCGGCCGAAGCCGGCAGCCTCGCCACTGATCTGGTGAAGCTGAGCGAGAAGGAACTCTGGATCAGCGAACAAGCTCGCAATCAGCAAGGCAGCCAGAGCGGGACGACGATCAGGACCCGCAAGGTGCGTTACTACCTCGGCTGGATGTTCGGCAAGGACAGCGACGGCCGGCGCCTGCAAGGCCGGCGCGACTTGCAACTGCACAACGAAGGCCAGATCGTCACCCTGAATTTTGAAGACGGCAGCCCGAGCAAGCTGCAGATCCAATTGGCTCAGCTGACCTACCAGAACACAAGGGCAGCGATCCTGAAGCTGACTCTGCTCGACCAGAGCAATGGCAAGACGATCGCCTACACCTGGAGCGATCCGGAATCAAACACCATCGGCATGAACCTCGGCTGGATCCAGTTCGGCTTCAAGCCGAAAACCTCTGATCTTGCTTTTGGCTTCGCCAGCAAGACCGATTGAGGCGGCTGGCTAACTGACATCAATGGCCGATAAGATTCAATTGATACGGACAACTTTTTTGTCGCCGGGTGGCGGCAGGCATAGGGGATGGTCAGCATGATGAGGTCGCTTGAAATGGGTGATGGACTATTGGCCTCGCTGGCCTCGCTATGCGGCGCCGAGGCGTTGGCGGTCGATCCTGCCTCGCGCCAGCTGGCAGCCCACGACATCTTTTTCGAGGCCGCTGCATGGCCCGAATTTGTCTTCGCGCCGACCGATCTGGCTTCGCTTGCCGGGGCCGTCGCGCGGATCACGGCGGCGGGGCTGGCCGTGGCGCCCCGGGGCGGCGGGATGTCTTATAGCGGCGGCTATCTGCCCGCTCAGCGCTACGCCTGCATCGACCTCTCCAAGTTGAACCGGGTCATCGAAGTCAATAGCGCCGACCTTTACATCACGGTCGAAGCCGGCTGCACCTGGGCTCAATTGCGCGAAGCGCTTGCCGGCACCGGGCTTGCCACGCCCTTCGGCGGGCCTTTGTCGGGCTTGCGCGCTACTGTCGGCGGCGCTTTGTCGCAGAACAGCATGTTTTTCGGGGCCGGCCAGCATGGCACTGCGGCCGAGTCGGTGCTGGCGCTGCAGGTGGTGCTGGCCGATGGTCAGATCCTGCACACCGGCAGCGCCGGTTTCACTTCGGCCAGCCCTTTCAGCCGCAGCGGCGGGCCGGACCTGACCGGCTTGTTCCTGGGTGACACCGGCGCCATGGGCGTGAAAGCATCGGCCACCTTGCGCTTGGTGCCGGCACCAGCCGCGCAAGGTTATGCGTCCTACGGTTTCCAGACTATCGCTGACATGGTCGGGGCCCAGATCGACTTGATGCGCAAGGGCCTGGGCTCGGAATGCTTTGGCATCGATGCCTTCAAGGCCACCCACTCTGCACAGACCGGCAACAAGCTCGCAGCCGGCGTCAAGACTCTGGGCGAGATTGCGCGCTCAGGGCCTTCCCTGCTGGCCGGCCTGAAGGCGGCCGCCGGCGTGGCGCTGGCCGGCACCGACTATCTGGCCGTCCACCCCTACTCGATCCACTTGAGCCTGGATGGCGACAGCAAAGCCCATGTCGATGACCGCCTGGCGCGGGTGGCGCAGATCGCGGCAGCCCATCACGGCACAGCCCAGCCCGCCTCAGTGCCCCAGGTGCTGCGGGCACAGCCTTTCCAGCCGCTGCGCTCGGTGCTGGGCTACAACGGCGACCGCTGGGTGCCGGTGCATGGCATCCTGCCGCTTTCAAAGGCACAGCAGGCGGTGCACGAGGTCGAGGCCTTGATCGCCAGCCATGCCCAGCAAATGCATGAGCACCAGATCATCTACTCCCCGCTGACTGCAAACCTCGACCGGGCCTTCCTGTTCGAGCCCTGCTTTTACTGGCCAGACGCGATCAAGCCGCTGCATATCGATGTGCTCGGACAGGCCTTGACCAAGCCTTGGCAGGGGCGGCCTGCCGCACCCCTGGCCCATGCGCTGGTGGAACAGCTCTGGAAGGAGGTGGTCGACTGCCTGGACCGTCATGGCGCTGTGCATTTCCAGATCGGCCGGGCCTATCCCTATCTGCAGCGCCTGCAGCCGGCAACAAGGAGCTTGCTGGAAGCGTTGAAACAGCATCTTGACCCGGATGGCCGGATGAATCCGGGCAGCCTGGGCCTGGCTGCGACGCCGCCATGAATCGTTCAGTTGCAACCCTGGGATTCCCGATGATGCTCAAGTCCATCTTGCCCGCCTTGCTGGCAGTTCTCAGCATCGCCCCAGCCAGGGCCGATGATGCTGTGGTCCTGCGCACCGGCTCGTTTGCCCCGCCAGGCAGCGTTTTTGTCCAGTTCTGGCAGCAGTTCAAGAGCAATATCGAGCGCGACAGCAAGGGCAGCATCAGGGTCGAGCTCAACACCAGCGACCCCAACGAAGCCAACCTGCTCTCCAACCTTCGGCGCGGCCGGATCGAATGCGTTGGCGCTTCGCTGCAAGGTTCGGCAACGATCCTGCCCGAGGTGGCGGTACTGCAACTGCCCTATCTGTTTGCATCGTTCAAGGAGGTCGACCAGGCTTATGGCAAGCGCTTGACCGACACCTACCGCGGGCTGTTTGCCGCCAAGGGTCTGGCGATGCTGCAGTTCGTCGAGGTCGGTTTCACCCATAGCTACAGCGTTCAACCGTTCAGAACACCCGCCGATCTCAAGGGCCTGAAAATGCGCGCAACACAGTCGCGTGCGTCACAGACCTGGATCAAGTCGGTCGGGGCTGAGCCGGTGGTGCTGCCGATCTCCGAGGCGGTGCCGGGTTTGCAGACCGGCCTGATCAAGGGCGGCGAGTCAGGTATCGTCAATTACAGCGGTTTCATCGCCAAGTCTGCCCCGCACTACACGCTGACCGGCCATGCCTTCGATTCCGGCACCATCATGTGCAACAAGAACTGGTTCGACAAACTCAGTCCCGCCCAGCAGACAGCCGTGCAGAACGGCTGGAACGCCCGCGAACAGGCCCTCGCCACAAGGGCGGTGAACGAGCAGTTCCTCATCGATGCAAAGTCACGTGGCGTCAACCTGCTGCGTCCGGATCCGCAAGAAATGGCGCTGTGGCAACTCGCCGGCAAGAAAGCCGCTGACGAAATCTTGAACGGACTGGGTGCGCAGGCCAGGATCATCCGCGACGACATCGCCAAGAATATTGAAACCGCCAAATGAAGGCCGGCACCTTGCAGGCCACATGAAGCTGGCGCGAACAATACTCGCCCGTCTGCTGATACTTGAACAGTTGACGACGACGCTGGCCTTCCTGGTGATGGTGCTGGTGCTCGGCGCGGATATTCTGGGCCGCGAATTGCTGGGCAGCGGCAAGATCTGGGCCACGCCGATCGCGGTCTATGCCAATGTTTTCATCTCTTTCATCGGCATCGGCATCGCTTCGGCAAGCGGCCAGCATCTGCGGCCGAAGTTCATGGACCGATTCGCACCCAGGCAGTTCGATGCCGGCCTTGACCGCCTGACCGACGCAGGTTTCGCGCTCTTCTGCAGCGGCGCCAGCCTGCTCTGCTACCGCATGTTGCAGCAGAGCATCGACCTGCAGGAAACCGACCCGGTGCTGCAATGGCAGGTCTGGCCCTTCCAGGGTTTCTTGCTGGCTGCATTTGCCCTGGCTTCGCTACGCCACAGCATCTATGCGGTCTGGCCGGTCCTGCGGCCGGACATCACCGGCGGTGAAAACTCCGCACCCAGTGAATTGCAGTTGAAGCAGTACGCGCCGACCGGCAACAGGGACGAACATTCGCAGGCCGAGCGGGGTCACCGATGAGCAGCCTGCCGATACTTGGTTTACTGCTGATGGTGCCGCTGCTGCTGTGGCTGCGGCAGAACATGGTCGTGGTGCTGGGCCTGTCTTCAGCCTGGCTGTATTACTTCGGCAGTCAGGGTGAGATCGGCAATACGGCACTCGATGTCTGGCAGAACGCACGCAGCGAAGTCTTCCTCGCGATACCGCTTTATGTGCTGGCAGGCAATGTGATGGCACAAGGCAGCATCGCCGCCCGCTTGATCCGCGTGATGTCGGCCTTGACCGCGCCGATCCCCGGCGGACTGGCCCTGGCGGCCGTGCTCTCCTGTGCGCTTTTTGCCGCCATCTCGGGCTCGTCCACCGTCACCATGCTGGCCGTTGGCGGTGTGCTGTTCCCGGCGCTCTTGAAAGCCGGTTATCAGCGCAACTTTTCGCTCGGTCTGCTCTGTGCTGCAGGGACATTGGGCATCATCATTCCGCCGTCGATCCCGATGATTCTTTACGGCATCATGACCACGGTATCGATCACCGACCTGTTCAAGGCCGGCGTCATGCCCGGACTGATGCTGGCTTCGATCCTGTCCATTTATGCTGTCGTGAAGAACCGCAAACTGCGGCAAGCCGCGCATTGGGACTGGCAGGAAATCCGTGCCGCGCTCGGCAGCGGCATCTTTGCCCTGATGGTGCCGGTGATCATTCTGGGCGGCATCTACAGCGGCTATTTCACCGCCACCGAATCGGCTGTGGTGGCGCTCTTTTATGCCGTCATCGTCGACATCCTCGTGCACCGCCAACTGAGTCTGAAAGGGCTGTTCAGGATCACCCAGGAGACCGTCAGGATGTCGGGTTCGCTGTTTCCGATGCTGATCATGGCGATCAGCATCAATGTCTTCATGACCGAGAAGCATCTGCCCGAAATCGGCGCGCAATGGCTCGCCGGCTACGTGACCGACAAGACAAGTTTTCTGGTCATGGTCAACCTGCTGCTGCTGGCGGTCGGCTGCCTGATCGACATCGGCTCGGCCATCCTGATCCTGTCGCCCTTGCTCTTGCCGATGGCCAAGGCGATGGGCATGGACCCGGTGCACTTCGGCATGATCATGCTGGTCAACCTCGAAATCGGTTACCTGACGCCGCCGATGGGCCTGAACCTGATCGTCGCTGCGGTGGCCTTCAAGGCGAGTTTTGCCGAATGCTGTCGCGCCGTCGCGCCCTTCATCGGACTGCTGCTGCTGGGCCTGCTGGTGGTCATCCTGTGGCCGGGTCTTTCGCTGGCCTTGCTATGAGGCGCTCCAGCCAGACGCCCGGCGCCAGTTCCTGCAAACGGCCGTCGCCCCCAGCGTCCATGCTGACCCAGGCCAGGCCCTCAGGCAATTGCCCGGCCGGCGGCGTCGTCACTGCGGGGTCGATCACTTCGTCGATCTCGAAAAGGCTGGCCCCATGCCACTGCAGCGTGGCCACCGGCCAGACATGATCGCTGGGGCGCGCCAGCGCCTGGTTCAACACCGTCACCGTGGTGTCGAACTGCAAGGTCGAGCGCGGCGCCATGGCTGCGCAGGCCTGCAGCAGCGCGGCGCGCGAGGGCACCGACATCACCGCGATGAACAAGGCCCCCAGATCCTGCGTGGCTGGCAGGTCGGCGGACAAGGGCAGCTCAAACGGCGGCACCGGCAATTTCACCTGCGTCAGATAGAGCATTTCTCCGGCCGGCCCGGTGACCTGCATCGCGCGGATGCTGGGGCTGAACGCCAGATCGGCGGGCGCGCCGACGATCCGGAAGCCGCTGTCTGCCAAACGCGGCGCCAGCGCATCGACATCGCGCACCAGCAACTCCAGCGCCAGCCAGCCATGCGAGAGGCGGGTCGGCCTTGGCAGCGTACCCGGCAACTCGATCAGGCGCAGCAAGGGTGCAGCACCTACCGGCGCCAGCCAGGTCACGCCCAGACCTGCCAGCTGTGCTTGTCCCCAGGCCTGAGCCTGCTCGTCACCAATTACCGAACGCTCAACCACGACCAGGCCAAGCGCGGCATAGGCCTGCACCATGAGCTGCGCATCAGCGACGATCAAGGTGGCATGCCGCAGCGGCCCGCAGTTGCAAACATCTGACATGAAAAATCCCGACTTGTACGGACAACAATTGCAGTCTATCCTACGGCCTGCTAAACGCCGATGCAGGGGCCGGAGATGATCGAGGTGATTCGCCAACAGGGTCTGGTGCGGCTGACGCTGCGCCGGGCGGAGAAAAAGAATGCGCTGACCTTGGCGATGTGGCGCGAACTGCAGCAATGCTTTTTGCAACTGACTGCCGAGCATCAAGCCGGCGGTGAAGCGGCGCCGCTTGCGCTGCTGCTGGCGGGCGAGGCGGGCGCTTTTTGCGCTGGTGCCGACATCAAGGAGTTGACAGTCCTGTTGCGCGACCAGGCGGCGATGGCGGCCAACAATGCGCTTGTGGCCGCAGCGCAATTGGCGCTGGAGAGGCTGCCGCTGCCAACAATGGCCATGATCGACGGGCCCTGTTTCGGCGGCGGCTTCGGCCTGGCCGCCGCCTGTGACTTCCGCATCGGCAGCACCCGCAGCAGTTTCGCCATCACGCCGGCCAAGCTGGGCCTGCTCTACAGCATCGAGGACAGTCGGCGCTTGGTCGGTCTGCTCGGCGCAGCCAAGACACGCCGCTTGCTGATGCGGGGCGAGCAACTCGACGCAGCGACCGCTGCAAGCTGGGGCGTGCTCGATGCGCTGGTTGAACCGGATCAGCTCGAGGCCACCGCCAATGCCTGGCTGGCCGATCTGCTGCAGCAATCGCCGACCTCGATGACCGGCATCAAAGCCACGCTCGGGCTGCTGAGCGGCAACGGCGCAGCAAGCGAAACTCAAGTACGAGCGGCTTTCGAGCAAGCCTTCAGTGGCGCCGATTTCTTTGAGGGTGCCGAGGCCTTTCTGCAGCGGCGCAAGGCGAATTTTCAGCCCAGATCAAGCGTGCAAAAACCACAAATTTGAAGCACAATATGTCCGGACAAGTTTTGTCACAACGGATCAATTGCCGCGACAGCGGACACAGGAGCATCTCCCTTTGAAGCATAGAACCCTGCGCGGCACCATCCGCTACACCAGCGACAAACCCGAGCGCCTCGGCCAGGAACGCGGCCGTGAATATTTCATCATGACCGACCAATCCGACGGCGTACGGGTCATTCACGCGCATTGCGAAATCGACGATGCCCCCGACGTGATACGCGATGTGGTGCTGAGCCTGGCGGCTGACGGAAGCCCGCTTGACGCCTCGGTGCGCTTGACCGTTGGCGGCAAATTCGAAGGCACGGGCTGGATGCGTTTCCAGGATCAGGTGTCCGAATGCGAAAGCTTCAACCAGCGCGCCGGCCGGATCTCGCAGCGGATTGCCAACCCCGCTCCCCTGACTGGCATGGGCACCCATCCAATCTGCGGCGATGCGCTGATGCTGCGTGCCTATGACTTGACGCGCGGGCCAGGCCGCCAGTTCTTTCCGCAAATGATGTTGAGCTCGCCCGACCACCGCGGCGCCACCGGGCCGCAATTGTTCCCGCTCGGCCTGGGCCTCGAGTTCGTCGGCCCCGAGGCGGTCGAAGTGCCGGCAGGAAAATTCGACGCATTGCATTTCCGCTATGTCGATACTGCCGGGCAGTTGCCCGAGGAGCACCCGGCCTACGATGTCTGGTGCACCGCTGACGGCAATTACATTTTCTTGCGCGGCTGTGTCGGCGGCTATATGAAGACGCGCTACGAACTGACCGAACTGCGCGGGCTGGAGTTGCCGGCATGAATTCAATCAAGCAATGTTTTCCGAGAGCAACTCGATGAGCGCCTACATGATCGTCCAGGCGCGCATCACGCAGCCAGAAAAATTCCGCGCCTATACCGCAGTCGTGCCGGCTTTGGTGACACGCTTCGGTGGCCGCTATCTTGTACTCGGCGGCGCCACGCAAAAGCTCGAGGGCGATGGCTGGCCTGAGGTCAAGACCGTCATCAGCGAATGGCCGAGCCGGGCCGCCGCTCAGGCCTTCTGGCAATCCGAAGAGTACCGGGAAGCCTGCAAGTTGCGCGATGGGGCTGGCGATTTCACCGTCGTGCTGGTCGACGGGCTCGGCGAAGCGCCCGCCGCCTGAGCCTGCCGGGATTCGAGGGTGATCAGGACGACTCGTGGCGCAGCACGGTCGAGATGCGAAACAGGTCGGCGCGGTGCCAGGAAATTGCCACCAGGATCAAAGCCCCTTGGCGATCGTAATAAGCTCGCTGCGCGCGCAGCGAAGGCGCGCCTTTGCGGGTCTGCAAATGGCTTGCGGTGGCAGCATCCAACGCAACCGCGTCGAAGGTCTGTTCGATCCGGCCCAGATTGCTCGCGTCGAGTGACTCCAGCATCGTCGCCAAGGCAGTCTCGCGCTTGAGCAAGATCTCGCGCCTGAGCGTTGACTGCGGCGGAAACAGCACCTGGCTCAGGGCAAAAGGCCTGCCGGACTCGCCACGTTCACGGCGCAAGCCGGTCAACTCGATGCAGCGCGTGCCTTCGGCGCAACCGAGCAGCAGGGCCTGACTGGTGTCGACCGGAATTTCGCGTGCCTTCAGCAGCAGCAGCCGGCTCGCGCTGCCGTACTGAAGCAGATCTTCGATGTTGTCCACAATCTGGCGCAGCCGGGCCGGCGGATTCAAGGCGATCACGGCTGACCCCGATCCCTGGCGCCGCGAGATCAAACCGCGTTCCTCAAGAATGCGCAGCGCTTCACGGATCGTGTGGCGACTGGCCTGCAACTGTTCACAGAGTTCAGACTCGGCCGGCAGCTGAGTGCCCACAGGATATTTCTCGCCGGCAATGGCTTGCATCAGTTCTTCGGCGATGGCCCGGTAGCGGGGGATCTTCTTGTTCAGCATTGGCACTACATCAAATTTAGTTGAAGCACAGTTGTAAGCGAAGCAATGATTAGCCAAGTTTTGTAGAAATGTTCGGAAAAATCTTGCAAATTTGTCTGGACAAATCTTACTGATCAATTACATTATCAGCGGGATTAGCTACTTGTACGGACAAATTTCAAATTTAAATCGGGAGACTCTTGATGCGTAAATCAACACAGTTTGCAATGACCGTTGTCGCTTTGGCGGCCTGCCAAGCGATGGCCCAAACGGCACCCGCTGCAAATCCGGCCGGAGCGAGCGATGCGAAAGACACATCGACGCTGGAGACGGTGATCGTGACTGCGCAGCGGCGACCCGAACTGATTCAGAAGACTCCTGTCGCGGTCACTGCACTGAGCAGCGAGGCCTTGGAAAGCAGGCAGGTAACCAATGTCATGGATATAGCGGCACAGGTGCCCAATTTGCGGATCGAGCCCGTGACCGGCTTGTCGAACGCTTCCCGCGTCTTCATGCGAGGTGTCGGCGAAGACCAGTCGACCCCGACGACCGACGCTGCAATCGGCATGTATGTGGACGGCGTGTATTACCCCCGTACGCTCGGAGCTCTGTTTGATCTGGTGGATGTGCAGCGCATCGAGGTGCTGCGCGGGCCGCAGGGGACCTTGTATGGCAGAAATACCTCCGGTGGCGCCATCAAGATCATCACCCGTGACCCGGGCGATACATTCGAGGGGACAGCTGAATTGACGGCTGGCAGTTTTGGCCGGCAGCAACTGCGCGCTGCTTTCGGCGGACCGTTGGGGCGGACGCTTAGAGCATCGGTGAGCGTTCTCCAGCAGAGCCGCGATGGCACGTCAATCGACAGTACGCTGGGGCGTGACGTCAACCGCAAGGACCTGAACTCCGTTCGCGGCAAGTTCATCGTGGACGCGACCGAAAACCTTGAGTTCAAGCTGGTGGTTGACCAGACCACGGACAAAGGCGATGTCTTCGTCGGAACAAGTGGCTTCACCGGTGTACCCGCGAACCTGTTGGCGACCACGGCCAATGCGAATCCGGCAGGCTATCTGCGAACACGCGGCTCCGCATTGACTGGAACCTATGTGAGTGGCAACTACACGCTGACTTCCATCACGGCTTGGCGCGACTTGAAGAACTATGGCACGCTGGACAACGACGCCGAGGAGCGGACCATCAATCATGTCTTCTTTGACGCTGACCAGAGACAGTTCAGTCAAGAGCTGACGCTGGCTGCGAAATGGGGCCGCGTCGACGCAATCATGGGGGCCTACTGGTTCGATGAAGACAATACCTACGCTTCAACGACCACCAGCGGCTCGCGTGCCAATCCAGCTGCAGCGCTCACGTCGACTGTGGGCGTGGCAACCCAGAAAAGCACCAGCAGCGCGTTTTTCGGACAAGCTACTTATTCGCTGACCGATGCACTCAGGTTGACTGCCGGCGGCCGCCAGACCAACGACAAGAAAACGTTTACCGATGCCTACCCTGCACGGGTTTTGAGTTTCGCCGCTGAAAAGGAATGGTCAGCATTCACACCGCGATTGGGGGCCGATTACCAGATGAACAAGGAAATTTTCCTGTTCAGCTCCTATTCGAAGGGCTACAAGGCGGGCGGATTCAACCGCAGCACCGTCGCGATAACGGCTCTCACGCCCTATGACCAGGAGAATGTCACGACTTTCGAGGCCGGGGTCAAGACCGACCTGCTCGGCGGACGCCTGCGCACCAACGTGACCTACTTCTCGAACAGCTACAAGGCGCTGCAGTTGTCTGCCTTTGATCCTGCGACCAATATCAGCCGGCGTTTCAATGCAGCTTCAGCAACCGCCAGTGGTGTCGAGCTCGAAGTCTCAGCGATCCCGATGAAGGGGCTGCGCACTTACGTCACGCTGGGCTATCTGTCAGCCAAATACGACAAATTCTTCGACGTTGTCGGCGGTGTGCTGACCGATGTCTCGTACCGCAAGCTCAAGGGTGCGCCACGCACGACCGGGTCACTCGGTTTTTCCTGGCTGATGCCGGTCGCTGTACCCGGGTCATTGCGCCTGAATGCAGATGTCAGCCTGCGCTCACAGATGGAAAACAGTCTTGCCAACATCCCGATCGTTGCATCACCAGCCGTCAATCTGTTGAATGCATCGGTGGTCTGGAATTCGGCTGATGGCCACTGGACCTCAACCTTGGCTGGGAAAAATCTGACCAACAAGAGCTATATCGGCGCCGGGCTTTACATCGGGGGACTGCTGACCAACCTTTACCCGGCTGATCCGCGCACCTTGTCAGCCAGCCTGCGCTATCGTTTTTAAGCCATCGAGGAACAAGAAAATGCAAATGATGCGAAGCGCGCTTGCCGAGCGGGCGGGCCCTGCGGAATCTATTGTTTTGCAGGAACGCCCGGTGCCGGTGCCAGGCGCAGGCCAGGTCCTGGTTCGCGTTGCCTATTCGCCCCTGAATCCACTGGACACCCATGCGCGCGCCGACCGGATCAAATGGAGCCATCCTGGTTTCCCATTTGTCCCGGGCTATGAATTCTGCGGGCGGGTTGAAGCAGTGGGCGCGAACGTCGACTCGCAATGGGTCGGCAAACGTGTGTCGTCGGCGGGCGAATGGGGCGGCAATGCGGAATACGCGCTGGCGACAGCGGCACGCTTGGTTTCCATTCCCGATGCGTTCAGTTGGCAAACGGGGGCTACTTTCTCGACCTGCGCGCCTACTGCCTGGCATCTGGTGCACTCGGCCGGGAAGGTCCAAGCCGGCGATACGGTTCTGGTGCATTCGGCCGCGGGCGCGGTGGGTGCCCTGACGACGCAGATCGCAAAGTCCGCAGGGGCAACCGTGATCGGACTTGCGGGTGGCGCAGAGAAGCTGGCCTATGCGAAGCAGTTCGGCGCAGACCATCTGGTCGACTATCGGGGAGACGATTGGGTGGCGCGCGTGAAAGCGCTCACCGCCGATCGGGGCGTTGACTTGATCATCGACGGCAACCAAGGCGCTGATGCCGCGCGGAACTATCAGGTGATTGCGCCCTGCGGAAACGTCATCTACCTGGGCGCGATGGCCGGCCCGGCACCTGAAGTTCCGATCGGCCTCTTGATCGGCAAGAGCTTCAGCGTCAGCGGCTTTGTCCAGTACTTCTGGCAGGCCAAGACCAAGTACCGGGAAATGGCCGAAATAATTCCCAAATTGAGCAGCGGCGAATGGCGTATTCCGGTCGAGAAAGTGTTTGAGTTGTCAGAGGTCGCTCAGGCGCATCATGATTTCGAAGATCGACGCCTTCTCGGGCGCACGCTGATTCGCGTTGGCGGGGAAATCTAGGTGAGCGCGGGCCAGGCGCAAGCCATAGGTGGAATCCACGAAGTCTGTTTTGGTGTCACCGACCTTGATGCAGCTTGCGCCTATTGGCGGGCTTTCGGATACCTGCCCATCGCCAGGGGGGCAGTCGGGCCGGATGTGGCACTGGCACTCTACGGCGTTGCCTCAGCAGTGGAGTCGGTCAGGTTGCAACACCTGAATACCGATCATGGTTTGATCCGCTTGATGCGCTGGGATCAGCCCTTGAGCGGTGGTATCGGCCTTGCCCCGCTTCGCGGCCACGGCAGCCGATGGGTGGGGCAGTTTGCCCGCAATTGTCTGGACATCGGCAATCATGCTGCGGCGGCCAAGCGGCTTGGCACGCCATTGATCGACACGGCGCCAAGCTTTGTCGACCTGTCCAAGTACAACCCTCAGCATTATGGCCAAAACCCGCCGCAGCCCTTTGTTGACCGCTTGCTGGCGGTCCGGGAATACACGCTGATTCAGCCCTTGTGGCGGCAAGCATTCCTGGAACGCTTTCACTATGAAAGCAAGTTGCTTGGACGGATCGACGATGACTCGTTGATGCGTGCATCGCAGATCGTCAATGCGAGTTTCATGGTCACTAGCGACGACCCGACGGTATTCGACTTTTATGCCGATGCGCTTGGCTTGAAGCTGGCTTCAGTGCAAGAGGTGCCATGGGATCAGGCCATGGCCAGCCGTGGCGTATTTGATCTGCGCGAAGGTGAAACTCACTGGTGCCATACCTACGAGGAACCACGCTCGGGCAACTCGGCGGACACCCGCCGGGGCGGACGGCTTTATTTGTTCCGCTTCCCCTCGACTTCGGTGCTACCCGATCGGATGTCGCTTTCCCAGCCAGGTCACCTTGGCTGTTCGCTCTTTACCTGGCGAGTGCGTGACTTGCAGGCAATGCACGACATCTGTGCGCAGCGATCTGACACAGCTGCCGCGCATCCATCCTTGCCCGACGAATTCGGTGTATCGGCCTTCCGCTGTGTTGCACCGGATGGCACGAGTTGGTGCTTCCAGCAGGCCAATGCTGCGGAAATCATGGAGATGTCAGTATGAGCGTGGTCGCCAACCGGCTGAAAGAAGCATTCGCCCTGACGCGGGGTTACCCGGGCCGCTTGTGGCTGGTGTGCTTTGCTGCCTATGCCTTGTGCCAGATGGATCTGGCGCTTTGGAGCTATGCATTGCCGCTGATCCGCAAGGAGTACGGTCTGACGCGGACCGAACTCGGGGCTTTGACCGGGGCGGCCTTCGCTTTGGGCGGCCTGGCCTTGCTGTGGCTCAGTCTGCTGGCCGACCGCTATGGCCGACGTGCACCGATGGTGTTCGGGACGGCAGCGTCTTCCCTTTTTGTTGCAGCCCATGCGGTGGTGCCCGGCCTGGTCGCCATGTGCGCGGTTCGGGCCGGCAGCATCGCATCTGGCGGGCTCTTGTACACCGCCACAGGCGCGCTGATGGCAGAAGAGGCGCCGCCGAAAATCCGCGGCCTGATGACAGGCTTGCTGCAAATTGCCTATCCTTTGGGCTGGGCGCTGGCGTCGCTTTCGGCGATCTGGCTGCTGACGCCTTATGGCTGGCGAGTCTTGTTCCTGACCGGCTTGTTCACGCTGCCGTTCGCCTGGGTGATTCATCGCACGGTTCGGGAATCCTCGCGCTTTGAGGCGCCAGTCGCCGGAGAGCCCCGCGCTTCGATCATGGAGCTTTTTGCACCCGGCATGCGTCGGCGAACCCTGACCCTGTTCGTCGCACAGTACTTTTTTGTGATCGCCTACGGTGGCGCTTTCATCTTTGCACCGATCTATTTTCATGAGGCGCGCGGCTTTGATATTGCCAACACTGCGACCTTGGTCGGGCTGTCGAATCTGATCGGTGCGGGGGGCTACCTGATGGCGGCCTGGATCGGCGAGTTTTACCTGACCCGCCGGACGACGACCATCGTCTTTACTTTACTGGGTGGTTTCTTCTTTGTGATCTTTCTGTGGCTGTCGACCAGCTATATGGAAAGCATGATTGCTTTTTCAGTGATGGCCGTTTTTCTGCTCGGAACCGCGGCGGTGAAGTTCGCCTATGTGGTCGAACTGTTTCCCACCCGACTGCGCGCCACTGGGATCGCATTCAGCGGCTCATTTGCTGCAACGCTCGGTCAGGCCACCGGCCCGGCCCTGATCGGCTGGATGGCGGATCGTCACGGCTGGGACTTCGCGATGTTTGTTGGCGGCGCCCTGCCGCTGATCACGGCCGGCGTGCTTTATCTGTTTCTCAAACCTGTGCCGTCGGGGCTCGACGTCGATGAAATTCAAAGGAGACTTGCGTCATGAAAGGCTGGATCGTCAGGGAATTTGGTGGGCTTGATGTCATGCACCTGGAAGAATTGCCCATGCCATCACCGGCAGCAGGCGAGGTGCGCGTGCGCGTCCATGCATCAGGGATGAACTTTGCCGAGACGCGCATGCGCTCGGGCGACTACAGCGGGCAGCCTTTGCCCTTCGTGGCCGGTATGGAAATGGCCGGTGTGATCGATGCTGTTGGAGAAGGCGTCAGCGAATTTTCAGTCGGTCAGAAAGTCATGGGGCGTGCGCGCGGCGCCCATGCACAGTATGTGTGTGTGGCAACGACGCATTTGATGACATTACCCACAGGCATCAGTTTCGAGGAAGGTGCGGCCATACCGGTGGGCTGGCTGACCGCATGGCATGCTTTACGCACGGTGGCCAAGCCTGTGTCAGGTCAGCGCGTGTTGATCGAGGCGGTAGCCAGCAGCGTGGGCAGCGCCGCTTTGCAGATTGCGCGGGAGCGCGGCTGCTGGGTAGCCGGTACGGCCAGCACCGACGTGAAGGTCGCGCGTGCCAAGGAATGGGGGCTGGACGCGGCCTACAACTACAAGACTGAAAATCTCGTCGACCGTGTGATGGCGGACACGCAGGGCATCGGGATTGATGTGGGGCTTATGACGATCGGCGAGGAGACGGCGACCATGCTGTTCGATTCGATGGCCATGTGCGGAAAAATCATCATGTACGGGAGCACGGGCGGCAGGCAGGTGTGTTTCAGTCTGAACATCGGGGTGCGCAACATCGAGTTGCACTCGATGAGCATCTCGACCAGCCCGCTCTTCATGACTGAAACCATGCAGAGCTTCCGTGAACAAGCGCTACCGCTGTTTGCCTCCGGCGTGTTCAAGCCTGTAGTCGATTGCATCTTGCCGCTGGAAGATTTGAAGCGCGCGCATGAAATGATCGACGAGCGCCGCCATTTCGGAAAAATTGTGTTGCGTATCGATTGATTGCCGTGCGGCAAGGTCCCGCGGGTCAATAAAGCCCCGGGGCGAGCCGCAAGCCAGCGCCAACCAGAACAGCCTTCATCCATGCTCGCACTGAAATTCATGCACATCCTTTGCTGGGTTTACTGGCTTGGCGGCGATCTGGGCACCTTTTACTCAAGCCGATTCGTGGCCAATGGATCACTCGCGCCCGCAGCTCGGGCCATCGCGGCGAAGATCATGATGGGGACTGATATCGCTCCCCGCTTGTGCATGCCATTGACACTTGTAACCGGGCTGCATCTGGCCAGCATCTCGGGAACAGTGGCAATCTCCACCCCGATGCTGTGGGCGATCTGGTTGGCCTGTGCCGCTTGGCTATGGGCAATTTGGTCCATTCATCATGGCAATGGCAGTTCAAAGCTGGCGCTCATCGTCCAACTGGATTTTGGCTTGCGGGTTGTTCTATTGGTCGGTCTCGGTGCCACCGCCTGCGCCGGACTGTTCGGCGCAATACCAGGCTTGGCGCCTTGGCTAGCGTTCAAGTTGCTGTGCTTCGCCGGCACTGTTGCATGCGGTCTGGCCATTCGCATCCAATTGCGTCCGTTCGGGCCGGCATTCGCCCGCCTGATGGCCCAAGGGCCCGATGCTGCCGGCAACCAAGCGATCCATCAGTCGATCGCGCGTTGCATCCCCTATGTGGTTTCAATCTGGATCTTGCTGCTGCTGAGCGCAGCAACCGGCCTTCACTGGCTGAATCCTTGAGGATGCTCTGCTGAAGTTAGCAGAAGATCAGGACGACTCGTGCCGCAGCACGGTCGAGATGCGAAACAGGTCGGCGCGGTGCCAGGAGATCGCCACCAGGATCAAGGCGCCTTGGCGGTCGTAATAAGCACGCTGCGCGCGCAGCGACGGTGCGCCTTTGCGGGTCTGCAGATGGGTTGCGGTCGCAGCATCCAATGCGACCGCGTCGAAGGTCTGTTCGATCCGGCCCAGATTGCTCGCGTCGAGTGACTCCAGCATCGTCGCCAAGGCAGTCTCGCGCTTGAGCAAGATCGCGCGCCGGCGCTCAGGCTGCGGCGGAAACAGCACCTGGCTCAATGCAAAAGGCCTGCCGGAGTCGCCACGCTCGCGACGCAAGCCGGTCAGCTCAATGCAGCGCGTGCCTTCGGCGCAACCGAGCAGCAGGGCCTGATTGGCGTCGACCGGAATTTCGCGTGCCTTCAGCAACAGCAGCCGGCTCGCGCTGCCGTACTGCAGCAGATCTTCGATGTTGTCCACCATCTGGCGCAGCCGCGCCGGCGGATTCAAGGCAATCACGGCTGACCCCGATCCTTGGCGCCGCACGATCAAACCGCGTTCCTCAAGAATGCGCAGCGCTTCACGGATCGTGTGGCGGCTGGCCTGCAACTGTTCGCAGAGTTCGGACTCAGCCGGCAACTGACTGCCAAGGGGATATTTCTCGCCGGCAATGGCTTGAATCAGTTCGTCGGCGATGGCCCGGTAGCGGGGGATCTTCTTGTTCGGCATCGGCAATGCATCTATAGGGTGCGACGCAGTGTATGCCAAGCGGCTTGCAACTCTTCGCGCTGCTCGGGCGCTGCAATCGCGATCAATGCCTGCGCACGCTCGTCAACGCCGAGTTGTCGCAAAGCCGCAGCACCATATTCGGTGACCACGATGTCGATGTCGGTACGGGCCAGACCCAGCACCGCCCGATTCAGCATCGGCACGATGCGCGAGCGCCGTTGTTGCCCGGCAGTAGCAGTGGCCGCGATGATGGCCCGCCCGCCGGGGCTGGCTCTTGCGCCGCGGATGAAGTCGACCAAGCCGCCAACACCGCTGATCTGCCGGCCACCGATGCTTTCGCAGTTGACCTGCCCGAGCAAGTCGATTTCGATCGCCGAGTTGATCGCCAGCAAGCTCGGCAGACTCGCCAGCGTAGTTTGTGCATGGGTATGGCTGACCGGAGCAAAGCGCACCAGCGCATGGTTGGCCATTTCCCGATAGAGCCGCTCGCTACCCAGCGCAACCCCGGTGCAGACAGGCGGACATTGGATCGATTCAGGTGCCAATGCCCCGGCATCGCGCAGCCGCAGCAGCCCATCGGAGACCATGCCGGAATGAATCTTCAAGCCCCGGTGTCCCTGCAACTCATTCAGCACCGCAGCCTGCAAGCGACCGAGGCCGAACTGCAGATAGTCGCCATCGCGAACCTGCATCGCCACTTGACGCGCCACCTCGGTCAGGGTCTGGTCGGGCGTTTCGTCGGGCAGCGACAGCAATGGCATCGGCGCCTCGACCCAGGCGTCGATGCGCGACAGCGCCACCCCCGGCCCATTGGTTCGCGGTAAGTTCGGGTTCAGGTGGGCAAGCACGGTGACGCCGGCGCTTATCGCCTGCAGCACGGCGGGCGTGAAGTCCGCAGCCACCGACAAGCTGCAAATGCCCGACTCATCCGGTGGCGCCAGATGCAGCATCAGGACATCGAATCGATCAGGGCTGCCAAGGTAGGCGTGGATTTCGCTGTAATGCAGCGGCAGGTAATCGACCGCAGCACGCTCCCAGGCCGCGCGCAAATCAGCGGACAAGAAGAAACTGGTGGCGCGGGCTTCGCTGTGCAGCGCGCAGGGGTCAAAGCGGTTGACACCGGGAATCCAGACGCCGCAGAACTCCAGCCCCGCAGCCAAGCCGGGATCGGCCCTCAGCCATTGCTCGAACAGCAATGAATGCCCTGCACAGCCGGGCCAATAGACCCGCTGGCCTGGTCGCAGGAAGCGGCCAAGCTGGTCCTGGCTCAGGCGGCGAGAATTTGATGGTCTGGCGGGATCATTGATCATTGCGAGGCTGGCGGTCCGCTTCTATAATATGTCCGTACAACTTTACACCCATTCAATCGAACTCGAGCCAGGATGTCACGTCTTACCGCCAATACATCCTCAAGCCCTGCAGCTTTGACCGCCATCCAGCGCCTCGCACAGATCTCGGTGCAAGCTCGAGATTGCCCGGCATGGCATCCACGCGCGGCAACCCATCTGCTCGATTGGCTAGGCTGCGCGGCGCGCGGCGCGATCAGCCCGCAGGGCGAAGCATTCGCAGGCTGGTTGAAGCTGCAAGGCACCGGCACAAGGCCGACGTTGGCCGATCGCAGCAGCGATGCCGCATCGGCTGCGGCTTATCACGGCGCAATCGGCAGTGCCCTCGAAATGGATGACATTCACCGCAGTTCGATACTGCATCCGGGGCCGGTCATCATCCCCGCCTTGCTGGCTGCCGCAGGCCCCGGCAGCAGCGGGCCCGATCTTCTGTCGGCCCTGGTGGCGGGCTATGAAGTGATGATCCGGGTCGGTCGCGCCTTGGGCCCATCGCATTACCGGATGTGGCACAGCACCGCCACCGCAGGCAGCTTCGGTGCCGCCGCAGCTGCATCCGCCTTGCTGGGCCTCGATGCCGCTCAGACAGCCCATGCGCTGGCCTTGGCCGGCACCCGCGCCGGCGGACTTTGGCAGGTGCGACATGAATCGCAACTGGGCAAGGCCTGGCATATGGCCGGGGCGGCGCGCGACGGCCTGGCCGCGGCTCAGCTCGCGGCAGCCGGGCTGACCGGGCCGCAAGGTGTACTTGACGGTCCTTCGGGCTGGTTCGCAGCCACCGCACCCGAGGCTGATGCCGGCATGATCGATGCGCCGCGCAGTTCGCCCTGGATTGACGATGTCAGCTTCAAGCCCTGGCCGGCCTGCCGCCATGCGCATCCGGCCATCGATGCCTTGAAGGAGCTGCTCGGCGTGCAAGCGCGATTGCCGCAGTCGATCTTGAAGGTCGAGGTTTTCACCTACGCCGACGCCCTGCGTTTTTGTGACAAGCCGAACCCGCTCGACGAAGCGCAGGCGCGCTTCTCGATCCAGCATGCGTTGGCAGCGCTGCTGCTATGGGGCGAACCGCAGGCCAGCCATTACAGCGCTGAAATGCTGAAGGATCCGGCCCTGTCAGCGCTGCGCGCCATCATCTCGGTCGATTCGAGCGCCGAGTTCGAAGCCCGTTATCCAGCGCAATATGGCGCAAGGGTCGTCATCAGCTGGCGTGATGGCCGGCGCGAAGAATCTGCCCTGTTCGACACCCTGGGCGACCCGGCGCGGCCGATGTCGCAGGACGCAATCCAGACCAAGGCCGCCACCCTGATGACTGCAGCCGGCTGGTCGCCGCAACGCATCGATGCAGCGATTCGCGCCTGTGCAGCGCTGCCGACTGCTGCCACAGTTGATGCTTTGAACAAGGTGATTCAGCCATGCGATTGATCGACCAATTGCTCGACCATGCACAGTCCTTGCGATTCGAGAACCTGCCGCAGCCTGCGATCGATGCAGCGCTGTGCTTCATCACAGACAGCGTTGGCGTCGGTTTGGCCGGGAGCCGACATCCGCGCCTGGCCGAGGTCAAGGTCGCGGCAGCAAGCTGGGGCCAGGGCGATGCGGCGCGCGATTGGGCCAGCGGGCAGCGCTGGCCGGCGCCCACCGCGGCGCTGCTGAACGCTTATCAGATCCACAACCAGGAATTCGACTGCGTGCATGAACGCGCGGTCGTTCATCCGCTTGCCACCATCCTGCCGGCGCTGCTGGCCTTCGCCGAAGCGCAATCGCAGCAAGGCCGGCCCATCAGCGGCGCCGCGCTGATCGAAGCGCTGGTGCTGGCTGTCGATGTGGCGGCGACGATCGGCTCGGCCCAGATCGCACCGATGCGCTTCTTCCGCCCGGCGATGTGCGGTGCGCTGGGCGCCAGCCTGGGTCTGGCCAAACTGGCCGGACTGACACGCGAAGCCATGGCCGATGCTTTCGGTATCACCTACAGCCAGCTGGCAGGCACGATGCAAGCCCATCTGGAGGGCTCACCGATGCTGGCCTTGCAAGTCGGGCTGGCAGCAAGGTCTGCAGTGACTGCCATCGACCTGGCTCGCGCGGGCTTCAGCGGTCCGCGCGATGTCCTCGAAGGGCCTTTCGGATATTTCGACTTGTTTGATGCGCCGCTTGCACCCAGGCTGGCGCAGGTG
>CAMDHE010000034.1 GCA_945898095.1 Roseateles toxinivorans | reverse complement strand
CGTTTGGCCGTGATACTTGGCATCCTAGACGGTGCGCCTTTGGGCTTGGTTGATGGATGGCCAGCGCAGCGCCACATCTTACACATCACATGGAATTGAGCTTGCAAAACTTTGCCACCCTTGCTGTTCCTGAAAGCCTGATCGCGACGAAGGTTCTTCCGCCCGGTTTTGATACGACCAAGAATATTTCGCGCCTGCCCTTGGTCAAGAACTTTCTTGCTGACGGCAGACCCAAAAAATTGCTGTCCGTGGTTGCCGCTGTAGGTTCTGGAAAGTCGACGCTTTTGGCTGAGCTATGTGACGCTGTAGTGCGTCAAGAGGATCATGCGTGTTGGTTGAGCCTGGACGCAGAAGACAACAATCCCTCCCTGTTTGCCGCCTACTTTATCTATGCGCTCCAGTCGTTTGACCCAGAGTTGGCGGAAAGCGAACTGGCTCAGTTGCGTGGAAATCCCAATCTTGACATGGGGTCATTGTTCGATCGATTGATGGGGAAAATATCGGCGCTGCCCCATTCTTGCACCCTATTTTTCGATGATTTTCAGCACATTACTCATCCGGATCTGCTGACGTTCATCGACCGCTTCATCGCACACATCCCTGCCACCTTCAGGCTGGTGATCGCCAGCAGGACATCGCCACCCCTGGAGTTCTCCCGGCTCAAGGTCTCTGGATTGCTGGAAGAGATTGAACAAGAGGCCCTCAACCTAGACCCTACTAGCGTCGCGGCACTCATGAAGCAAGTTCACCGACTTGATTTGAACGTCAGCGACCTGGCAGCACTGGGCTCAACCACAGAAGGTTGGATGGCTGGTTTGCAGCTCGCCGCACTTGCCTTGCAAAACCACAGGGGTCCAGCGCGCGAACTCATCGACAGCTTTTCAGGGCGAGACAAAGATCTGGCGCGCTACCTATTGGATTGCGTGTTCAGACATTTGCCCCCGGAAATTAAAACCTTTCTTCTGTTTACGTCTCCATTGCGGAGGATGTGCGCTGATCTGTGCCATGTGGTGATCGAGGGCTTCGACAGCCAGATTACTTTGGAGAACATCGATCGAAGCAAACTGTTCCTCGTTCCATTGGACAGAAACGGCATCTGGTACCGATATCACCACTTGTTCGGTGAATTTCTTCAGTCAGAACTCCAAAGAATCGATCGAGATCGCTATAACAGGACCTGTGAACTTGCCGCCCAATGGTGTGAGAAAAATGGCAAAACCACCGAGGCCATTCAGTACGCACTCGACGGTGGAGACTACTCGCGAGCCACTGGACTGATCGCCACGCATGCGCTAGAACTCTCTCAAAAGAAGGGCGACCATTTCACCATCCTTGAGTGGATGAGACGCCTGCCTGCGCAGCATCAGAATAGTCGTCCAGAGATTTTGTTGAGTCATGCATGGTCTCTGGCATTTTCCCGACGCGATTTGGAAGCACGAACGCTGGCGCGCCAGGCTATAGCCCTGATTGCCGACCAAAGTGTCAACCCATTGCAACTGAACGCCGTAGAACGCATGCGTTGGAACCAAGTCGCGCGGGTAACGTTGGCGGTTGTCGATGCGGCGTCGGATCAGCTTGAAGAAAGTTTGAAGAACAGCTTGGCACTGATGCCTGAGATACCGGAAGACGATGCGTTCCTGCACGCTTCAATTGGAAACTGCATGGCTTACTGCTATTTCGCAAGACGCGAGTTCGCAGCCTGTGCCACCTCAGCCTCGAACGCCCAACTGCAAGGGCAACGTGCCGAATCGGAGTACGCCACCGGTTGGGCATGTTTTCTTCTTGGGCTGGCGGAACTTGAACTTGGAAGGTTTGCATCGGCCAAGGAGCAAAGTGAGCGGCTTGAAAAGTGTGCAAAAGGCGCACCTGTGCAGTATCTCAACGATCTCTCCAACTTGCTCGAAGCTGAGATTGCCTCACACATTGGGGACTTCGATCGCGCTGCGCGTTTGGCTGAAAGGGGCAAGTCTTTCCCCGACTCCTTTGGGGCAGTAGAACCTATGTTCCTGGCCATTCGAGGGCAGGCCAGAGCTCTGGAGTGGGCTGGCGATGCAGAGGGCGCGATGCGAACCATCCTACAGGGGCAAGATCTCGCATTGAAGGTGCAAAAGCCTAGGTTGCACAACAAGTTGGCTCTGGAAGAGATAGCCTTGCGTCTGAACAACGGTGACCCGAAGGGCGCTTCGATCGCGATTGGAAGGCACGGGCTAACGGGCAGGCCAGGTACGGCAGATCGCGACTCGGATCAATTGGTCAAGTTGCTGGAAATCCGCATGTTACTGGCTGAGAATCGAACAAAAGAGTCTCACAACGGTTTGCGCAATCTGCAAAGAGGTTCTGGTTCCGCGTCACCCTGGCTCCGCGACTTGATAGGTATGCATGCCCTCAAGGCGCTCGCTTTGTGGAAGGATGGAAAGCACATGGAGGCGGCAAGGGAGTTGGACCGATCCTTCGACTTCATCAAAGAAGGCGGTAGCCTCTACTATCTGTATCAAATGTGTCCGGATTTGCTGCCCTTGTTGATGTTCGTGCGAGATCACCGGAGCCAGAGTCTTCAAAAGGAGCATGCGGAAGCAGGCGGTCATATTGAGACGGCTCTACTTGATCTGGTCGCACGAAATAGATCTGGTCGCAACGAGGTTCAAGTCGATGCCTCTGATACCAAGACTGAGAAAAAGGTTTTTACGAAAAAGGAGCGACGCGTGGTAGCACTGATTGAACTTGGGATGTCCAACGAACAAATCGCCAAGGAACTTTTTTTGAGTGAAGCGACTGTGAAGTGGCATCTGCACAATATCTACGGAAAGCTGGATGTAAAGAGCCGAACTGCTGCAGTAGCGCGTGCCCGGAAACTGGCCTTACTTTGATTTGATTTGGTTTTTTGGCTTCACTCGCGTCTCTTGGCAGTTTTTAGCTCCCGGTTCGACGTTTCTCGATTTCTGTCGGCACTCTCGTGTAGATAGCATCTTTCCGAAGTCGGGGCAGTGGACGCGCTGCACAGCAGCGGCAGCCCCCAATGCCCGCTGTACCCCTCCAGTCAGTCAACGGGTCCGCGAGATCTCTCATATTTTGGATGACTGCTTCCAGGCGCAAAGCGTGAGTTCACAGTGCGCTCGCAGCTGGCGGCTATCGCTGCATCACCGCCGCCCAAGGCAGCGTCGCGACCGTTCGCTTTGGGTCGAAAGGGCGCATGCCTGCGACTGAGCGTGTTAAATTTTTCTCACTGCTGAGCCTCAACGCATTTCGTGACGATGATTTCAGCCACGAGCAGGTATTTGGACATTTGGCGCGGGAGCCTCTGTCGGCTTGGGAGGCCGCTGAGTATTTGGAGGTATCGCTGCCAACTTTGCGTCGCCATGTCCAAGCGGGAAAACTGCAACCCAGCCACACCGTCGGCCGCAACCAAATGTTTTCGGCAAGTGACCTGCGCGCTTACAAACGCACCCGTAAGTGAAACGATATTTTGTCTCACCCTACCCGCACCACGCGGGGCTTTTTGCTTTGGGCTCCTGACTGCGATCTGCGGCAGGGGCCTGGGAAAGGCGCCCTACCTGCGAAGCGTTGGCGAAAAGTTTGCTGATTTGGTGCTTCAGCCAATCGGCCGGCCAAGCTCAAAGGGCCAAGGATGAACTGAGCGAGGACCCGCATGAGCCAATGGGCGGTGGCTGCGCGACGCGTCCGCAGGCGGCGCCCGACCGGTCGATCGCGCCGCGACCGACCCTCAACCCCAAAGGCCGGCCGGCGGCAGCGGCACCTGCGCGCCGTCGTACACCATGGCATGCGGGCGGTCGCTCGCCAGCAGCAGCGGCGAGTCAAGGTCTACGAACCGGCAGCGCTGCGCCAGCAGAAAGGCGGGCGCCATGGCCAGCGAGGTGCCGCCCATGCTGCCGACCATGAGGTCCAGCCCCAGCGCCTGCGCGCGCCCGGCCATCGCCAGGGCCTCGGTGAGGCCGCCGCACTTGTCGAGCTTGATGTTGACGACCTGGTAGCGGCCCACCAGCGCAGGCAGCGAGGCGGCGTCGGTGCAAGACTCGTCGGCGGCCAGCGGGATCGGCGAGCGCAGGCCGTCGAGTTGCGCATCGTCGCCGCGAGGCAGTGGCTGCTCGATCAATTCGACCCCCGCGGCATGTAGCGGAGGGATCAGACGTTCCAGCAGGCCCCGGGTCCAGGCCTGGTTGGCGTCGATCACCAGCCGAGCAGTCGGGTGTTCCTCGCGCGCCATCCTCACCGTATCCAGGTGACGATGTGCATCGGCCTTGAGTTTCAACACCGGCAGGTGGCGAGCTGCCCGGATCCAGCGCCGCACATCGGCTTCGGACCCGAGGCCTATGGTGTAGGCGGTGGTGACCGGCTCCACCCCGCCCAATCCGGCCCATTGCCAGGCGCGAAGCCCCGCCTGCCGGGAGCGCAGATCCCACAGCGCACAGTCCAGCGCGTTGCGCGCCCCGCCCGGGGGCAGCCATCGCGCCAAGTCGGCGAAGGCAAGGTCCGGGTGCAGCAGGGGCCGGATGGCGTCGATCTGAGCCCCCATCGAGGCCGTCGTCTCGCCGTCGTAGGACACGCCGGCTGCTTCGCCGCGCCCGACGCATGCCGCGCCGTCGGAGAGTTCCACCAGCATTGTGTCGAGATGCGTGAGTACGCCCCGCGAGATCTCCAGCGGCTCGATCAGCGGCCAGCGCTCGGTGCTCACCTGGCAGCTCAGGCTCATGGCGCCGCCTCGACGGCGGGGTCGGGCTCGGCCGGCGCGGCGCAGGGACGCTCGACGCGGGGCCAGTAGTCGAGCGAGCGGACGCGGTAGTCGATGGCGGCGAAGTCCGGCGTGACGGCGCCGGGCGTGGAGACGTACAGGACCGCCGTCGCGATCGGCGCGAAGGCGGTGTGGAAGTGTTGCATCGACTTCACGACCAGCAGCCGCTTGTCGTGCAGGGTCATGCCCAGCCCGGTGAACGCATCCGTGCCGCAGACCTGGCTGCGTACGGAGACCAAGACGAGATGCAGCCCGTGGGCGGCCTCCACCCAGACGCTGCGGCCCAGGCTGCAACGCGCGCCGAGCATGACCTGCGAGTGGTCGTCGACAACGGCGCGCACGGTCACCCGCAGGTCGACCGGGTCGCCCGAGTGGGGCCCGCACTTGCCCCCGACGCGCAGGTCGATCACGCTGCCCACTCCGGCGTCGGCGCAGATGCGCACCGCGCCCAGGTCCCAGAAGGCGCCGACGATCGTAGGGCCCACGGGCCGGTCAACGAGGCGGCGCAAAATGAAGGTGCTGTCCCCCGAGGCGCCCGCCCCGGGGTTGTCGGCCACGTCGGCGAGCACGACCGGCCCGCCAGCGCAGCGGGCGGCCTGCTCGAGCGCCTCGTCGATGCCCACCACCGGCGCCCGGGTCTGCTCGCGCAGCCCCCAGAACTCGGCCGCCAGGCGGTCGGCCAGCACCTGGGCGCGGCCGAGGTCGCCGTCGGTCACCACCCAGACCTTCGCCCCAGCCCCGGCCACGTCGCCCCAGGGGAAGCCGTGGCCCAGCGACACCGACAGCACGCCGTCGCGACCCTCCAGCGCCTTCATGCGCTGCACGAAGCCGCGCATCGGCTCGCGCGTGGTGTGCCACAGGCCCACCATGGCGCAGTCGCGGACGGCGGTGGTGGGGCGCACGCGGCCGGCGGCGGTGTCCAGCAGCAGGCGGTAGAGCTCGCGCGAGCAGTCGTCGATGTCGGTGTGCGGATATTCCTTGAAGGCGATGCACACATCGGCGCCGGCCTGCATCGCGGGCGTGAAGTGGCAGTGCAGGTCCAGCACCACGCCGACCGCGACCCCGGGGCCGACGAGGGCCCGGGCGGCGGTGAGCAGTTCGCCCTCGCAGTCGTCGTGCCCCTCGGCCACCATGGCGCCGTGCAGCAGGAGCTGCACCGCGTCCACCGGCATCGCCGCGCGCAGGTCTTCCAGGATGCGGTCGCGCAGCGTCTCGTAGACGGCCCCGGCGACGCGCCCCCCGGGCTCGGCAAAGGCGCACAGGCTCTCCACCACGTCGTGCCCGTCGGCCTCCATCAGGCCGCGCATGCAGTGCAGGTAGGCCCCGACGCCGTCCGGCGCGCGGCGGCTGCCGTCGCCCCGGTACAGACCCTGCTGCTCGAAGCTCGACATGCCCGTGGGCAAGGCCGAGAAGGTGTTGGTCTCGCAGGCGAGCTCGGCGATGAAGAACTTCATGGCGCGATGCGCGTCACGCCGCCGTCAGGCGGCAGCCGCTCGAGCCACAGCCGTCGGCTGCGGAAGGTGTCCAGGTACAGGCCCGCCACCTCGCCCGCCTCGCGCTGCACGCTGAGCACACCGCCCAGAGGCACCTCGGGCACGCCCGGCACGCTCAGGCCGAAGACCTCCGGCGCCCAGGCCTGGAGGACGCAGTGCACGGCGGGTGCGTCGGCCTGGAGCGTCATCTGCAGCGACTGCCCCTGCAGCGTGATGCGGACATCGGCCGCCAGATCGTTGGCGCGGTAGCGTCCCACCAGCGCCGCCCCGGCGCTCGCGTTGGCGGGCGGCTCGATGGGCAGACGTTGCAGCTGCAGCGGCCGGCCGCCCCGTACCACGGGCAGCACCAGCGGCGCTCCCTGCCCGGCCAGCAGGTCGGCCAGTGCGATCTCGATGCCGCTCTCGGGCATGTCCTCCACACCCACGCGCAGCAAGGCGCCGTCGTCATGCATGGCTACCGGCATCAGGTTCCAGGACTTCAGCGCCAGCCGGCCATCCAGGTCTGCGAACTCGATCACCAAACCACTGGCAGGGTCCCGGTAGCGCATGCCCGCCAGCGGCCGAAAACGCGCCATGTCGGGCCGCGGCACCACCGGGCGCAGGTGCTGCGGGCCCAGCAGGTGATCCACGATGCGCCAGGCCAGTTCCATCGGGTTCAGCGGCGCCCCGTTCAGGATCATGATGATGTCCAGTTCGTGCGCGGGCAGGGTCAGCATCTGGCAGGTCCCGCCCACGACGCCGCCCGCGTGGTGGATGACCTCGACGCCGCGGTAGCTGTGGCGCATCAGGCCCAGTGCGTAGGGCAGCGTCTCGCCGTTGTCCAGGCAGGCCGTCTGCAGCATCTGATGCCAGGTCTGCGCGCTGCCAATGAGAGAAGGGGACCGCAGGTGGGCCAGCCACTTCAGCATGTCGTCCACCGTCGACACCATCGCGCCTTCGCCGCGGCAGTCCGGGATGGGGAAGAAGCCCCGCCGGTAAGCGCCGTCCGGCTGGGGGACATGCAGATCCGCGAGGCCGGGCACCAAGACGTTGTCGTCGGGGATCGACGCAGTCTCGTCCATGCCCATGGGTGCAAAGATACGGGTCTGCAACACCTGCTCGAAGGGCATTCCGGCGGCCCGTGCGATCACCTCCGACAGCAGCTGGTAGCCGCCGTTGCTGTAGAGAAAGTCGCTGCCCGGGGCGAAGTTCAGCGCCGACTGGCGCAGCAGCGCTTGCATGACGGCGCCCGCGGGGCGCATGGCAGTGCCGCTGGCCAGCGGGAACAGGTCAATATGGCAGCGCACCCCGGCGGTGTGTGTCATCAACTGGCGCAGCGTGGGCTGCGTCACAGCCTGCGGCCATTCGGGCAGGTAGCGCCCGACGGGCGCATCGATCTCCAGCCGGCCTTCCTCGGCCAGCAGCAGCGCCGCCAGGCAGGTGAAGTGCTTGCTGGTCGAACCGATATGCATGCGCGTGGCGCAAGTGTTGGGCACCCCGAGCGCGACGCTGGCCAGACCATAGCCCTGGCGCATCAGGATGCGGCCGCGCTGCGCCACGCCGACGATCAGGCCCGGGGCGTCGTGGCGGTCGACGGGTTCGAACAGGGCCCGCAAGACGTAAGCCAGCGATTCCTCGGCAGGCGGCACGGCGAGGGACGGCGGGGCAGCAGACTGGCGCATCAGGGGACACTCCTGGCCATGCCCGGGGCGCCGGACGGGCCCACATCGGCGGTGGTGTTTTCAAGGCGGACGGCATCGACCGTGCGCACGAACGGCGCCTCGGCCGTGCGCATCAGGGCGGCACCGGCGGCCATCGCGAACGCGCTGACCAGGGACACCGACCAGAGCAGGCTGGCCGGCGTCGAGGCCCAGAAATCGGACATCAGACCGACGAGGGGCGGGCTGATCGACGCCATCGAAACCGACACCAGGCCGCCGACGGCGATGAGGCGGGAGCGGATCACGGACGGCGTCATGTCCTGAAGCATCGTGGGCGCGAGCACGCTGGCGGCGATGAGCGAGGCCACCTGCAGGGCGAAAAGGGCGTACAGGTGTGTCGGCTGCGACGCGGCCGGCATGCACAGGGAGACGCCCGCCGCGATGACCAGCCCCCAACTCGTGATGCGCACCGGCGTAGCCGGGCCATGGCGCACCGCCAGACGCCGGACGGCCCAGAACGCTCCACCGGCGCCGACCGCCGTGCCTGCCAGGTAGGCCAGCCCGATGCCCTGCCCGACTTCTGCCGGGGTGGCGCCGTAACTGCGAGAGGCGACTACCGGCAGCCAGTTGGACACCGCCGCCAGCCCCAGGCCCGCCAAGCCGGTACCGCCGAAAATGCCCGCGACGGTACGACGATGTTGGCTCAGGTAGGGCCAGGCGCGCGGCTCGGGCCCCGACGCGACAACGGTCGAAGAGGCGGAGCGCGCCGGACGCACGCGGATCATGAGAATCATCAAGGCCACCACCGGCCCGGGCACGGCGACGCAGAGAAAGGCCAGGCGCCAGGACTCCAGCTGACTGGCGGCCGGCGGCATCAGCGCACGCAGGGTTCCAAGCCCCTCCACCAGCGCGCCGCTGAGCGCGATGCCCAGCCCGGCACCCAGGATCGCGGCCAGCGTGTAGATGCCGTTGGCGAGGGCGCGGCGACGGTCGGAAACGATGTCCGGAATCAGCCCGTAGACGATGGGCGTCAGGCCGGCTTCACCGATGCCCAGCGCGACCGCAGCCAGGAAGAGCGAGCCGAAGTCCTGGGCCAGGCCGCAGGCCGCGGTGGCTGCCGTCCAGACCAGAACACAAAGCGCCAGCACCCGGCGGCGGCCGTACCGGTCGGCGAGCCAGCCGACGGGAACCGCCGCGAGGCCGGAAAACAAGGTGACGCCCAGTCCTTGCAGCAGCCCCACCTGCGTATCGCTGAGGCCGAGCGACTGCCGCATTGGTTCGGCCAGCAGCACAAGAATCTGCCGATCCATCGCCGCAAAGACAGCTGCAGTGACCAGGACGCCAAGTCCATAGGCGGCCGCCAAGGCCGCCCGGGGGCGGTGCCTCCCAGGCTCCCCCAGCGGCTCGTGTTGGGGCATCGTCATGCGGGGTCAGACGGATCAGAACGGAACGGTCAGCGTGGCGCCGAAGGTGCGCGGTTGCGCATTCGAAACCCACACCGGGCCCCCCAATGCGCTGACGGAAGTGCTGGCTGAAAGCTGGGCGCGCTCGTCCAGCAGGTTGCGCAGGTACAGCTCCAGGCTCACCTTGGCCAGGCTGAGGCCTGCACGCAGGTCAATCAATGAATATGCGGGCAGCAGATGACTCGGCACCTTGGAACTCGCGATGAAGCCCGAATTTCGCTCGCCCACATGGCGCAGCGTCGAGCCGAGGTAAGCCGTTTGCCCCCAGAGGCTGAGGTCATGCTGGATGTCTAGCGAGGCGGAGAACCGCGCGCTGTTGGGCAGGCGGGAGCCGGATAACGCATCCAGGCCAACAGCATCGGCGCTCAGGCGCGCATCGGTCAGCGCACCGCCGAGGGTCCAGGTCCAGTCGCGCGCCGGGCGCCAGACCGACGAAAGCTCCAGGCCCTGAAGGTGGGCGCGGCCCGCGCTGACGATCACGTTGACCCCGTTGACCGGCGTGTACTGCTGGATGTTCTTCCACCGAATATCGAACAAGGCCGCCGAGACCGACAGGGTCTTGTCAAGCAGGTCGGCCCGGTAGCCTGCCTCGTTGCTCACCAAGGTGTCAGGTGCATAGGTGTTGGGGGCAACGGGCAGCCCCGTCGTCGGGTCCCGCAGCACCGGGTTCGGGCCGCCCGGGCGGTAGGCCGAAGCCGAGCGCAGATAGACGCTCTGGCCCGGGGCCAGGACATAGCGACCCGTCAGCAGGTAGGTGGTGGTGGTGTCCTTGGAATCGTCGGCCAGGGCCTGTTTGCCGCCCACGAGCGGACCATCGGTGTCCACGCTGGTGCGCTGACGGTTGGCCGCCACGCGCAGACCACCGGTCACCGAGAGTCGCTCGGAGAATTTCCAGGTTGCGTTGCCAAAGACCGCTTGTTCGAGGTAATGGCTGGCCAGGCTCACCGTCGCCAGGTTCGGGCCGGACGCGCCGCCCGCCACCGTCGTAGGCACGCCCTGCAGGTTGGTACCCTGCTCGTCGTTGTAGTAATAGCCCAACAGCCAGTCGAACTGCTTTCCGCCAGGCGAGGTCAGCCGCAGTTCCTGGGTCTTCTTGCGGCCGTCGACGCGGACATCCGCCGCCGCGCTCTGAACGTTGATGCCGAACATCGCCAGCAAGGGGACGTAGGCCGAGCTGAAGTCGCTCTTGACGCTGGAGCGCACCTGCTGGCTGGACGTGACCGAGTTCAGCCGGGCCCAGCCGAGATCGGCCTCGATCTCGGCAGAGAGGATCCCAACCTTGGATTCGTAGGGCTCGCGGACCTGCAGTCGGCGCTGCAGGTCGCCCTCCTTGAGCTGGCCTGTCCCGGCGACATGGTCGACATAGTCGACGCCATCGCGCTGGATGTCCTGCGCGGTGGCGGTCAGCCGCACACGCAGCTTGTTGTTCGGGGTCAGCAGCAACGAGGCCCGCTGGCCGCTGGTGTGCCCGGAATCGATATCGCGCGCCTGGACGCCGCCCACCGTGTCGATCAACCCGCCGGTCCGATCCTTGAACACCGAGACGCGCAGGCCGGCTACGTCCTTGCTGAGTGGCACGTTGATGACACCGGCCATCGTCGAGCCGGGGCCGCCATGGCGCGTCGCCGAGGCGCCCACCTGGACCTTGCCAGAGAGCTCGTAGGTGTCGGGATCGTTGGTGACGTACTTGAGTACGCCACCCATCGCGCTCGCGCCGTACAAGGTGCCCTGCGGCCCCCGCAGCAGTTCGATCTGGCGCAGGTCGAGCAGACCAAGGTCCAGCGCACGGATTGCCCCGTTCAGAAAGGGGACGCTCGAACCCATGGCCATGTCATCCACGTACACCCCGACCGTGGCCGAGGTGTCGTTGCCGGTCGTGATGCCGCGGATCGAAATGGACCCGATGCCGGCACCGCCCCAACTGTTGAGGTCGACGCCCGGCTCACGCGAGATGTAGTCCTTCAGTGACCTGGCGCCGGAGCGGCTGAGGCTCTCGGGCGACAGCACCCCGACCTGCATCGGCACCTCCTGGGCCGGCTCGCGCCTGCGGTTGGCCGTCACCACGACGGCCTTCAACTGGTTCGTCCCCTCCTCGCTGCGCGGCCGCCCGGAAGGACTGAAGATCACCACAGCGCCGGAACTGTCGCGCTGCACCGACAGCGAACTGCCCAGGAGCAGCGCCTGCAGCGCTTCCTCGGGGGCCATGGCGCGCTTCAGGCCGGGCGTGACGAGCCCGCGGAGATCCTCGATCCTGTAGACGATCTGGACCCCCGACTGGGCCGCATAAGCGTCCAGTGCGGCCTTCATCTCCCCGGCTGGAATGTCGAAATTGCGGGATTGCGCCCAGGCGCCCGCGCAGAGCACGAAGGCGCACAAGCCGTAAGTGCCCTGGCGGAGCATGCGCTTGATGAGATTCTTTGCATTCATGGTCGATGACCTCCGGATGTGTTGACGTTTCTCAATTCATTTAGACGAAGGCCGAACGGGTTTCCGGTATGGCTCAGGGTTTGTGCTGATCAACCACCGGCGGTTTGTCGCTCGCGTACCGTATCCGCGCGGCTCGTTCGTCTAAACTGAAAAGGACACAGGAGGCAGATTGATCCTAGATGAGCTGAACGCGTGGTTCCTCGATGAGGTGCTGCCGCTGGAAGGCATGCTGGAGCGCTACCTGCGACGCAACTGGCGGGACGCCGACGAAATCCCGGACCTGCGGCAGGAGGTCTACGCTCGCGTGTACGAGAGCTGCGCCGTCTGCCGGCCCAATTCAGCCCAGGCCTTTGTCCTGTCCACGGCGCGCAACCTGCTGATCGATCGTGTCCGGCGCGCCCAGGTCGTCGCCATCGAGACCTTTGCTGACATCGAGACCATGAGTTTCACGGTAGACGAACTGAGCCCCGAGCGGCATCTCAGCGGTCGTAGCGAACTGCGGCTGCTGCAAGTGGCGCTGGACCTGCTGCCCCACCGCTGCCGCGAGGTCGTGGAACTCCGAAAAATCGAGGGGCTGTCGCAGCGCGAGGTGGCCTCGCGGCTGGGGATCGCCGAGGACACGGTGCAGAAACAGGTAGCCAAGGGCATCCGGTCGCTGGCTCAGGCGCTGCTGAAAGGTGGTAGCCCGATGGCCGAGGGCGATGCGGCGCGGCAGGGTCGATCATCGACACAGCAAAACGGAAAGGGGGGCACGTGAGCGACTGGCAGGTCATCGAGATCCGGGCCGCCGACTGGATCGCCGAGCGTGACCGTCGCCTGCAGGACGGATCATGGACCGCGCAGCGCGAGGCGGCGCTCGGGGCTTGGCTCGATGCCGCAACGGCGCACCGGGTCGCCTATCTGCGCCTCGATGCCGTATGGCGGCGCGCCGATCGGATGCAGGCCCTGCGCCCCTTGGCCAGACCGCCCGTGCAGTTCGCCCGGCTGCGCAACTGGGTGTCGCAGATCCGGCCTTCCTGGCGCGGTCTCGCCGCCGTTCCCATGCTGCTGATACTGTTCGTCGGTGCGGGCCTGTGGGTGAGGGAAACGGCCATGCCTGCGAATTCCGGACTCACCGAAGAGGTCTTCGTCACGGAGCGTGGCGGCCGGACGCCGCTGGCCCTGGCCGACGGCTCCAGGGTCACGCTGAACACTGCCACGCGCCTGCGCACCGCCATCACGCCCACGCTACGCTCGGTCTGGCTGGACGAAGGCGAAGCCCACTTCGAGATCACCCATGACCCGAAGCGGCCGTTCGAGGTAATCGTCGGCGCGCAGAGGGTCAGGGTGCTGGGGACGACCTTCTCCGTCCGGCGCGAGCCGAACGGCCTGCGGGTGTCAGTCCTGGAGGGTCGGGTGCAACTGGACAGAGACCGCGGCAACCGCCGCATCCTGCTGACCCGTGGCGATGTCGCCCTGGCCAATGACCAGCATGTGGTCATTGGCAAAAGGTCGGCCCGCCAACTGCTCGACGAGTTGGGTTGGCTTGAAGGCAAATTGATTTTCGACCAGGCGAGCCTGGCCGACGTCGCCCTCGAGTTCAACCGCTACAGCACCCGGCAACTCCTCGTCGACGAGACGGCCGCCCGTATCCAGGTCGGCGGGGCCTTCGACGCCACGAACGTCGAGGGCTTCGCGCGCCTTCTGCACGCCGGCTTCGGGTTGGACATCCGCGTGGGGCGCGACGAGATCAGGGTCTCTTCACCGCCACGGTGATGGACTTGCGCGGGCTCAGGCGGATTTTGGGATGGCGATGGGTCAATCTTGACAAGCCTTGTTGGCTAGCAAATAATAATAGTTATTAACTATTAGGAGAGCATCATGCCCACCAGCGTTGCCCTGAGCCCCCATTTTGAGACCTTCATCCGCGATCAAATACTAAGCGGTCGCTACAACAACGTCAGTGAAGTCGTCCGTGCTGGACTGCGCTTGCTCGAGGACACCGAGCGCCAGCAAGCCATCCAACTCCAAGCGCTGAGAAATGATATCGCCGCAGGCAAGGCCAGCGGCGCAGCACTTGCAGCGGAACCCGTGTTTGATCGACTACAAGCCAAATACGCCCAGCAGGCAACTCGCCAAACTCGCTAATGCAGTTGCTGATCACGCCTTTGGCAGCGTTCGATCTTGAGTAGATCGGCCACTACATTGCACAAGACAATCCGGTTCGCGCCGGAACTTTCGTGGCTGAGTTGCGTGTGCATTGCGAAAGGATTTGTCTTAACCCTGCGGGCTATCGGCGGCGGCCCGAACTGTCTGAAGACTTGCGCTCATGCGCGCATGAGTGCGCAGACTTACGAGCCAGTTCGCAAACTGACCGGTTCGGACGCCGTCGAGTCCTTTGATTGTGGCGAGAGCGCACTGAACCAGTTCTTGCAGCGCTTCGCGCTGGTCAACCAAAAATCCAACCGCGCGCAGACTTACGTGAGCTGCCATACCGGTTCGGTTGTTGGCTTCTACAACTTGGCCGTTGGCAGCCTTGAGCCATCAAAGGCGGCGCCGCGTATAACCAAAGGCATTCCACAACACCCGGTTCCGGTGATGATTCTGGCCAGGCTTGCGGTGGATCTTCAGCACCAAGGCGCAGGGCTTGGCAAGGCGCTGCTCAAGGACGCGCTGCTGCGCACCGCACAGGCTGCAGACATTGCCGGCATTCGCGCGCTGCTGGTGCATGCCAAGGATGAGCCGGCCAGGCAGTGGTACCTGAATTGGGAGTTTGAACCCAGCCCATCTGACCCGCTTCATCTGTTCCTTTTGATGAAGGACATCAAGGCTTTGGTGGGCAGCGCATCAGGGTGAGCGATTCACCCTTGCGTTCGGGAACCAGGCCCCGCGATTACACGGCCAGCTTGGCTGATACCAGTCGGTTGATGCTCACACCTTGTTCGGCCGCCTCGGTGGCAAGACTGCGGTGCACCGAAGAGGGAATTCGAACCATGAACCGGCCGCTGTATTTCTTTTCCGCAAGCGCTTCAGGGACTGGTTCACCGGAGGCTGTCAACTCGTCAACCACATCCGCAACCACCTGCCGGATGCCGGAGAGGGCTTTTTCAGGTGAAGGGGCCAGCCACGAGAGCGAAGGGAATTCTGTGCAAAGACCGACATGCTCCTTGTCTTCGGCCGACCAGGTGACCCGATAGGTGTAGTGATTGACGTTCATGGTCTCGTACCTAGCCGTTCAATTGCGGTCAAAACTTGCCGGACTTGATAGGCTTTCGCTTTGCCTTTGTCGTTCTGAATATTCACTCTTGGATTTCCTGGCCATGGCGTCTTGTAAATCGCGTGACTACTGCCGCCCTGCCTGGGTTTTCCAAAAAAGGAATCGCACACGCGCTGCAAATCAGCAAAGCGCACATTGGCAGGCTCAGTCCTCATTTGCTCAAGAACTTTGTCAACGCCCGTCATGACTCGAAGACATCAATAGTGATACTGAATGTCAACTCTCAGGCGGAGGCAACTTCCCCGCAATCCGCTGCGCTGCTTGGCGGGCTACGGGATCGGTGGGTAGCCCGCATGGTTGGCCCAAAGGGCCGAATGCGGGGATTTTTCGCACTTGCAAAACCCCGCAATCCGCTGCGCTGCTTGGCGGGCTACGAGCACAGTTCTGCTGCTGCGGGTCGCCGCTTGGCCGATGAGGTCGTCATGACCACGGCCTGACCTTCGATGACCACCAGGTCGCCGACGCGGCAGGTGGTGTCGAGCGTGACGCGGCGTCTTGCCAGATCGATCGAGTGGACGATGACGCTGGCGTGGACGGTTTGACCCGGACGCACTGGGGCCAGGAAGTTGAGTTGCTGGCTGAGATAAATCGTGCCGGGCCCGGGCAATCGGTTGGCCACAGCCGCGGAGATGACGCTGGCGGTCAGGAAGCCATGGGCGATGCGCCCGCCAAAGCGGGTCGTGGCAGCAAACTCTTCGTTGATGTGCAAGGCGTTGTTGTCACCCGAGACACCGGCAAACAGCACGATGTCAGCCTCGGTGATGGTTTTGGAGAAGGTGGCCCGCATGCCCAGATGCAGGTCTTCGATGTCATAGCCGTTCATGTCGTTCATTGCTGCATCCTTGTACGGCTCGACCGTCCGTTTGTCTTCATCAGCCAGCACCCAGAGCGTGACGGCCCTCGCTGGCCCTTGGTCCCGCTTAGCCAGTCGGCTTGTATCGCCGCCAGTCCTTCGTCAGCCATAAGGTCCTTCCGGACCTTATGCGCGGTCTCAGAACTGTGCGTCGGTGAGGGCCAGGGTGGTGGCGGCGCCGTGCAGGATGGCGTCGCGCAGCGCACCGGCTTCGGGCAACACATGCAGGGCGTAATGATGGGCGGTGATGCGCTTGGCGGACAGGAACTCGGCATCGGTGCCTGAGCTTGCCAATTGCGCGCTGGCGGCATCGGCTGCGCGAGCCATCAGCCAGCCGCCGATCACGGTGCCGCAGAGTTTCAGATAGGGAACGGCGCTGGCTGCGGCCGCATGCGGCGTGGCGCCCAGCAGGCCCTCGGTGGCTTGGCCCAAGGCCCGCAAGCCACGGTCCAGCGCGGCGGCAACTTCGCTCAGCAGGCCATCGCCCTGCCCGGCGATCAGGGCCGCGTCGGCATTCATCGTGTCGATCAATTGCTGCATCGCTGCGGCGCCGTCGCGGGCCAGTTTGCGGCCGATCAGGTCGTTCGCCTGGATCGCCGTCGTGCCTTCGTAGATGGTGGTGATGCGCGCATCGCGCAGATGCTGCGAGGCGCCGGTTTCTTCGATGAAGCCCATGCCGCCATGGATCTGCACGCCGTTCGAGGTGATGTCCAGCGCGTTTTCGGTGCACCAGCCTTTGACGATCGGGATCAGCAGGTCAACCCGCGTTTGGGCGCTGCTGCGCAGCAGCGGATCTTCATGCCCCTGCGCGCGATCCATCTGGCCGGCGGTGTAATAGGCCAGCGCGCGCATCGCTTCGATGCGGGTCTTCATGCCCATCAACATGCGCCGCACATCGGGGTGGCCGATGATGGTCTTGCTCGGTGCAGCGCCTGGCTCGGCGCTGCGGCCCATCGTCCGACCCTGCACCCGGTCGAGCGCGAAGCTGCGGGCCTGCTGGTAGGCGCGCTCGGAGATGGCCACGCCTTCGAGGCCGACGTTCAGCCGTGCATGGTTCATCATCGTGAACATGCAAGCCAGACCCTGATGCGGCTCGCCGACCATCCAGCCGATGGCGCCCTGCCCTTCACCAAAGCTCATCGATGCGGTGGCGCTGCCGTGGATGCCCAGCTTGTGTTCAATCGAGGTGCACAGCAGGTCGTTGCGCTCGCCCAGCGAACCATCGGCGTTGACGAGGAACTTCGGGCACAGGAACAGCGAGATACCTTTGACCCCGGCAGGCGCATCGGGCAAGCGCGCCAGCACCAGGTGAATGATGTTTTCGGCCATGTCATGCTCACCCCAGGTGATGAAGATCTTGCTGCCGCTGACGCGGTAGTGATCCCCCTCGGGGCTGGCTTTGCTGGCGATGGCGGCCAGATCGGAGCCGGCCTGCGGCTCGGTGATGTTCATGGTGCCGGTCCAGCGGCCTTCAACCATCGCCGGCAGATAGATTTGCTGGAGCTCAGCACTGCCATGGTGGGCAATCGCCTCGACTGCGCCGAGCGTCAGCATCTGGCAGAGCGAAAAAGCCATGTTCGATGACTTCCACATTTCCAGCACGGCGGTCGACAGCAGCGTCGGCAGGCCCTGGCCGCCGAACTCGGCACGCGCGGGCATGCCGTTCCAGCCGGTCTCGCAAAAGCCGCTATAGGCTTGCTTGAAGCCTTCGGCCGTGGTCACGACGCCGTCGTTCCAACTGCAACCCTGCTGGTCGCCTTGCTGATTGATCGGCGCCAGCACATTGGCGGCAAATTTCGATGCTTCATCCAGGATCGCTTCGACCAGGTCGGCGCTGAGTTCCTGATTGGCTTGCTGGGCCAGCACGGCATCAAGCCCGCCGATTTCCTGCATCGTGAACAGCATGTCGCGCAAAGGGGCGGCATATGGGCTCATGGGGATTCTCCGGTAAATTTTTTAATGACCTTGCTGCGGCGCCTTGTGGCCGCGCAAGGCCAGCAACTCGCCGACCAGGCCGCGCCTGAAAGCCAGCACGCAGACAACAAAGATCGCGCCCATGATCACGGTGACCCAGGGGCCGACCTTGTCGGCCAATTCGTTCTCGAGCACGACGATGGTGAAGGCGCCGACCGCCGGGCCGAACAGGGTGCCCAGGCCGCCGAGCAGCGTCATCAGCACGACTTCACCCGACATATGCCAATGCGCATCGGTCAGCGAGGCCAGCTGGAACACCAAAGACTTCATGCCGCCCGCCACACCGGCAAGAAAGGCCGACAGCACGAAGGCCAGCAGCTTGTAACGTGCCACGTCATAGCCGAGCGAGATCGCGCGCGGCTCGTTTTCACGAATCGCCTTGAGTACCTGGCCGAAGGGCGAACTGACGGTGCGCTGGATCAGCCAGAAACCGGCCAGGAAGACCGCGAAGACGAAGAAGTACATCGCCAGGTTGTCGGTGAGGTCGATCAGGCCGAACAGCTTGCCACGCGGCACGCCCTGCAGGCCGTCCTCACCGCCGGTGAAAGGCAATTGCACAGCGAAGAAAAACACCAGTTGTGCCAGCGCCAGCGTGATCATCGTCAGGTAGATGCCGGTGCGGCGGATCGATAGCGCGCCGAACAGCAGCCCCAAGGCGGCGGCCACCAAACCACCCGCCAGGATCGACAGTTCGGGCGACTGGCCGAGCGCCTTGCTGAGCCAGGCGCAGACATAGGCCGCCGCGCCGAAAAACGCCGCATGCCCAAAGGACAGCAGGCCGGCAAAGCCGAGCAGCAGGTTGAAAGCGCAGGCGAACAGTGCGAAACACAGCACCTTCATCAAAAAGGTCGGGTAGACGACGAAGGGCGCGATCAGGCCGATGGCGATCAGCAGCCCATAGCCCCAGATCTGGCTCGAGGCTTGCTGGGTGCGAGAAATGTTGTTGCTCATGGGGATTCCTTCAAGCCTGTTTGCCGAACAAGCCGGCAGGACGCACCAGCAGCACGGCGATCATCACGATGAAGATCACCACGCCCGAAGCTTCCGGATAAACGACCTTGGTCAGACCTTCGATCAAACCCAGGCCGAGGCCGGTGACGATGGCGCCGAGGATCGAGCCCATGCCACCGATGACGACGACGGCGAAGACGACGATGATCAGGTTCGAGCCCATCAAGGGGTTGACCTGCACCACCGGTGCGGCCAGCACGCCGGCAAAACCGGCCAAGGCGACGCCGCCGGCATAGGTGGCGGTGACCAGCACCGGCACATTGATGCCCAGCGCCTGCACCAGTTGCGGCCGCTCGGTTGCGGCGCGCAGCGTGGCGCCGAGCGAGGTGCGTTCGATCACGTACCAGGTACCGAAACAAACCGTCAGCGCCGCCACCACGACCCAGCCGCGATACAGCGGCATGAACATGAAGCCAAGGTTGATGCCGCCGGCCAACTCTTCAGGCACCGAGTAGCTTTCGCCCGAAATGCCGAAGAAATAGCGCATCGTCCCTTCGGCGATCAGCGCCAGCCCGAAGGTCAGCAGCAGGCCGTAGAGATGGTCGAGCTTGTACAGGTGGCGCAACATCAGCCGCTCGATCAGCACACCCAGCAGGGCCAGCAAGGCCGGCACCGCCAGCAGCGCTACCCAGTAGCTGACGCCGAATTGGGTCAGCCCGATCAAGGCCAGAAAAGCGCCCAGCATGTACAGCGCGCCATGCGCAAAGTTGATGACGTTGAGCAGCCCGAAGATGACCGCCAGCCCCAGGCTCAGCACGGCGTAGAACGAGCCGTTGATGAGCCCGAGCAGCAGTTGCCCGAACAGTTCCTGAGAGGTGATGCCGAAAATTTGCATGCCTGATACCGATTGCTTGAAACCGCTTGCGTGAAACTGCGGCAATCCCCGCGTCGGGGTTGTGCCGCAGGGCCGGTCCGGCTTATTTCTTGATCAAGGGACAGGTCGATGCCGACAGCGGCTGGAAGGCCTCGGCCGCCGGGATCGTGGCGCGCACGTTGTAATAGTCCCAAGGCGTGGTCGACTCGGACGGCTTCTTCACCTGCAGCAGGTACATGTCATGCACCATGCGGCCATCGGCACGGATCACGCCGTTCTTGGCAAAGAAGTCGTTGATCGGCGTCTTCTTCATCTGCGTCATCACGCGGGCGGTGTCGTCGCTGCCGATGGCCTTGACCGCCTTCAGGTAATGCATCACCGAGGAATATTGGCCGGCCTGGATCATCGTCGGCATGCGTTTTTGGAGGTCGAAGAAACGCTTCGACCAGGCGCGCGTGTCATCGTTCAGGTTCCAGTAGAAACCTTCGGTCAGGTACATCGACTGGGTGGTCTTGAGGCCGAGCGAATGCACATCGGAGATGAACATCAGCAAGCCAGCCAATTGCTGCTTGGGCGTGATGCCGAATTCAGCTGCCTGCTTGATCGAATTGATGGTGTCGCCGCCGGCATTGGCCAGGCCGATGATCTGCGCGCCGGAAGCCTGGGCCTTGAGCAAGAAGGACGAGAAATCAGCACCCGGAAATGGATGCCGAACCGCGCCCAGCACTTCACCGCCATTGGCCTTGACGACCGCAGCGGCATCTTTTTCGAGCGAATGACCGAAAGCATAGTCAGCCGTCAGGAAGAACCATTTCTTGCCGCCTGACTGGGTCACGGCCTTGGCCGTGCCATTGGCCACCGCATAGGTGTCGTAGGTCCAATGGACAGTGACGTCGTTGCAGTCTTCATTGGTGACGCGCGTCGAAGCCGCGCCGGAAATCAAGGCGACGCGGTTCTTTTCCTTGGCGATTTTCTGCACTGCCAGGGCCACCGAGGTCGTGACCAGTTCCGACACCACGTCAACACCGCCGCGCTCGAACCATTCGCGCGCCTTGTTGGCAGCGATGTCGCCCTTGTTCTGGTGGTCGGCCGAGACCATTTCAATCTTGAAGGCCGGCTTTTCCTTGGCCAGGAAATCGTCAATCGCCATTTGCGTGGCGACCACGGTGCCCTTGCCAGCCACGTCCGAATAGACGCCCGACAAGTCGGTCAGCACGCCGATGCGCACGACGCCGTCCGAGACCTGCGCCAAGGCGGCAGGGGCGATGGCTGCGCTGAGCGCGGCAACGAGGGTGAGGGTCTTGAACTTCATGGAAAGTCTCCGGTGCTTTTGAAAAGTGGATGGTGGGTGTTGCGCTGCTTAAACCCCGAGGAGTTGGTGCAGCATCTCGGTCTTGGATTCGAGTTCGTCCTGGGTCACGGTGGCGACGATGCGGCCATGTTCGAGAACATAGTGGCGGTCGGCCAAGGGCGCGGCAAAGCGGAAGTTCTGCTCGACCAGCACGATCGTGTGGCCGCGGGACTTGAGCAGGCGGATCACCTCGCCGAGCTTCTTGACGATCACCGGGGCCAGGCCTTCGGTGATCTCGTCGAGCAGCAGCAGGCGTGCGCCGGTGCGCAGGATGCGCGCCATCGCCAGCATCTGCTGTTCGCCACCCGACAAACGCATGCCAGGGCTGTCGCGGCGCTCGTAGAGGTTGGGGAACAAGGTGTAAATCTCGTCCAGCGTCATGCCGCCCGAGCGAACGATCGGTGGCAGCAGCAGATTTTCTTCAGTGCTCAGGCCCGAGAAAATACCGCGCTCTTCGGGGCAGTAACCGATGCCCAGCCGCACGATATGGTGCGGCGCCAGGGCAGTGATCTCGGTGCCGTTGAGCATCACCGAACCGGTGCGCCGGTCGACCAGACCCATGATGGCTTTCAGCGTGGTCGAACGCCCCGAGCCATTGCGGCCCAGCAGCGTGACCAACTCACCTTCGTGGACCGTCAGGTCGATGCCGTGCAGGATATGCGACTCGCCGTAGAAGGCATGCAGGTCGTTGATGCGCAGGATTTCATTGCCCCTGGAATATGCGGATTTCATGCTTCCACTCCGACATAAGCTTCAAGAACACGCGGGTCTTGCGACACCACCGAATAAGGCCCTTCGGCCAGGATCTGGCCGCGCTGCAGCACGGTGATCACATCGCTGAGCTTTTCAACCACCGAGAGGTTGTGCTCGACCATCAGCACGGTGCGCTGGGCAGCCACCTTGCGGATCAGATCGGCGACGCGGTCGACATCTTCATGGCCCATGCCCTGGGTCGGCTCGTCGAGCAACATCAGTTCGGGATCGAGTGCCAGCGTGGTGGCGATCTCGAGCGCGCGTTTGCGGCCGTAAGGCATCTCGACCGCCAAGGTGCTGGCATATTGGCCGAGGTCGACTTGCTCAAGCAAGGCCATCGCCTGGCCGTTCAACTGGTTCAGGCTGGCGCCGGAGCGCCAGAAATGGAATGAAGTGCCAAGCTTTTGCTGCAACGCGACGCGAACGTTTTCAAGCGCGGTCATATGGCCGAAGGTGGCCGAGATCTGGAACGAGCGGATCACGCCGCGCCTGGCGATCTGCGCCGGCTCTTCGGCTGAAATGTCGACGCCGTTGAAATGGATGCTGCCCTTGGTCGGCTGCAAGAACTTGGTCAGCAGGTTGAAGACAGTGGTCTTGCCAGCGCCATTGGGGCCGATCAGCGCATGGATGGTGCCGCGCTTGACGCTCAGGTTGACGTCTTGAACTGCGCTGAAACCCTTGAATTCCTTGGTCAGGCCGCGGGTCTGCAAAATGATGTCGTCAGACATGTGGTGGGTCCTCATGCGATGGCCGGAGCCGATTGCCTGGCTTGCGCGGGGCGCAGTCGACAGGGTCCGCCCGTTCCCACAGCACCAGGGCGAGCGCAGCAGGCGCGATTTGCCTCGCGACTGTCCAGGCCGATTGGGTAGGGATTCGAACTCGTCATCTTGTCTCCGCATCAAGAATTCGCTTGCAGCCCACCTCTTGCCGGATGGGTCTGCTGCCGATGCGTGAATGATGACGAGGGACTGTTTCAACAGCCGCGCGAGAATGTAACGAATGATTGCAAGGGCGCCGCTGCGGGGCTCCTATGATGGGCAGGCATCCAGCATTTCTCAGCCACGGGCCCGCCTTGACCGATTCCATCGCCAATCTTCCCGATTCACGCTTCAAGCGTTATGAATCGCTGCAAGCGGCGCTGAATCTGATCGACCAGGGCTTCACCCTGATCGACAGCAATCTCGGCCTGGTGGCCTGGAATTCGACTTTTCTGCGCCTGCTCGACTTCCCGGCAGAGATGGCCTATGTCGGAGCGCCATTCGAAAGCTTCATCCGTTTCAATGCCTTGCGCGGCGATTACGGCAGCGGCGATCCGCAGGCCTATATCGACACCCGCATGGCAGCCGCGCGGGCCTTCACAGAGCACCAGATCGAGCGCACAAGGCCTGACGGGACCGTCTTGCTGGTGCGCGGCCTGCCGGTGCCCGAGCATGGCTTTGTGACCCTGTATTCGGACATCAGCGACCAGCGGCAAGCCCAGGCGCAGATCCTCAAGCAGAACCAGACGCTCGAAACCCATGTGGCCGAGCGCACTGCGGAGTTGCGTCGCAGCGAGGCGCAGATGCGCTTGATCACCGACTCGATCCCTGCGCTGATTGCCTATTCCGACCGCGACCGGGTCTACCGCTATATCAACCGCGGTTACCAGGATTGGTTCGGACTCGACCCGGCCGCGCCCGGCAAAGTCAGCGCCAAGGAGTTCCTCGGCGCCGACACCTTTGCCGGCATCAGGCCCCATGTAACGCGTGCCTTCGCCGGCGCGGCATCCACTTTCGAATATGAAATCCAGCGTATCGACGGCAGCCGGGTGACGGCCCGCACCACGCTGATTCCGGAGATTTCGGCCAACGGCTCGGTGGCCGGATGTTTCGAGCTGACTTTTGACATCAGTGCCGAAAAGCGTGCCCAGGATCTGCTGATACAGGCGCGCAAGATGGAAGCGCTGGGCCAGCTGACGGGTGGCCTGGCGCATGACTTCAACAATATCCTGACCGTCATCATCGGCAACCTCAGCGTGCTGGACGATGCCAGCGGTGGCAAGCAGGCGGTGGCGGATTTCGTCAAACCAGCGCTTGATGCGGCAAGGCGCGGTGCCGGTCTGATCAAGGCCTTGCAGTCGTTTTCGCGCCGGCAGCCGCTGCAGGCCCGGGCCGTCGACATCGTGCCGCTGCTCGAAGCTGACATCGGTTTGTTGCGCAGCAGCCTGCCCGAAAATCTGCAGATCGAGTTGACCGCTGCGGCCACGCCGCTCTGGGCCTGGGTCGATGCGGATCAGTTGCAGCAGGCGCTGCTGAACCTGATTTTCAATGCCCGCGATGCCTCGCCCGCAGCCGGCCGGATCAGCTTGTGCGCGTCAGCAGCTTTGCTCGACGGCGCACAGGCTGCAGACCGGCAACTCGCGCCCGGGCCCTATATCTGCATCGAAGTCAGCGACCAGGGCAGTGGCATGGACGCGCAGACCTTGGCCCGAGTGTTCGAGCCCTTTTTCACCACCAAGCGGCCGGGTTTGGGCACCGGCCTGGGTCTGGCGATGGTGCATGACTTCATCCAGCAGTCGGGTGGCGCGATCGCCATCAAGAGCCGGCAAGGCCAGGGCACCGAGGTTGCGTTATGGCTGCCGGCTTGTGCGGCCGAGGCCGAGCAGCCGCTGCTGGCCGCCGCTGCGGGAACCAGCAGCGCCAGCCGCGGACTGGCCTTGCTGGTCGAGGACGAGGCCGAAGTCCGCAAGGTGGTGCGGCGCATGTTGCGCGAGCTCGGCTTTGCGGTGATCGAAGCCGGCAGCGGCAGCGAAGCGATGCAGATCCTTGAACAGACCCCGGGTATCGAGCTACTGCTGTCGGACATGGTGATGCCCGGCGAGGTCGACGGGCGGGCGCTGGCTGCCTATGCGCGCGACCAGATCGGACTGCAACAGATCCTGCTGATGAGCGGCTATGCGCCGGAACAGCCGGAGCAGCAGGGGCAAGGCAGCTTGGTGCCGATCCTGAGCAAACCCTTCACTCGAGCCCAGCTCGCCGCCATGCTCGAGGAGATCAGCTCATGAACAAGCCCTTGCCCGCCGCAATGATCTTTGTCGTCGAAGATGACACCGAAGTCGCCAAGCTGGTGGTCGGCGCGCTGCAGGAATTCGGCTTTGCCACTGAAGCCTTCCGCAGCGGCGGCAGCTTGCTGCGGCGCCTGCAGCAGGCGCGCCCTGACCTCTGCGTTGTCGACCTCGGCCTGCCCGACATCGACGGTATCGAACTGGTCAGCCAGATTGCCGCGCTGTCGGGATGCGGGGTGCTGATCCTCACCGGGCGCGGCCATATGGTCGACCGCGTGATGGGGCTCGAGCTTGGCGCCGATGACTATATGGTCAAGCCCTTCGAGCCGCGCGAATTGGTGGCCCGCGTGCGCAGCATCCTGCGCCGCCGCTCGACCACTGCCGTGCCAGGCAAACAGCGTCGCCATGCGAGCTTTCAGGGCTGGAGCCTAGACTGCGCCGCCAATATCCTGCGCGCCGCCGATGGCAGCGATCACCTGCTCGGAACCGCCGAAACCCAGGTGCTGCGCAACTTCCTCGAACGCCCGCACCAGATCCTCACCCGCGAACAACTGGTCGGCCAACGCGACCTCTCGCCGCTGGACCGCAGCATCGATGTACGCATCTCTCGCCTGCGCCGCCGGCTCGAGGAAGACCCCCAGAACCCAAAAATCATCAAGACCGTTTACGGCGCCGGCTATATGTTCTCGGCCGCCGTCACCTGGTCCTGACTCGCCCGAGGGGAAAATGGGGTCAGAGTGTATTTAACTGAGCCGCCGCAGGCTGATCCCCGCGAATAAATCGACTCTGACCCCAGTTGGGAAAATGGGGGCAGAGTGCATTTAACTGAGCCGCCGCAGGCTGATCCCCGGGAATAAATCGACTCTGACCCCAGTCACTGACCCCAGTCACTGACCCCAGTCACGCAGCGTGTACTCAACCGCCTTTCACCCGTTCAGGCGCTTAAGAAATGGCAGGCTGAAAAGCTTAAATTTGAGTCCAGCCGGTCTATAGCCAACCGGAGCTTGACAAGATCCGGCACATCGAAGCTTCGAGCAAGTGACCCTGTCCCTGAGAAACGTATCCCTTGCTAAGTGGTTCAATCCAGACAATGAGAACGGAAATGACGCAGAAAAAACCAGCGCGACGAGATCTCGCTACTCACTGGAATTCAAGAAAGAGGCGGTGCAGTTGGTTGAAGGCGGACAAACCATTGCAGCAGCAGCCAGGACCTTGGGCGCGGTCGGTCAGACCTTGTTCTATTGGGTCAAAGCGAGCCACGACGGCAAGCTCATGGGGCCGGACATCAATCCGGTGAGTGTGGAGCAGATGGAGATCAGCCAGCTACGCGCTGCCGCCGCAAACCGCTGAGGCCGAGCCCTTCCAAAGATGTTGGGCCCTGCCTCAAAAAAATGAGCGTGTCCGTGTCTCACCAGCTTGAATAGAAAATACCAGCGAAAAAATGTGCCTCAAGCAAACCTAGGGCGTTCACCAACTCGCGCTGGACAGCACCTGAGTATCGTCTCATGGCGGCATAGAACTGGCCACCGCAGGCCTCTGCCATCCTGAAAAGCGCACACGCTCGACCAACACCATGTGCGGCAGCGTCAGGGCCGCCAGCGTCACAAAGAGCAGTTTGAGCATGCGTTCGTCCGTTGACGAAGGAGGTAACAAATACCAACCCAGTACGCTCAAAACAAGAACAGCCAACAACGGCAAAACGGCCACCAGTGCCATCCGCCTTGGCGCCACACCAGCGTATAGCTGGGTTCGCAAGATGTGCCGAGGACTGTGCATAGTGCAGAAATAAATCGCAAAACAGAGCAATGGCGTTGCGGTCAATGTCAACGAGCCGACCGCCATGATTTCCATTGCCAGCAGGCCGTCACGCCGGCAACTGCGCAGCACCAATAGCAACAGGGCCAGCAACCACGGCAAAGCGACGAACTGCAGTGCCGCCACCACCGGGACCGCAGCGCTCAGGCCGACGAGCTGCGAAAAAAGTCGCGTCAATTCTGCGGCATGCCACAAAGCCGGCAGCACAACCACCGCCCCGCCATACACAAGTCGCTCTGAAAACGTCGCTCCTGCCGCCAGGTCACCCGAAAAATGCAGGATCGACACCGCTAAAAATACAATCAAAAACACCAAAGGCAAGTACCACCACAGGACCACCACCCAAGCAGCCAACAACAGATAGAGAGCGACGAAACCGAGCCAAGCTGTCCGGGAATTGAGCTTCAACAGCGCTTGCGCAAACAGCGGATCCAGTGCGCCGTGCGGAACGCCCAGCAAGACAATCAGCCCAAAAGCCAACAGCCATTCATACGGCGCCGCCATCGGCGCCAGCAGCAAAGAAAAAACGGTCGCTGTCAGCGCCAATGCAATGAAAATAAAACCCTGCAAGCGCAGCGGACTCATAGCCATGATGGCAAGCGAAAGAGCTGCCGCAAAAACGGCCTAACGGGCAAAGCCCATACGATGGCTGCATAGTCAGAAAGACGCCCTTGGTCACTCAAAAATCGGATGACGCGTTGACTCTCAACACGAGAAAAAATGTCCATGAACATGTCTGGCGCCAATTGCGGCTGGCGCTGAATGACCTGCAAAAATAGCGTGTCCATGCGCGCCAACAACCAAGGGTCTTTAGTGTGCGCGAGCGGGGATCCACCGCCTGCAATTCGTGCGGCGCAATCGCCAGCCCAGCGCTGAATGCGCTGGAAAGCATAACCGGTTGCCGGTCGGGCCGCACCGGCAAACAAACCCACACGCACATAAGTCGAGCCCTTGTCATGCGCACCAGAATCCTTCAGCGCAGGGGTCAAACCCATGGGAAGAACACCCTGCTCAGAGCGCAACACCGCAAAAACAGCGCCTTTGACGCGCTGCTCAATCGCTGCTGCCAGATCTGCAGACAGGGCCTTCGCTGACTGTGGCTTCACCGCAAAGACAGTGAACTCAACCAGCGCACGAGTACTTGAAATTGGCAGCACATATGTGAAGGCAACACGGCCTGGGCTGGCGCTCGAAAAACTCATCAACTCAGCACAGTCTGGTTCAAAAATCGGCTGCGAACAATCGATCTCTTGACCATAAAAGGATTGCCACATCAATGCCGCGTCGTTGGCGACTGGCGCTGCAGGACGGGTGTCTACGACCATCGCCGCAGAGAACTTGCCCTTCGATGTCTGAAAATGCCAACGGCCACCCTTGGATTGAGGCTCCGACAGCAACGGCGAATCCATTTGAAGTTGAATCCTAGGGGCATTTGACAAAGCCCTTGCAGCAGCGCTGTAGAACTGCTCGGAAGACAGCATTTGGTAGACGGCATCAGCGCATTCGACGCGCACGACTTGATCTGCTTTGGCAACACTCACGATGCGCCACTGATGCGCAGCAAGTGCGGCGAAGGGGGTCTTGTCATCGCCCCAAAAACACCAGGTTCGATCGTTTTCATAGCGTGACCGCTGCTCTAAAATCAGCGTCGTCGGTGCACGCTGCTTGAAATCGGCCAAGTGCATGGCCAGACTCAAGCCCGCGCAACCGCCCCCCACAATCAGCAGGTCGACTTCAGTCGGCATCACGCCAGCAAACCGCCGTGCGAGAGGTCGGGAAATTAGTCAATGCTTGATGCAAGTCGGCATCATGCCGACGGGGTTGCCGCCAAAAAGACGGCGTCCACGGACGGGTCAACAGTACCTGCGAAGTGATGACGAATTTTCGCCACGGCGGCACCACAGCACGATCGGTGCCACAAAACTGCCTGCGAGCCCTGAGCTCGGAACCGATGCCGTGGTAAACCCGCGCCGCCACCAGCATACTGGTGCGAGCGCGCAGCGGCAAATAAGACAGACCCAACTCGCCGCTGGCGTAATACGTGTCAGCGCAATCGAGCAAAGCCAGGACGCAAGCTTGCAAGTTCTCACGCAGCGCGTCATCGGCCTGAAGCAACTGCTCGCAGGTCAGATCACCGACCATAGTCGCTGGCAAATAACGCCTTCCCGCGGCAGCATCAGCGCTGATGTCGCGGCAAATATTCGTCAACTGCATGGCCATACCCAAGTCCACCGCATGCGGAAATGCGGCGCTTGCGTGGGTGTCCAACACCTTGCACATCATCAAGCCCACAGTGCCGGCCACTTGGTAACAGTAACGAAGCAGCGCATCTAAGTTCGGCATGCAAACCGGTTGCAAATCAGACTGCACGCCACTGATCAAGTCCAGCACGATATCGGCGTCTATATCGCATTCCTGCATCAACGCCAGCCCATCTTGAATGATGGGATCGCTGGCCTGGCCAGAGCGGACTGAGCTGGCCAGCTCAGCAAGTGCGCGCTGGGCCAGTGGCACCGATTCCGCCTCGTCAGCCAAGTCGTCGATGTAGCGACAGAATCGGTACAACCGGGTGGCACGTGTCGCGTGGACCGCTCCAAGCAAATGCCGCGCCCAATGAAAACTCCGACCTTTGCTGGCCAGTACGCTGTCGGCACTGGCAGGGCCCACCAAGGCGGTCTGCAGCGTGCTGCTCATACCGGCACAGCGTTTGGAATCAACGCATCCAAGACCTTGGCTGAGCACAATACGCCCGGCAGACCCGCGCCAGGATGCGTACCAGCACCGACCAAATAAAGATTTTTCAACCCTTCTGCTCGGTTGTGAAAGCGAAACCAAGCCGACTGCCGAAACAGCGGCGAGACTGAAAAACCAGCGCCGTGCTGACTCAAATAATCGTGCGCAAAGTCCTTGGGCGTCATGAAAAATTCTTCGGTGATGGTGCTGGCCAAATCGGGCAACAAGGTTTTGCCCAACGCTGCAACAATTCGGTCGCGCAAGGCTGGGCTTTCTTTATCCCAATCTTGTTGACCGAGTAAATTCGGGACCGGGCACAGCACATAAAAACTGTCACAACCGGCCGGCGCGAAGCTCGGGTCGGTTGCGGTGGGCCGGTGCAAATACAGCGAAAAATCGTCTGACAAATTCTTGTGATCAAAAATATCGGCCAACAGCTCGCGGTAACGCTCACCCATCCAGATGGTGTGGTGAGCAACCTCTGGGTAGGTTCGAGTGGTGCCAAAATACAAGACAAAAAGTCCCATGGAATAGGCAGCCGCCGCCAACTTCAAGCGGGTCGCCACGGGCTGATCTTTGGGCTTGACCATGTGGCTGTAAAGATGTGCTGGGTCGGCGTTGGAAACCACCAAGTCAGCCGTTAAAACGCGGCCATCGTCCATGACAACGCCTTTGACCACGCCTTGCTCAACGCTCAAGCGCTTGACGGTTTGACCGAGCTGCACATCAATTCCTTGACGCACCATCAAGTCGCCCAAAGCCTGCGTGATTGCGGCTGTTCCGCCCATGGCGAAATGCACGCCATGCGCGCGTTCCAGATAATGAATCAAGCCATAAATGCTGGTCGTGTCAAACGGGTTGCCGCCCACCAACAGCGGTTGAATTGAAAACGCTTGCCGCAGCTTCGGGTTGACCAGATGACGCGACACCAACTGCCAAACGGTCTCATAACTGCGCAAGCCCAGCAACCTGGGAATTTGCCGCAGCATGGATTTGAAACGATGAAACGGCATGGCCGAGAGTTCGGTGAAGCCGACGTCGAAAATGCGCTTGGATTGGCGCAGCAAGCGCAGGTAACCGTCAGCATCTTTCGGCTCAATCCGCACAATTTCAGCCAATGTTTCCTCCAAGCTGCCGCCGTAGTCGAAGGTCTCGCCATCGGCGAAGTGAAAACGGTACCAAGGCTTGAGTGGCACCAAAGTCACATGCTCTGAAAATTTCTCTCCAAACAAGTCAAACAGTTCTTCAAACAAAAACGGCGCCGTGATGACCGTCGGGCCTGCGTCGTGACGAAAACCACCGCGCTCAAAAACTTGAGCCCTGCCACCTATCTGGCTGCAGCGGTCCAGCACAGTCACGCGGTAGCCTTTGGCCCGCAAACGCAGTGCAGCAGCGATACCGCCAAACCCAGCCCCCATCACCAAAGCATGCATTAGTCGGCCGCCTGCACCATCTGGGTGTTCAGCAGGCCGCGTAAATCAGCCGACAACGTGAGCAATTGCTCGCCTGAGCCGCTGGGTAGCTGTACAGCCTGACCTTCGCACAGCGCCAAGTGTTCATGCGCCAGCATTTTGGCTGCAGCGATGGCTTGCGCCTGTGACACCAACGAGCATCGATCATTCGGATTGAGCAGCACGGAAACAATGTTTAAGCAGTGCGTTTGATCAACGCAGCCGTCGACCGACGCAATGTCAGCGTGGAGGTCTTGCAAGTCGTCCACTATTTGATAGCTGACGGCCAAGTTTTCACAGGCTTGCCGTGCCACGCTCGCTGCGTCTGCGTGGCCAGCCGCCAGCAAGGCCAGTTCTAGCGGCAAGCTTAGCAAAGCACCTGATTTGGCAGTTGCAATCCGGAGATAAGCAGGAAGATCTTTTGATTGGCCGCCCAAGATGGCCAGGTCGGCACATTGACCATCAATAGCAACCGCCGTGCGCTGGTGGAGCAAAGTCAGCATGGCCGGCAATAAAAGAGGCTGGCTGATGCGACACAGCACGCCATAAGCGGCAGAGAGCAACAAGTCGCCCGTGCAGATGGCTAAATTACTGCCGTATTTAGACCACACAGCGGCTTGACCGCGGCGGACAACATCACGGTCTTGAATATCGTCATGAACCAAGGAAGCGTTGTGCAGCAACTCGACACAACTGGCGATGCACACTGCATCAACTTTGGACAGCCCCAGAGCCAAGCCAGCGGCCAAGGCCAAACGAGCCCGGACTCGTCTGCCACCCGCACTCAGGTGGTAAAACGCAGCACTGCGAGCAGTCATTTGCCCCTGCGCCAACGAACGTGCGTGAGGGCGCAGAGCCTCGTACATGCAAATTTCAACTGCTGACAATGAGGTCTCGACGTCGTTCAAGCCTGCGGCTGACCTGCAAAAGATTTCAGCCATCGAAAGTCTCCGTCACTGTCGAACTGTTGCTTCGATTCACTATAAATTTTCCCCAGCCATCACAGCCGGGGAAAACTGTTTCGGCCTGAGACTTTATCGCTTCGCCGAACTTTCAGATTCGCTGACTGCAACTGTCCAGATAATCAGGCCGAAGGCAATCTTGTTCAACACATCGGCCAAGTTGTAAATGATGTTGAGTGCATTCGCGCTGTCGGCTGTACTGGCACCTGTCAAGTAGCCGAAGAAATAACCCAGCGGATAAATCGCCCAGCCAATGGTGACGATCAAGCGCATGGTGTTGAAAGCCGACTGAACCGCGGGAGGGGAGCTTTCAGCATTGATTTTGCTGGCTTGACCCATGAAAACCTCATACAAAATGTAAGCCCAGCCAAGCATGCCGATGATGAACGCTGGCCACACCAACAGATAACCCGCCTCACCCAGGTAGCCTCCGACGAGCATGACCAATGTGCCGATCATGAGGCGCCAGAAGACACCCACGGGCACTTTGGCGATGGCCGACAAGATCAGGTAGAACTCGATCATCAGTAGCGGCACCGTGATCAGCCAGTCGATGTAACGAAACACGGTGGGTGTTGCGCCGGTCGTGACCCACACTTCGCGCATGTAGAAGTAGTGAACAGCAGCCACCAAGGTGACCAGTCCGGAGACTGTGAGAGATGTTTTCCACTTGGCTGAGACACGGTCTCGCTCAAGAAAGAAAAAGACCGTCGACGCAATCAAAGCCATCGAAATCAACCAAAACGAGATACCGACAAAGTCATCGGGTTTCAGCACTGCTGAAGATGCCGCTGATGCGGCACCACTTGAAAGTGCCAAGACGACACTCGACGTAGCTACTGCGGTCGCTTTCGACCATAAACGATTCAACATCATGCGGAACTCCCTGAAAAAGCATGACCAGTTGGAAATAGAAAGCCTTACGGCGTTTCACTCATCATGATTTCAGTGATCCCGGTAATGGGTCCAGTCTAATCATGAATTGTAAGTTTATGTAAGTACCCAACAATCAACATCCGTAGAAGTACCAGTAGTGTCACAACGTTTTTCCTGATTAGTAATCTGCCTCAGCCTAGCTCACTTTGTGAGCTACTTACCTCGTAATCTGGGTGCATCCAACCATGGGGCGCACCCAATGTCCTTCAATCGAATCCAATTTCAACCCGGAATGGCGGTGCCTGAATTTCATCGCTACTTTGGCACCGAGGCGCATTGCGCTGCGGTGTTGAAGGGTGCTCGTTGGCCTGGCGGCTTTCGTTGCCCGCGCTGCGACAGCAAAGCGCACTGTGTTGTCGGACACGACGCTCGGCGCCTGTTCCCGTGCAATGCCGAATGGCTGCAGGCATCAAACATCGCTGACCGCAGGCAGCTTGATGGAGCACACCAAGTTGCCATTGACCACCTGGTTCCTGGCCATTTATCTGATCAGCCAGGCGAAGACTGGCTTGTCTGCGCTGGCGCTCAAACGCCAACTCGGTGTGAGCTACCCGACCGCTTGGCTGCTGCACCACAAGATCAACCGCGCCATGGCCGCGAGCGACGCCGGCCATCGGCTCGAGGGCGCCGTCCAAGTCGACGACGCCCACCTTGGTGGCGAGCGCACGGGCGGCAAGGCGGGTCGTGGATCGGAGAACAAGGTGCCGTTCGAAAAGAATGGGAAAAAATGGGGTAAAAAATGGGGTCAGAGTGTATTTAACTGAGCCGCCGCAGGCTGATCCCCGGGAATAAATCGAGTCTGACCCCAGAGGATGACCCCAGAGGATGACCCCAGAGGAGGACCCCAGAGGAGGCCGCCAGCGAGAGCAACCCGCTTAGATGCCTTCGATGATGCGCATATCGCGTACCACCGAATTCGGCCCGAGTGCCACCAGGGCCAGTTTGTAGCCCGGGCTGTCATAGGCGGCAAGCGCGGCTTCGACGCTGTCAAATTCAATCAGCACGGTGCGTTGCTGAATGCCAGCCTCCTTCACCGCAGCGGGCAGACCGCGAGCGAGAAAACGGCCACCGGCAGCGGACAGCGAGGGGCCGGCCAGTTTTGCGTAGGCAGCCAGCGCATCGGTATCGCTGATGGAGTGATAAGCGCTGATCCAGTAAGCCTTGGGCATGGTATTTCCTTCAAAGGTTGATCGAATCGAGATGGGCGAAGTTTCAGCTTTCGGCTTCGACAGGGTAAAGCGGTGCGACCGACAGGCCTTCGACTTGGTGGCGTTGAATCAACTGCGCAACCAGGCCCGACCTTTTGGCTTCTTCCACAAAGGCGCGCAGAAACGCAGCACCGGCTGAATGTGATTTATGCGTGCCGATCGACTGCTGGATGGCGGTGAACTGCCCCGCCAGGATGCGCGAACCCGGCAGCTTCTGCACATCGGCCAGCAAGAGCGGACGAAGGCTTGCCAAGGCATCCAGGCCATCGCGAACAAAGATCTCGAAAGTGGCATCAAAGCCCTGCGCATGGACGAGCTTCGCATGCTGGATATTTCGGACCAGCCAGAGGTCATAAGCCGTCCTCTGCGACACCGCAATTCGAACGCCTGGCCGATCAACGTCCTTGACATCGGTGAGGGGTGAATTTTCCGGGACGAGGTAGGTGGCCTCGATTTCCACATAGGCGGCGCTGAATGATATTTTTTCGGCGCGAGCCGGTTCCGCACCAATCAGGCCGATGTCCCAGACATTGCTCTCCGCAGCATCAGCCAACACGCCGGGCGAAGGAAACGAGACCAAGGCCAAGCCGACCCCCAGGTGATCAGCAATCGCGCGTGCCATGTCCGGTGCCACACCCGTCGGTTCACCGGATGCCGTTCTGCCATTGTTGAGCAGGGAATTGCTCAGATTCAGGCCAGCCCTGAGAACGCCCGTCGGCGCCAACTCGCGAATGATCTGCGGGTTGACTTGCAAACTGGGATAAGCCTTGTCGGTGGCGCGCATCGTCGGAAATCTCCTTGTCCTGGCCGCGCGAAATTCGGTCAATCCGGTCGCGCCTGCCGCATTCTAGGCAATCAGCTTGAAACTGCTTGCCGCATTGACGATAACCCCGGCCCGACCTAGAGTGCGCTACCTTCCCTGCCCACAGGACTGTCTGCCTATGACCGCCTTGCCCAATGCCTCGCCTTTCCTGACCCTGCATGAGCTGGTTAAAAAGGCCCGTCAAAAGCTCAATCAAGATGACTGGGACTACATCGTCGGTGCCACCGAAACCGAAACCACCCTCAGGCGCAATCGCCTGGCGCTGGATTCGCTCGCCTTTCGCCCCAGGGTCTTGCGCGATGTCAGCCAGATTGATTCATCGCTGAGTTTTCTGGGCCGGCAACTGCGGCTGCCGCTTCTGATGGCACCCGTTGGCAGCCTGGAACTGTTCTCACCCGATGCTGCGGTCAGTTCGGCCAAAGCCTGTGAGCAGTTTGGCATCGCCCATATGCTCAGTTCGGTGTGCGAACCAGGCATGACGGCATTGGCCAAAGCCGTGCCCGATGCGCTGCGGATTTTTCAACTTTATGTCTATGGCGATGCAGCCTGGATCGACGAGATCATGGCCGAAGCGATCGAGACCGGCAATCAAGCCTTTTGCTTTACCGTCGACATGGCGCTTTACAGCCGGCGCGAACGCGATATTGCCAAACGCAACATCCGCCGCGCGGTAGTACCTGGCCGCGAATTTCTGGCGCAGTTCAGCTGGAAGGACATCGAGCGGATCCGCGCAAAACACAGCATTCCACTGATCCTGAAGGGCATTGCCACCGCCGAAGATGCCCTGATGGCTGTTGAGCATGGCATCGACATGGTCTATGTCTCGAATCATGGTGGCCGTCAACTTGACCATGGGCTGGGCTCGATGGAAGTTCTGCCGGAAATCGTTGCTGCGGTTGCAGGCCGGGCCAAGATCATCGTCGACGGCGGATTCAATCGGGGCAGTGACATCGTCAAGGCGATTGCCCTGGGCGCAGACATCGTCGGACTGGGCCGCATGCAATGCCTGGGCTTGGCCGCCGATGGCGCCGATGGCCTCCTGCGCATGCTGGAACTGCTTGAGCTCGAAGTAAGGATCTGCCTGGGTCTGCTCGGTGTGACCTGCTTGGACGAGCTCAATGGAACTCACTTGCGTGCCGTCCAGCCCGCCGGGCCGGTTGGTGCTTTGAGTGCTTTTCCCTTGCTGTCGCTGGACGAGGGTGCGCTTTACTGAGTGAAAATGGGGTCAGAGTGGATTATTTGGGAGTGAAAATGGGGTCAGAGTGGATTATTTGGCGGAGCCGCTGGACGATTCATGGAAGTAAATCGAGTCTGACCCCAGGCTGTTCTTCAGCTCACGCGAATCGCCGGAGATACCAGAACTGGCGACCCATTGCCTTACGGAACGCAAAGATGCATGCCTCAGACTTGACCGATCTCGACGCCCACCAGCTTTCGGCCGAAATCCACGCCCGCCGCATTTCCTGCCGCGAGGTGATGCTTGGCTATCTGGCGCGCATCCACCGGCTGAATCCGACGCTCAACGCGATCGTCAACCTCGCCCCCGACGAGCAATTGCTGCGCCAATCCGATGCTTGTGACGCCGAGTTGGCGCAGGGCCGATCACGCGGCTGGATGCATGGCCTGCCGCAGGCGATCAAGGACACTGGCCATGCCCTGGGTTTCCCCAGCACCATTGGCAGCCCCTTGCTCAAGGATGTGATGCCCGCACAGGACAGCATGAGCGCCGCACGCATGAAGGCGGCCGGCTGCATCGTGATTGGCAAGACCAATGTGCCGGAACTGGCACTGGGCTCGCATACCTTCAATCGCTTGTTCGGTGCCACCGCCAATGCCTGGGACCAATCGGTCAGCGCCGGCGGCAGCAGCGGCGGCGCGGCGGTGGCGCTGGCGCACCGGTTGCTGCCGGTGGCGGATGGGTCCGACTTCATGGGCTCGCTGCGCAATCCTGCGGCCTGGGGCCATGTCTTTGGAATGCGGCCCAGCCAGGGCCGGGTACCGGCCTGGCCGGTCGCCGATGCCTGGGTCGCCCAACTCGCCACCGAAGGGCCGTTGGCGCGCAATGTGCGCGATCTGGCGCTGCTGCTCGGCACCCAAGCTGGCCGCGACCCGCATGCGCCCTTGTCGATTGCCCAGGGACCGCAAAGCTTTCTGCCCGAAGGCGAGCAAGGAGCTTTGCGCGGCTTGCGCATCGGCTGGCTGGGCGACCTCGGCGGCCATCTGGCCATGGAAGATGGTTTGATACCGGTACTGGAAAGCGCGCTGCGGCGCTGCACCGCCGAGGGCGCTCAGGTCGAACCGACCCAATTGGGATTCGATGCCGACCGGTTATGGGCTGCCTGGCTGGTCTGGCGCCGTGCGCTGGTGGCACCCAAGGTCGCCGCGCTGCTGGCAAGACCCGGCGCCACCCGGGCGCAGATCAAGCCGGAAGCGCTGTGGGAATACGACAGCGCACAGGATCTGGGCTTCACCGAATTCATGCAGGCGAGCGAGTTGCGCACCGCTTTCCACACCCATCTGCTGGGGCTGTTCGAGCGATTCGACGTACTGGCGCTGCCGGTCACGCAGGTCTGGCCTTTTGCGCTGGACCAGCGCTGGCCGCAGGCCATCGCCGGCCGCAAGATGGATACCTACCACCGCTGGATGGAATCAACGCTTTACGCCACCTTCGCCGGTCTGCCGGCAATCAGCTTGCCGGCTGGCTTCCACGCCAATGGTTACTGGCCTGCGGGCTTGCAACTGATTGGCCCGCCGCAAGGCGATGCTGCGCTGCTGCGTGTGGCTGCGGCCTACGAGGCGATCTCAGGCGAGTTGCTGGCACGCCGGCCGGCCGAACCCGTTTGAAGCCAGCATCGGGCAGACCAGGACGGCGTTGACTGCAGCGTCGGCACTGAGCCTTTGGCCAGCGACGACAATCAGGGATGACTCCACGCTCCACCACCGCCCTATCAGCCGCCGCCTTTGCCACCTTGCTGCTGGTCGCCCTGATGATGGGGGCCAACCATGTGGCCGCGCGGTTGGCCTTCAACCATGGCGTGGACGTGGCCACGGCGGTGAGCTTTCGCAGCAGCGTCACGGCCCTCGTGGTCGGCTTGCTATTGCTGTTGCAGCCGCCAACACCGCTGAAGCTGACCCTCCGCCACCGGCGCGGGCTGCTGGCGATTGCCGCCTTGCTGAGCGTGCAGAGCTTGTGTCTTTATTCGGCGGTGGCGAGGCTGCCGGTAGCGCTGGCGCTGCTGGCCTTCAACACCTACCCGCTGTGGACGGCACTATGGGCCCGCTTGTTCTATGGCCACAGGCCTGCACCCCATTTGCTGCGCGCGATGCCTGTGATGCTGCTGGGCTTGGCGTTGGCGCTGGATGTGTTGGGGGCATCGTCGGGCCTTGGCGCCGCAGGACATTGGGCACAGATCGGCACTGGCGTGGGCTTTGCGCTGACGGCAGCTGCCACCTTTGGCATGGTGCTGGTGCTCACCCAACATGAGGCCGGCGACCTGGATGGCCGCCTGCGCACCTTCACCACCATGGTCGGCGTGAGCACCATCGCCTTGATCAGCATGGCCTGGCAGGGCGGCCCACAACTGCCCGATGCAGCGGCGGGTTGGTGGGGGCTTGGGGCGCTGACCTTACTCTACGGCACCGCATTCACGGTGATGTTCACCGTGCTGCCGCGGCTTGGCGTGGTGGCCAACTCGGCGATCATGAACATCGAGCCGATCTTCGCCCTGTTGCTTGCCTGGGCCATCCTGGGCCAGACCATCGCACCGCTGCAGGTAGTCGGCGGGCTGATGGTGGTCAGCATGGTGATGTGGCTGGGCCTGCGTCGCGCTTGATCTCTTGAAATGGGGTCAGAGTGGATTTAATGGCTTAGCCTGAAGTTCCAACTGGCAATGGACGAATTTCCCTTTTAAATCAAGCGGTAGCTTGAATTCTGAGGTTGAGTTTCTGTCTACGGTCTGATGCTATCGATGAGCGCGAGCGCGCGTTTTTGGGC
>CAMDHE010000033.1 GCA_945898095.1 Roseateles toxinivorans | reverse complement strand
GCCTGCGCTGATTGCAGCATTCTTCATGCTGCAAAGGGATTATCAAAAAGGGCGGAGCCAGCAAATTGCTGAAATGCTGCTGGCTTCGAAGGGGTTGCTCACAGCCGTCGATGCCCAATTGGAAGCCAACCGGAAAGTCGCACAGTCATTGGCACTGGCACCCGAGTTGCTGCGGGGCGATCTTGAGGGCTTCCACAGAAAGGCCAGTGCCTTTCTGACCAAGCTCGACTTCGGAACCCAGGTCACAGTCAGCGACAGGTCCGGGCAAATGCTGCTCCACACCGGCCAGCCTTGGGGCGCAGCTTTGCCAGTCAATGGCGATGTCGCCAGCATCAAACAAGTCTTCGAAACTGCCGAAGCCTTGAGCGGTGGTATTTTTCTCGGCGCGATCGAAGGTAAATACAAATTCCAGACCCACGTCCCGGTGATCGTGAACGACCAGGTCATCCTGATTTTGTCGCTCAGCAACAAGTTCGAGCAGCTGAGCCGGAATATGCAAAATCAGCATCTGCCGGCCACATGGCTCGGTGTGATCGTCGACAGCGAGGGCATCGTAGCCGGCCGCAGCCAGGAGCCCGAAGCCTATGTCGGCCGGAAGTTTCCGGACAGTTTCAAGCGTGGGACCACATCCAATCAGGGTTCGTTTGTCGCCACCACCTTGGCCGGCATCGAAAGCCAGATCGCCTTCAGCCGCTCGCCGATCTCGAGATGGGCGGCAGCAGTTGCCGTGCCACAGGAAAACCTGGAGGCGCCGCTTTGGCGCAGCTTGGGCGAACTGAGCCTGGCCGGATTGGCATTGCTCGGCCTGGCATTGGCGATGGCATGGCTGGTTGCCGACAGGATTTCGCGCTCGGTCAACAGCCTGCTGGCACCCGCCCAGGCGCTGGCCGAGGGCAAGGCGGTAGCTGTCAGCGAAGTCCATTTCCAGGAAGCCCAATGGGTCGCCATGGCGATGGCGCGCACGGCCAGCTTGCTGCAGGAGAAATCGGACAAGATCACCGAAACCGGCCAGATGCTGCAATTCAGCGAGTTGAGCTACCGCGAACTGATCGAAGCGTCGCCCGACGCTATCGTTGTAGGCTGCGAAGGCCGGCTCGTCTATGTCAACGCTGCGGCTGCCACGATGTTCGGCGCCACCGCCTTGGATCTGATCGGCAAGCGGGCTGCTGACTTCGTCCAGCCTGATACCCTTCCCGCTTTGCGCAAGTTGAGCCTGGAGCTGGCCTTTCAAGCCGGCTTTTCGTCCCGGTTCGAGGTCAGGTACCTGAAGGTGAATGGCGAGGGCTTCGATGCCGAAGTTCGCAGCCGGACCATGACCTTCGATGGCAAACCGGCAATCCAGAGCGTGATCCGCGATGTCACCGAACGCAACCAACTGCTGCGGTCGCAGCGCTGGGCGGCGCTGCTGTTCGAGCAGATCGAGACCGGCGCCTTCATCACTGACGCGGCCGGCCTGATCCTTTCGATCAACCAGGCGATGACTGAAATTTCAGGCTATACCGAAGCAGATCTGCTCGGCCAAAATCTGCGCGAGCTGCAACCGGGCATGGAAGACAAGGCCTTCTACCAGCGGGTCTGGCATAGCGTCGAGAGCACCGGCAGTTGGCAGGGAGAAATCCGCACCAGGCGCAAGAACGGCGCAATCTACTACGAGCAATTCACCATCCGCTCGGTCTACGGGCCGCAGGGTGAGTTGCTCAACCATGTCTGCACCACAACCGACCTGACCAGCCTCCGCCTGAGCGAAGAAATGACCCATCTGGCCCTGCACGATGCCTTGACCGGCCTGCCGAACCGGCGCCAGTTGCAGACCCGCATCGAACATGCCCTGGCGGTCAGCAAGCGTCAGCAGAGCCAGGGCGCTTTGCTGTTCTTCGACCTCGACCGTTTCAAGCTGGTCAACGATGCCTGGGGCCATGCGGCCGGGGACGATCTGCTGCAGCGGGTGGCTCTGCGCATTTCGGAGCGGATGCGTGACACCGATCTGCTGGCCAGGCTCGGTGGCGACGAATTCGTGCTCTTGCTGGAAAACCTCGAAGGGGCCGATGGCGCAGCGGTGGTCGCAGGCGATGTGCTGCGCTTGCTGAGCCAGCCCTTCATGTTGGCCGGCGGGCAGCAAGCGACCATCAGCTGCAGCATCGGCATCGCGATGTTTCCTGCCGATGGCGGCAATTTCACCGAGCTGATGGCCCATGCCGATGCGGCGCAATACCGGGCCAAGGCCGAGGGTCGCAGCCGCTTTTGCTTCCACGCTGCAATGCAGGCTGCGTGATACGGGGCTGGGCGACAATCTTCGCCCATGGACCTGTCTTCACTTGAAATCCTGATCGCTGCGATCGAAGAGAAAAGCCTCTCGCACGGCGCTGAGCGCGTGCATCTGGTGCCCTCGGCAGTCAGCAAAAGGATTTCCGAACTTGAACGCCGGCTCGGCACGACGCTGCTGCGGCGCCATGGCCGCTGCGTCGAGGCGACCCCGGCCGGCTCTGCAGCCGATGTCTGGTATGCGGTTTTTGCCAGCGGCGGCACTCCGCCCGAGGTGGTCTCAAGGCTGAACCTGGCGGTCAAGCGCGCCACCGAAGCGCCGATCTTCCGCAGCCGGGTCGAAAGCGAAGGCCTGGTCACCGCCGTGGGCACACCCGATGAGCTGACCCGCTATGTGCGCAGCGAGGAAGCCCGCTGGCGCAAGGTCATCGCTGAAGGCCGGATCACGATCGATTGAAAGATGGACATGGACAAAAAACAGGGCCGGCTCGCCGGCAAGATCGCGATCATCGTCGGCGCGGGCCAGCAGCCCGGCGGCACGATCGGCAATGGCCGCGCGACGGCCGAACGCTTTGCCCAGGAGGGTGCAACGCTGCTGCTGGTCGACATCAACCCAGCCTGGGCCGAAGACACCCTGCAAGCGGTGCAGCAATATGGCGGCGAGGCCTCGGTGCTGCAGGCCGACATCACGCGCGAGGCCGACTGCCGGACGATCGCGCAGACCTGCATCGAACGCTATGGCCACATCGACATCCTGCACAACAACGTCGGCAGCTCGACCGGCGACCGCAAGACGGTCGACATGGACACCGAGGTCTGGGACGCGCTGATGAACATGAACCTGAAAGGCATGTTCATGACCTGCAAGCATGTGCTGCCGCATTTCATCCGCCAGAAGTCGGGCTGCATCGTCAATATCTCGTCAACCTCGTCGCTGGCTGCCAGGCCGAACCTGACCTACAAGACCAGCAAGGGTGCGATCAACACCATGACCCAGCATCTTGCGATGGAAAACGCCGCCCATGGCGTGCGTGCCAATGCGATTCTGCCGGGCCTGATCGACACGCCAATGGCGATCGAACGCCGCGCCCGTGAGCGCGGGGTGGCACGCGAAGTGGTGCGCGCCGAACGCGAGGCGCTGGTACCGATGGGTTTCATGGGCTCCGCCTGGGACGTGGCGAATCTGGCGGTTTTTCTGGCCAGTGACGAGGCCCGCTACATCACCGGCGTGCTGATTCCGGTGGACGGCGGCCTGCTGGCCAAAAGGGGCTGACTATCCTAGATTCAGCAGTTGACCGCTCACCATCGCCTCGGAGGCTTCATGCCTATTGAGATTTCTCTGCCCGCCTGCCTTCACCCAATGGGTGAGAACGCTACGCAGCCGATTGAACCGCGCTACGGCACGCTGGCTGCGTTGCTTCTCCTGGTGGGCATCAGTCCACTGCGTCGGCGCGCCTTGCCAGCGCACCGCATCGCAGCCCACTCGGCCGCGTCCAACTACCGAATCTAGGATCATGAATCTGCAACTAAATGACAAACATGTATTGATCACCGGCGGCAGCAAGGGCATCGGCCTGGCCTGCGCCGAGGGTTTTCTGCGCGAAGGCGCACGCGTCAGCCTGGTCGCGCGCAATCCGACGGGCTTGCAACAAGCGGCGCTGGCGCTGCAAGCGATACCGGATGCCAGGGTGGCGGTCCATGCCGCCGACCTGCAAAATGCCGGTGCTGCGGCAGCCGCGCTCGATGCGGCTGAAGCCGGCTTCGGCCCGGTCGACATCCTGGTCAACTGCGCCGGTGCGGCCAAGCGCACGGCACCGCAAGACCTGCAACCCGAAGTCTGGCATGACGCGATGCAAGCCAAGTTCTTCAGCTATATCCACATGATCGACCCGGTGGTCAAGCGCATGGGCGAGCGCGGCAGCGGCGTGATCATCAATGTGATCGGCTCCGGCGGCAAGATCGCCCGCACCACCCATCTGGCCGGCGGCGCCGCCAATGCGGCGCTGATGCTGGTCAGCGCCGGACTGGCAGTGGCCTATGCCGACAAGGGCGTGCGGATCAATGGCATCAACCCCGGCCCGGTGCTGACGCAGCGGATGACGCAGCGGATGGAAGTCGACGCGAAGCTGGCCGCCAGCGAAGGCCGGCCCGCACCGACCGACCCGGGCGAAGGCCTGCCGCTGGGCCGCGTTGCCGACCCGGAAGAAATCGCCAATATGGTGCTGTTCCTGGCTTCACCGCGGGCCAGTTATGTGACCGGCGCGATCATCGCGATGGATGGCGCAGCGACGCCGACGGTTGTTTGAACGGCCGATCGAAAACCTCACAACCGTTCGGCCTGAGCCTGTCGAAGGCGGAACGCGGCGAAGCTCAGGGCGAGCAGCTTGTTTTGAGCCGGATTTGTTTATTCACTGATGAGTTTCCATGACAAAACGTCTTGAAGGCAAGGTCGCGCTGATCACCGGCGCAGGTTCGGTCGGCCCGGGTTGGGGCAATGGCCGCGCGATTGCGGTAAGGCTGGCCGAGGAAGGCGCAAGAGTCTTTGCGGTTGACATCGCGCTCGACAGCATGGCCGAGACCGTTGCGCTGGCGCGTGCGGCCGGTGGCGAGATCGAGACGGCGCAATGCGATGTCACCAGCGTGACTTCGATCACGGCCGCGGTGGCCGCCTGCATGCAGCGCTTCGGCAGCATCGACATCCTGGTCAACAACGTCGGCGGTTCGGCCGCGGGTGGGCCGGTCGAGATGAGCGAGGAGCTGTGGGACCAGCAGTTCGACCGCAACCTGAAAAGCGTCTTCCGCACCTGCAAGCTGGTGCTGCCCTTGATGGAAAAAGCCGGGCGTGGCGCGATCGTCAATATGGCATCGACTTCGGGCACGCGCTGGACCGGCTCGGCGCAAGTCGCCTACGCTGCAGCCAAGGCCGGGGTGATCCAGTTTTCGCGCGTCGTGGCGGTGCAGTACGCGGGCAGAGGCATCCGCGTCAACACCGTCATTCCGGGGCAGCTGTACACGCCGATGGTCAATGTGCGGCTGGCCAAACAGCGTGCCGGCGGCGATGTCGAGGCGCTGCTCAAGCAACGCCAGTCGCGCATCCCCCTGCCCTTCATGGGCGACGGCCGCGACACCGCCAACGCTGTGCTGTTCCTCGCCAGCGATGAAGCGCGCTTCATCACCGGGGCCGAGCTGGTCGTCGACGGCGGCATGTCAGTGCGCTGCGATTGAAGGGAAATAAAACCATGCGAATCAATCCGATCTTGCCGGGCACTCAGCCCGAGTTGGCAGAAATAGAAGCCAGCATCGCCGCGCAGCGCGGCCGCGTCTCGCCGCTTTACCAGGTGCTGCTGAACAGCCCGCCGATGGCCAAGGGCTGGGAGCAATTGCTGACCGCCGTGCGCAATCACAACAGCCTGCCGGCTTATCTGCGCGAGCTGGTGATCCTGCGAGTGGCCGTGCTGAACCGCGCGGTCTACGAATATGAAGCCCATCTGCCGATCGCCTTGAAAGCTGGTGCGACCCAAGCCCAGGTCGACGCGATGCGCGACCCCGCACAGCTCGGCACAGGGCTGAACGAGATCGAACAGACGCTGCTGAGCCTGACCGATGTGATGACCCGCAATATCGAAGTGCCCGCCAGCTTGTACGAGCAGGTCCGCAGCCACCTCGACGAGCGCCAGACGGTCGATTTGATGGTGACGATCGGCGCCTACAACATGGTGTCGCGATTCCTGGTGGCGCTGGAATTGGGGCATTGAAGACGGGGCCGTGCCGGTTCAGGGACGCCGGCAAGCAGAGTCGCGTTCAGGCCAGCCGGAAAAGCCAGCCAGCCGAGCTCACGAAGCCAGCAACCTCAATACCCGCTCACGCAGCAACTGCGGCGTCACATCGGCAGCAGCAATCGGGGCATCGGCGACCAGGCCGACCTGGCTGAACCAGCCGCGCCGGAACGGCTTGCTCATCGCCTTGCCTTCGAAGCGTGAAAAGTACGAGCCCCATAAGTTCTGCAAGGCCATCGGCACCACCGGTACCGGCCGGCCTTCGAGCAGCTTCATCACGCCGGCCTTGAACTCAGCCAACTCACCATCGCGGGTGAGCGCGCCCTCGGGGAAGATGCACAGCAGGTCACCCTCGTCGAGCACTTGCCGGGCCTGTTCGAAGGCCTGTTGGTAAATCGCCGGATCCTCGCGTTGCGACGCGATCGGAATCGCCTTGGCGAGCTTGAAGAACCAACCCAGCAGCGGCAGCTTGAAGATCCGGTGGTCCATGATGAAACGGATCGGACGCGGGCTGGCCGCCATCAGCAGCACCGGGTCGATGAAGCTGACATGGTTGCAGACCAGGATCGCGGCGCCCGTCGCCGGGATATGTTCGTCGCCCCGCAACTTGAACCGGTAGACGATCCGCGTCAGCATGAAAGCAACAAAACGCAGGAAATACTCGGGCACCAGCATAAAGATGTAAAAGGCCACCACCGCATTGAGCAAGGCGGTGATCAGGAATATCTCGGGAATCGTGAAGTTCACGGCCAGCAGCGCCCCAGCGCCAATCGAGCTGATGATCATGAACAAGGCGTTCAGGATATTGTTGGCTGCGATGATGCGCGCCCGGTGGCTGGGCTGCGAGCGCAACTGGATCAACGCATACATCGGCACGCTGAACAGGCCGGCGAACAGCGACAGCAGCGCCAGGTCGGCCATCACGCGCCAATGCGCTGGCAAGGCCAGGAACTCGCGCAGGCCCAGCGTCCCGGCCGAAGGCAGGCCGCGCGAAGCGAAGTACAGGTCGATGGCGAACAGACTCATACCGATCGCGCCCAGAGGCACCAGGCCGATCTCGACATGGCGCTTGCTGAGCAATTCGCACAGCAGCGAGCCGGTGCCGATGCCGATCGAAAACACCACCAGCAGCAGCGAAGCGACTTGTTCATCGCCATGCAGCACATCCTTCGCGAATGACGGGAACTGCGCCAGAAACACCGCACCGAAGAACCACATCCACGAGATGCCCAGCAGGGACCGGAACACGACGATGTTGCCGCGGGCCAGCAAGAGGTTGCGCCAAGTCTCGGTGAACGGGTTCCAGTTGATCTGCAGCCCCGGATCGGTCGACGGCGAGGCCGGAATCGCCTGTGCGGTGATGCGCCCGAGCAAGGCGACGCCGACGCAGGCCAGGGCCACATAATGCCGACCCAATTCAGGCACAGCCACCAGCAGGCCGCCCGCCACCTGGCCGAGCAGGATCGCCACGAAGGTGCCCATTTCGACCATGCCGTTGCCGCCCGTCAGCTCGCGCTCGCTCAGATGCTGCGGCAGATAAGCGAACTTCACCGGGCCGAACAAGGTGGAATGCAAACCCATCAGGAACACGCAGGCCAGCAACACCGGCATGTTCACGACCCAGAAGCCGTAGGCCGCGAGCAGCATGATCGCGATCTCCAGCCATTTGACGCAACGGATCACGCTGGTCTTGTCGTATTTGTCGGTCAACTGACCACTGGTCGCCGAAAACAGCAAAAAGGGTAGGATGAACAGCGCAGCGATCACCAGGCCTGCCATCTTCGGTGCCAGCCAGCTGACTTCGATCTGGTAGGTCACCATCACGGTAAAAGCGAACTTGAACAGGTTGTCGTTGCCGGCGCCGAGGAACTGGGTCCAGAAAAAAGGCGCGAAACGTCGCTGCCCCAGCAGGGCGAACTGGTTCGGATGTGCTGCCGGATCGGCTGGCGGGTTCGGTGTCATGCGGCCCTTGTCGATGGCTTGAGTCATAAGGAACTGGCGGGGTCGAATTTACCGGAATTCCGGATCAGGCTGGCGGCTAACTGCCACGATTTTTCCGCCGGTATTGCGGTGCCAGAAAGGTAAATTTTCCGCAGCACAGTTTTTCGCTCCACCAGCGCAGACGGCGCAGGGACAGGGCTGGAGCCGGGCATAAGGGATGCTCTGCATAACTCAACGCGACTGTGTGCAGCGCGGATCGGGATGGGATGCAAGGCGCATTTTGCGGCCAATAGCGCGTGCTATTGGCAATAAATGCAACGCCGCAGACCGCCTGAGGCCGGGCTAGCACAAGCCGTGAGGGGTTATGCAGAGCATCCTTTGGGTTGGTCCGGCGCAAGCCCTGGCCCTGCGCCGGCTCCACGAAGACCGGCAAGCCTGGAACAGTGGAAAAAATTATCCCAAGCCAAGCGGCCCGCGATCAGACGGCAGTCAGCAGACAAACCGCCCTGGCCTCGATCGCCAGACCTTCGCCGACCGGGCCCATTTTTTCGGCGGTCTTGGCTTTGACATTGACCTGCGCGGCATCGATGCCCAGCGCCTGGGCCAGCCTTGCGCGCATGGCGGGGATATGCGGCGCCATCTTCGGCGCCTGGGCGATGATGGTCGAGTCGATATTGACGATCTGCCAACCAGCGGCTTGCACTTGCGCATAGGCATTGGCCAGCAGCAGCATCGAATCAGCGCCCTTGAACTCGGCGGAGTTATCCGGAAAAAGCTTGCCGATGTCGCCCATTGCGGCGGCGCCAAGCAGCGCATCGGTGATTGCATGCGCCAGCGCATCGGCGTCGGAATGTCCGAGCAGGCCATGGCTGTGCGGGATGGTGATGCCGCCCAGCACCAAAGGCCGGCCGGTGACCAGGGCATGGGTGTCCCAGCCTTCGCCGATTCGAATCTTCATGCCTTGCTCCTCAGCGGCTTTTCAACAAGCGTTCGGCCAGCGCGAAATCGGCCGGCCAGGTGACCTTGAAATTCTCCAGCGAGGCCTCGAGCAGCAAAGGCTGCTGGCCTTGCGCCTCGATCGCGCTGGCCTCGTCGGTGACCACGATGCCGTCGCTGACGGCCTGGGCCAGCGCCGCTTGCAATTGCCCCAGCCGGAACATCTGTGGCGTCTGCGCGGCCCATTTTTGCTGCCGATCGATGGTGGCGCTGACGCGACCAGCCTGCGAGGCTTTCAAGGTATCCGGCAGCGGACAGGCCAGCAGACCGCCAACCGGATCATCCAGACAGGCCTCGATCAAGTCCGTGACCCATTCGGGCCGCAACAGGCAGCGCGCCGCGTCATGCACCAGCACCCAGTCCTGCGGCTGCGCGCCGCTTGCCAGCAGCTGATCCAGGCCCTTGGCGACGCTTTGCGCACGGGTCGATCCGCCGCAGCGCGCGACCCAGACCGCCTGGCCTTGAATATCGGGCAGCGCCGCTTCGAATTGATCGTCATCGGGCGCCAGCACCACCAGGGTCGCGGTCAGACCCGGCACCTGCAGCAGCGCATCCAGCGTGTGCGCCAGCATTGCGCGCCCGGCCAATTGCACATATTGCTTTGGCCCTTCGGCCCCGGAACGTACCCCAGCCCCGGCGGCGGGCACCAGGGCATAGCAACGGGGCGACAAGCCAGAAACGGAATCGGACATTGCCGGCATTCTAGAAGCCGCCCTTCAACGGCCCTGCCATTGCGGCGGCCTGCGCTGCACAAAGGCGTTGACGCCTTCGTGGAAATCGTCGCTGCCATAGCTGCGCCGGATCAGGTCTTCACCTTCAGGCAACGCGGCCAATGCCAGGCGGCGCAGCGCTTCCTTGGAAACCGCCTGGGTGACAGGTGCGAGCGCCGCCAACTCTGCACAAAGCGCGGCCAGACAGGCATCGAGATCGGCCGGTGCGCAGACCTGCTGCAGATAGCCACAGGCGGCGCATTCATCGGCAGTCAACATCTCGGCGCGCAGCAGCATGCGCTTGACGCGCTGCATGCCCAGGGCGGCCGTCATCCGGGCCAGATTGGCAACCGACAGGCAGTTGCCCAGCGTCCGGGCAATCGGCACACCAAAGCGGGCGCCGCTGCCGGCAATGCGGAAATCGCAAGCAGTGGCGATCGCCAGGCCGCCCCCCACCGCCCAGCCTTCAATCACCGCGATGGTCGGCATCGGCAAGGCTTCGAGCAGGCCGATGCAGCGGTCGATCTGGCGCTCGTAGGCGACGCCGTCCTCGCCGGTCTGAAAACCGCTGAACTGCGCGATGTCGGTGCCGGCGACAAAGGCCTGACCGCCGGCGCCGCGCAGGGTCACGACGCGAACGCTGCTATCGGTGGCGAGTTGTTCGCAGATCTGCTGCAATTGCTCGTACATCGCCCAGGTCATCGCATTGCGCGCTGCCGGGCGGTCGAAGATCAGCGCGGCAACGCCCTGCGAGATGCTCAGACGGACCTGGCCAGGTTCAATGCTCATCGGCAAAAGCTCCTTGTTCCTGCAAGGCGGCGATCTCGGCTGCACCCAAGCCCAGTTCGGCGAGCAACTCGCCGGTATGTTCACCCAGCAGCGGCGGATGACGGCGCACCTGCTGCGGCGTACCCGACAGCTTGACGGCAAAGCCGATATTGGGCACCTTGCCCTCGACCGGATGATCGATCTCGATGCGCATCTGGCGCGCCACACCATGCGCGCCCTCAAAGGCTTGCGGGTAGCTGAGGATCGGGCCCGCCGGGATGCCGGCCGCCAGCAAATGGTCGACCCAGTAAGCGCTGGACTGCTGGATAAAACTTTGCTCCAGCAAGGCCACCAGCGCCAATCGATTGGCCAGGCGCAGCGAGACGCTGCAAAAGCGTGCGTCGTCGAGCAGATCGCTGCGCTGCAAGGTCACGCAGAGCTTGTGCCAGAGCTTCTGGTTGGTCGCGCCCATGACGAAATGGCCGTCGGCGCAAGCCATCGCCTGGTAAGGCGCGCTCATCCGGTTGGCAGTTCCAAGCGGCTCGGGCGGGCGCCCGGTGCCCCAATATTCGGACATATCCCAGATCGAAAAAGCCATCGCCGAATCGAACAAGGAGGCGTCAATGTACTGACCCAGGCCGGTGGCACGGCTGCCGATATAGGCAGAAAGCGCGGCATAGGTGGCAAACAGCGCGCAGCCGATGTCGGCCACCGGCACGCCGGCTTTTACCGGCGGGCCGTCGGGGTAGCCGGTGACGCTCATCACGCCCGACATGGCTTGCGCCATCAGGTCGAAACCGGGCCGATCGGCCCAGGGGCCGGTCTGGCCAAAGCCCGAGATACTGACATAGACCAGCCGCGGGTTGACTTTCTGGCAGGCCTCATAGTCGATGCCCAGACGCTTCATCACGCCGGGACGGTAGTTTTCGACCAGGATGTCAGCGCTTTCAACCAGCTTGAACAGCAGCGCCCGCCCGGCCGCAGACTTCAAGTTCAGCGTGACGCTGCGCTTGTTGCGGTTCATGTTGAGGAAGCCCATGCTGTCGTTGCCCTTGAGCTTGAAGCCCATCGCACCGCGCGTCTGGTCGCCGCTCTTGGGCGGCTCGATCTTGATCACATCGGCGCCCATGTCGCCGAGCAGCATGCAGGCGTAAGGCCCGGCCATCACCTGGCTGACATCGAGCACGCGAACCCCGGCCAGCGGCTGTGGCCGCTTCGGCGCTACCGTCATGCGTCCATCTTCACATTGGCGTCTTTCACCACCTTGGCCCATTTGCGCATCTCGGCCTGGATGAAGATCGAGAACTTCTCGGCCGATCCGCCACCATCTTCAGCGCCATATTGGGCGAAGCGTTCCTGCACATCGGGCATGGCCAGGACTTTGTTCACATCTTCATTGATATGGCGAACCAAGGCGGGCGCCATCTTGGCCGGCCCGGCCAAGCCGTACCAGGTGGTGGCCTCATAGCCGGGAAAGCCAGATTCGGCCATCGTCGGCACTGTCGGGTGGGCCCCGCTACGCTGCAGTCGGGTCTGGGCGATCGCAAACACCTTGCCGCTTTTCACATGCGGCGTGGCGGCTGTCATGGTGTCGAAGCTGTACTGGATCTGGCCACCCATCAGGTCGGTCAGCATCGGACCGGAGCCCTTGTAAGGCACATGGATCGCATCGATGCCAGCGCCCAGCTTGAACATTTCCAGCGCCAGATGCTGGGCCGAGCCGTTGCCGGCCGAACCGAAGGTGATGCGACCGGGATTCTTGCGGCACAACTCGACCAGATCCTTGACCGTGCGGGCTGCCTGCTGCTCGCCGCAGATCAGCAAATTCGGTGTCACACCGACCAGCACCGCCGGCGTGAAGTCGCGCTCGACCTGGTAAGGAATTTTCGGGAACAACGCTGGCGCGATCGCATGGCTGTTGATATGGGCCATCATCAGCGATGTGCCATCGGGCGCCTGCTTGGAAAGATAGTCGGCAGCGATCACGCCAGTCGCGCCGGCCCGGTTTTCGACCAGCACCTGGACGTTCCACATCACTGTCAGTTTTTGCGCCAGCACCCGGGCCAGGATGTCGGTGCCGCCGCCCGGCGGGAAGCCCACGATGATGCGCACCGGCTGGCTCGACTGCGCAAACAGCGGCAGCGGGGAGAGGCTGGCCGCAGCGGCCAGCGCGAAGGTTCTGCGTTTCAACATTTTTTGTCTCCTCGGGTTCCCGCTTGCTGCGGTGTGAGCCGACTATAGGGTGAAAGCGCCCAAGCACAGCGTTTTTTCCTGGCTGTGGCTTCAAGGCACAGGTCAGCCGGCTGCGCCAGCAGGGATAATCCCGGCTCCCCTGCCCGACCCTGCCCGACCCTGCCTCCATGCGCATCGAAGACATCCAGCAAGGCCTGCGCGCACTCGGCGCCAGAACCGAGCATCAGCAGCGCTTGCTGCGCGACTGGGTGCAATGCCGTCCGCGCGATCAGGGCCGCAGGCGCCCCGAGAACTATCTGCCGAAGACATTGCGCGACGGTTTGCCGGCGATCGACGAGATGCTGCAGGGCCTGGCCAGGCTGATCTCGAGCCACCCAGGCGAAGACGGTTCAATGCGGCTGCTGGTCGGACTGCAGGACTTGCAGACGGTCGAGAGCGTGCTGCTGCCGCGCGGGGGTCTGTGCGTCTCGAGCCAAGTCGGTTGCGCGGTCGGCTGCCTGTTCTGCATGACCGGGCGCGATGGTTTGCTGCGCCAGTTGAGCAGCGGCGAAATCATCGCCCAGGTGGCGCTGGCGCGTCGGCTGCGGCCGGTCAACAAGGTCGTTTTCATGGGCATGGGCGAGCCGGCGCACAACCTCGAGAACGTGATGGCAGCGATCGAGCTGCTCGGCACGCAAGGCAATATCGGCCACAAGAACCTGGTTTTCTCCAGCGTCGGCGACCCGCGCTTGTTCGAGCGACTGCAGCAGGGTTTGGTGAAACCGGCGCTGGCCTTGTCGCTGCACAGCAGCAAGCCGGGATTGCGCGAGCAGCTGCTGCCACGCGCGCCACGGATGACGCCGGACGATTTGGTCGACCTCGGCGAACGCTATGCGCGCGCCACCGGCTACCCGATCCAGTATCAATGGACGCTGCTGGAAGGCATCAACGATGGTGCTGACGAACTCGACGGCATCGTGCGGCTGCTGAAGGGCAAATACGCGCTGCTGAACATGATTCCGTACAACGCGGTGGACGGCCTCGAGTTCAAACGGCCCGACGAGTCAAGGGCGCGGGCGATCGCGGCCGAGTTGCATCAACGCGGCGTGCTGACCAAGCTGCGCGACTCGGCCGGCCAGGATGTCGACGCCGGTTGCGGCCAGTTGCGGGCGCGCTCGATCGATGCCGCGGCGCTGCAGCCGATCACCCTGCACCGTCCCGCCGGCGCCGCGACCGGCACAATGTGACCCATGAAAACACCGAAGAGACTGCAACCCTTGCTTGAAGAAGGCCTGATCGACAGCGTTGTACGCCAGTTGATGAGCGGCAAAGAGGCAATGGTTTACGTGGTCCGCTGTGGCGAAGACACGCGCTGCGCCAAGGTCTACAAGGAAGCCGATCAACGCAGCTTCAGGCAGGCGGTCGACTACACCGAGAACCGCAAGGTCAAGAACAGCCGCCAGGCCCGCGCGATGGCAAAGGGCACGCGCTTTGGCCGCCAGGCCCAGGAAGCGGCTTGGCAAAGCGCCGAGGTCGATGCCTTGTATCGCCTGGCTGCGGCCGGTGTGCGCGTACCCAAACCCTATAACTTCTGCGACGGTGTGCTCTTGATGGAGTTGGTCTGCGACGCCGGGGGCGATGCCGCACCGCGCCTGAACGATGTCGATTTCAGCCCCGAGGATGCGCGCCGCCACCATCAGTCGCTGCTGCAGGAAGTCGTGCGCATGCTCAGCGCCGGCGTGATCCACGGCGACTTGTCTGAATTCAACATCCTGCTGGCGGAGGACGGCCCGGTGATCATCGACTTGCCGCAAGCGGTCGACGCCGCAGGCAACAACCACGCCAAGCGAATGCTGCTGCGCGATGTCGACAATCTGCGCGGCTTTTTCGGCCGTTTCGCACCCGAGTTGCTGAAGAGTGAATATGGTGAAGAAATCTGGGACCTGTACCAGCGCGGCGCCCTGCACCCGGACCAGCCACTGACCGGCCGCTTTGTCCGCAAGGCCGGCGTGGTCAATATCAACAGCGTGATGCGCGAGATCGACGACGCCCGCGACGAAGAATCAGCCCGGCGTTTGCGAATGCAGACGCCAAGGTAAGTCCTGAGATCAAGAATGCTGCTTCCCCTTATCGCCCCTGGCAAAAAATTCAACCAGCCCCGCCCGACCGGATCAGCCGATGCCTTGCTGCTGGCGCAATTCGCGCTGCAGCAAATGGCCGCCGGCCGCATCACCGCGATCATCACCGCCGATCCAAGCGACACGCAAAGGCTCGAGGATGAGCTGAAATTCTTTGCGCCGCAGTTGCGTGTGGCGGTCTTCCCCGATTGGGAAACCCTGCCCTACGACAATTTTTCGCCGCATCAGGACCTGATCTCCGAGCGCCTGGCCACGCTCTGGGGGCTGCTGCAAAGCCAGGGCAAGGCGGCTGAACAGCGCGATGTTGACGTCGTGCTGCTGCCGGCCACCACGGCCTTGACCCGGTTGGCACCGCCCTCCTTTCTGGCCGCCACGACCTTCAATTTCAAACAAAAGCAGCGGCTCGACGAAGCCAGCCTGAAAGCGCAGTTGACGCTGGGCGGCTATGCCCATGTCAGCCAGGTGGTGTCGCCAGGCGAATATGCGGTGCGCGGCGGCTTGATCGATCTGTTCCCGATGGGCTCGCTAGTGCCTTTCAGGGTCGACCTGTTCGGTGACGAGGTCGATTCGATCCGCACCTTCGACCCCGACAGCCAGCGCAGCCTTTATCCGGTACCGCAGGTGCGGTTGCTGCCAGGCCATGAATTCCCGATGGACGAAGCCGCGCGCCAGGCCTTCAGGTCGCGCTGGCGCGAAAAGATGGAGGGCGACCCGACCCGCTCGCGCATCTACAAGGACATGGCCTCGGGCATCGCCACTGGCGGCATCGAGTATTACCTGCCGATCTTCTTCGAGCAGACCGCGACGATCTTTGACTTCCTCGGCGAGCAGGTGGCGCTGGTGCTGCATGGCAATGTCGACGAGGCGCTGAAGCGCTTCTGGGTCGACACGCGAGAACGCCACCGCTTTCTCCAGCATGACCCCGAGCGGCCGATTCTGGCGCCTGAAGAGATTTTCCTCAAGGTCGAGGAATTCTTCACGCTGACCCATCCCCATGCGGTGCTGGCGGTGCGCGGCCATATCTCGGTCGATGAGCCGATCGACTACGCCAGGCCGCTGCCCGATGTCAGCATCGAGCGCGGCACCCAGCAACCCTTTGCCAGACTGGCCGCGCACCTGAAGAGCACCCCGCACCGGGTGCTGCTGCTGGCCGAAAGCGAAGGCCGGCGCGAGACCTTGCTGGAACTGCTGCGCGACAGCAGCATCGACCCACCCTCGGTGCAGGATCTGGCCGAATTCGAAGCCGGCGAAGAAAAGTTCGCGATCACCGCAGCGCCGCTGGCCGAGGGATTTTTCTGGTTCGAGCCTGATTCCGGAAGGAAGATCCAGCTCTTCACCGAGACCGAGTTGTTCGCCACTGCGCCGACAACGCGCAGGCGGCGCAAGCAGGAGCAAGTCAGCGATGTCAATGCGCTGATCAAGGACCTGTCGGAGCTGAAGCTTGGCGACCCGGTGGTGCACAGCAACCATGGCATCGGACGCTACCGCGGGCTGATCAATATCGACATCGGCGACGGCGCCTCGGAGTTCCTGCATCTCGAATATGCCGATGCCGCGACGCTCTATGTGCCGGTGTCGCAACTGCATCTGATCAGCCGCTACACCGGCGTGTCGGCCGAAGAGGCGCCACTGCACCGCCTCGGCTCGGGTCAATGGGAAAAAGCCAAACGCCGCGCCGCCGAACAGGTGCGCGACACCGCGGCCGAGTTGCTCAACCTCTATGCCCAGCGGGCCTTGCGCGAAGGCCATGCCTTCCGCTATGGCGGCCAGGACTACGAGGCCTTCGCCGCCAGTTTCGGCTTCGAGGAAACACCCGACCAGCGCGCCGCCATCCATGCGGTGATCCAGGACATGATCAGTCCGCGGCCGATGGACCGGCTGGTCTGCGGCGATGTCGGCTTCGGCAAAACCGAAGTCGCGCTGCGCGCAGCTTTCATCGCCGTGATGGGCGGCAAGCAGGTGGCGATCCTGGCGCCGACGACGCTGTTGGCCGAACAGCATTTCCAGACCATTTCCGACCGCTTCGGCAAATGGCCGGTGCGGGTCGCCGAGATGAGCCGCTTCCGCTCAGCCAAGGAAATCAAGGCTGCAATGGCCGGCCTGGCGGATGGCTCGATCGACATCGTCATCGGCACCCACAAGCTGCTCAGCGCCGACGTCAAGTTCATGCGCCTGGGGCTGCTGGTGATCGACGAAGAGCACCGCTTCGGTGTGCGCCACAAGGAGGCGATGAAGGCAATGCGCGCCGAAGTCGATGTGCTGACCCTGACCGCCACGCCGATCCCGCGCACCCTGGGCATGGCGCTGGAAGGGCTGCGTGACCTGAGCGTGATTGCGACCGCGCCGCAGCGCCGGCTGGCGATCAAGACCTTTGTCCGCAGCGAGAGCAACGGCGTGATCCGTGAAGCGGTGCTGCGCGAGTTGAAGCGCGGCGGGCAGGTCTATTTCCTGCACAACGAGGTCGACACGATCGAGAACCGGCGCCAGAAGCTGGTCGAGTTGCTGCCCGAAGCGCGCATCGTCATCGCCCATGGGCAGATGCCCGAGCGCGAACTGGAGCGGGTGATGCGCGAATTCGTCGGCGGCAAACACAATCTGCTGCTGTGCTCGACCATCATCGAAACCGGCATCGATGTGCCGAGCGCCAACACCATCGTGATGGCGCGCGCCGACAAATTCGGCCTGGCGCAACTGCACCAGTTGCGCGGCCGCGTCGGCCGCTCACACCATCAGGCTTATGCCTATCTGATGGTGCCGGATCTGGAAGGCTTGACCAAACAGGCGGCGCAGCGGCTCGATGCGATCCAGGCGATGGAAGAGCTCGGTTCGGGCTTTTACCTGGCGATGCATGACCTGGAAATCCGCGGCGCCGGCGAGGTACTGGGCGAGAACCAGAGTGGCAATATGCTCGAGATCGGCTTCCAGCTCTACAACGAGATGCTCACCGAAGCAGTGCGCTCGCTGAAGGCCGGCGTTGAACCGGATCTGCTCAATCCGCTGGCTGCCGTCACCGAGATCAACCTGCATGCACCGGCGCTGCTGCCCGATGCTTATTGCGGCGATGTGCATGTGCGGCTGTCCTTCTACAAACGCCTGGCTTCGGCCGAAAAGAACGAGCAGATCGACGCGCTGCTCGAGGAAGCGACCGACCGTTTTGGCAAGCTGCCGGCGCAGGGCCAGACTCTGTTCGACACGCACCGGTTGCGCGTGCTGGCCAAGCCTTATGGCGTGTTGAAGATCGATGCCGCACCACAGCTGATGAACATCAGCTTCCGCCCGAACCCGCCGATCGACGCCGCCAAGGTGATCGCGCTGGTGCAGAAGAACCGCAATATCAAGTTGGTCGGCAACGACAAGCTGCGCATCGAAAAGGCCTTGACCGATCCGAAAGACCGCGCCCAGGCGATCCGCGAAGTGCTGCGCTTGCTGGGGCAGCCGACCCGCTAATTGATTGAAACGGACCCATTGATGCAAGACCCGACCCTCGTGATCCAAGGCTTCGCGCCGCCGCTGAAACTGGCGGATTTCCGCATCGCCGCCTTCGACATGGATTCGACGCTGATCAATATCGAATGCATCGATGAAATCGCCGAAGCCGCCGGGCGCAAGGCCGAAGTCGCGGCGATCACCGAGGCCGCGATGCGCGGCGAGATCAGCGACTTCAAGGACAGCCTGCGCCGGCGCCTGGCGCTGCTGCAGGGCGTGCCGGAAAGCGCGCTTGAAGCCGTGCTGAGGGAGCGCCTGCAGTTCAACCCGGGTGCGCGTGAGCTCTGTGCAGCCTTGAAAACAGCGGGGTTGAAACTGCTGCTGGTGTCGGGCGGCTTCAGCTATTTCACCCGTTATGTGGTGCAGGAACTCGGCATCGACTTCGTCCGCAGCAACGAGCTTGAAATCAAGGATGGCCGACTGACCGGCGGGCTGATTCCCCAGGCCTGGGGCGAGATCTGCGACGGCGAGGAAAAGCGCCGCATGCTGCTGCAATGCTGCGACGCCATTGGTGCGCAGCCGCGCCAGGCGATTGCCGTCGGCGATGGCGCCAACGACCTCTTGATGCTCGGCGCCTCCGGCCTGTCAGTCGCCTACCATGCCAAACCGCGGGTGCGCGAACAGGCCATGGTGGCGATCAATGCCGGCGGGCTCGATCGGCTGCTGACGCTGTTCAGCGACTGAAGCGACCAGGTTCAGCCAGCCCAGATCCAGTCAAGGGCTGATCGGAGCAGCGGCGTGGCCAGCAGGACGAACAGCGCGACATTGGCGCCGGCGGCAAACCAGAAGCGGCGCAGGAACTCGGACTTGGCCGACTTGTGCCTGAGCAGTTGCTGCGCCAGCAAGGCGCCCGGCCAGCCGCAGGCCAGCGCCAGACCATGCAATGTGCGTTCAGGCACACGGGGCTGGCCGAGCCGCGCTGCGCGTTTGTCGCCGGCATAGACGATGAAGGTCGCCATGCTCATCGCCATATAAGCGCCCCAGACCGCAGGCGGCAGCGGCCACAACAAATGGCAGACCAGATAGGCCGAAGCAAAGCCCGGCACCAGCCATACCCTGCTGCCACGCCAGGCTTGGGCTTTGGGCGCCAGGCTGCGCAATTTCAGAGCGCGCGGCTTGCCTTGGGCATCAACTCCGATTTCAAAGCTGTAGGCCTGACCGGCTTGCGGACGGGCATTGCCGAAGGCCTGGCGATGGACGAACAGGCGCGGCCCGCCTTCGTCAGGCGAGATGAATCCATAGCCCTTGGCATCGTCCCATTGGCTCAGCCGACCCTTTTGTTGCATGCCGCATTTCCTGCAGTTGAAAAAAAGCCCGCTTGGCCAGCGGGCTTTTCCAGGTCAAACGAAAGTCCGGATCAATCAGCGACCGAAACCGCTGCGACGCGGGCCGGAGGGGCTGAACGGACCACTGCGCTTCGGGCCGGCGCCAGGGCCGGCAGGACGACGGTCCTGGCCGAAACTCGGCTTGGCAGCGCCGAACGATGGCCGGTCACCACGCGGAGCGAAGCTGCGGTCGTTCGGGCGGTCATTGCTGCGCTCGAAAGGCTTGTTGTCAAACGATGGCCTGGCGTCCTGGCGAACAAATTCAGGCCTTGCATCCTGACGGAACTCGCCGCGCGGCTCGAAAGCTGCAGGACGACCTGCATCGCGATTGAAGGGCTGGCCGCCATCACGGTTGAACGGTTGGCCCCCGTCACGGTTGAAAGGCTTGTTTCCGAAGGACTTGTTGCCGCCGAAGCTCTTGTTGCCATAAGCAGGCTTGGCACCCCATGAAGGACGCGGTGCACCGCGGTCTTCAAAGCCGCCGGCACCCATCGGACGCGGTGGGAAGATGCGCGGTTCTTGCGTCTTCGGCTCCAGGCCTTCGATTTGCGCTGACGGGATGGTCTGGGTGGTGAACTGCTGGATGCGGCGGATCATCGACACATCGTCGCGCGTGGCCAGCGTTACCGCCAGGCCCGAGCGGCCGGCACGGCCGGTACGGCCGATACGGTGCACATAGTCCTCGGCCTTCATCGGCAGACCGTAATTGATCACATGCGAAATCGTCGGCACGTCGATACCGCGAGCCGCCACGTCGGTAGCGACCAGCACGCGCACTTCACGCCGGCGCAGCGCCAGCAAGGTGCGGTTGCGGCGACCCTGCGGCATGCCGCCGTGCAGCGGCGCCACCGAATGACCGAGTTCCTGCAGGCGCTCGGCCAGCCAGTCAGCATCGCGCTGGGTGCTGGTGAAAACCAAGGCCTGGTCGAGATCCTTGTCGGCGAGCAGATGCTCGAGCAACTGATCCTTGTGGTTGTTGTTGTCAGCCCAGTGCAGACGCTGCGTGATGTTCTCATGCGTGTCGGTGTGGGAAGCAACGTCAACGCGCAGCGGATCGCGCATCAGGTCATGCGCCAGACGGCCGACATGGCCAGCGAACGTAGCGCTGAACATCAGGGTCTGACGAGTTGCCGGAATCCGGTCGGCGATGGTCTTGATGTCGTCGATGAAGCCCATGTCAAGCATGCGGTCGGCTTCGTCGAGCACCAGGATTTCGACGTTGTCGAGCACGGCCTTGCCTGACTGCAGATGGTCAAGCAGACGGCCAGGCGTGGCGATCAGGATGTCCAGGGGGCCGCTCAACTGCTTGATCTGCAGCGCGTAAGGCATGCCGCCCAGCACGGTCGAAATGCGCAGGCCAGGCACATGGCGCCCGTAGGTTTGTGCAGCCTTGGCCACCTGCATCGCCAGTTCGCGGGTCGGTGTCAGCACGAGGATTTTCGGGCCATACATCTTGCCTTTTTGGCGCGTCGCGTTCTCGCTGCGGCTGGCCAGGATTTTTTGCAGGGCTGGCAGGATGAAGGCGGCGGTCTTGCCGCTGCCGGTACGTGCCGAGACCATCAGGTCCTGACCGTTCAGGCCCGGAGGAATTGCCTGAGTCTGTACTTCGGTGGCTGTCTCATAGCCGGAATCAACAACGGCGCGCAGGAGAACTTCGTGCAGGCCTAGATTTTCAAAACTCATATCTTCTTTCAACAAAGCTACGCCCGACCCTGCAATAGCAGAGCAAATGCGAAGCACCCGACCTATGGGTCAAGCCAGAAAAGTCGCTGGGAGAAAGCTCGCGTCGTGCACCAGGGCATCACAAAGCTCGCTGCAAGCGAGTTTGGGGGGAGCCTGGTGCGGCGCCGGGGGAACAGTCAAAGCGACGGCATCGCCGCCGACCGAACCCGAGGGGTATTCAGCGCAACACTGGCACCAGAATTTTGGGCAGCGGCCTGAACAAGGTCAGAGGAGACGTACGAATCGCTGGGGTCTCAACTCCAGCGAAGGTCGAACTATAGCACATCAGGGTTTCCTCTAGCAAGTGCTCGGGGGATGGCACCGATAAAGCCTGTCCACTACAGTCTGATTGATCGACCTCCATGCCCGGATTCCCCCATGAAAACCTGCCACGCAATGCTGCCAGCAATACTCGTTCTGGCCTTGGCCTCAGCCTGCGCCAATGCCGATATTGAACTCAGCGATGCGGACGGGCAGCGCTACTTGCTCAAGGATGACGGCAGCTGGCGCCTGATCAGTCCGGGTAAAAAGCCGGCTGTTCTGGCCGAGTTGCAATTGTTGCGTTTTGTCGAAGCGCCGGGTGGCTGCCGCTTCGAGATGAATTTGAACAACAAACTGCCCTATGAAATCAGCAGCCTGGTGCCGGGCTTTTCTGCCTATCGCAGCAATGGCGTGGTCTACGCCAGCAAGCTGACCAGCTTCGGCTCGGTCAAGCCCGGGGATCAGCGCAACCGCGAACTGCAGTTCGAAGGCATCAGCTGCCAGGACATCGCGCGCTTGCAGGTGATCGGCGGCGACCGCTGTGAGATGGGGGATTTGAACAAATTCAGCGATGTCAAAGGCCAATGCCTGGGCCTGCTGCGGGTGCTGCCCAGCGACTTGCTGAAGTTCAGCAAATGACCCGCTGATCTGCAGCCACGCTGCCGCTGACCTCAACCGCCGGTAACGGGCGGAAAGAAAGCGACTTCAGCGCCGTCAGCAATGACCGCGTCTTCCTTGCAGAGCAGCTGATTCAACGCGCAGCGCACTGCCCGGCCACGCGCCAGGGCCTGCCCATGCAGGGCCGAGCTCGCCAGCAATTGATCGCGCAATTGGCCGATGGTGATTCCGGCCACGAGCTCAAGCGTTTCACCGGCGCCGAGTTGTTCACGCAGCGAGGCGAAATATCGAACCTGAATCTTCATGTCAGCAGCTCGGAAAAGGGAATGAAGCGAACCAGTTGCCCGGCCTTGATCGTCTGCAGCCCGGGGTTGTCGAGCAATCCGTCGCCCCAGACCGCCGAGGTCAGCACACCCGAGCTCTGGTTCGGGAACAAATCCAGTCCACCGGCGGCGTTCAAGCGCACCCGCAGGAACTCCTGCCGACGATCGGGTCGCGGCCAGTCGAAATCAGCACGCAAGTTGAAGCCGCGCGGCGCCAGGCGAGTGGCACCCTGCAGGCGCAGGATGACCGGGCGCACTGCGAGCAGGAAGGTGACGAAGCTCGAGACCGGATTGCCCGGCAAGCCAATGAACCAGGCCGGGCTGCGGTCAGCGCGCCGGACTTCGCCAAAAGCCAGCGGCTTGCCCGGTTTGATCGCGATTTGCCAAAGGTCGATACGGCCTTCAAGCTGCAGCGCAGGCCGCAAATGGTCTTCCTCGCCGACCGAGACACCGCCCGAAGTGATGATCAGATCGGCTTGCAATGCGGCCTCGCGCAAGGCCTGGCGCGTAGCTTCCAGCTGATCCGGAACGATACCCAGATCGATGACCTCGCAGCCCATGCCTTCGAGCAGGCCGCGCAGCATGAAGCGATTTGAGTTGTAGATCGCACCGGGCCGCAAGGGCTCACCAGGCATGACCAGTTCGTCGCCGGTCGAGAACAGAGCCACCTTGGGGCGACAGGCCAACTGCAGTTCGGCCGCACCAACCGAAGCTGCCAGCCCCAGCGCGGCGGCGTCAAGGCGCGCCCCAGCGGCCAGCACGACGGTACCCTGAGCCACGTCTTCACCTCGGCGACGGATCCATTGACCCGAAACCGGCAAGGTGTTGATTTGCACCATACCGAGTCCGCCACCCGGCAATGCGCTGGCCTGGCATTGCTCCTGCATCACCACCGCATCGGCGCCGAGGGGAATCTGCGCACCGGTGAAGATGCGCGCGGCCGTGCCTTCCTGGTGACGCGCGCCGACGACACCGGCCGGCACCCGCTGCGCCACCGGCAGCAAGGTACCTGGCTGCAGCACATCGGCAGCCAGCAAGGCATAGCCGTCCATGCTGGTGTTGTCAGCCGGCGGCACATCGAGCAGGGACACGACATCCCGGGCCAAAATTCGACCCAAGGCCTGCTCAGTGCGCCTGGTTTCGGTCAAGCCCAGCGGCTCGATGCTGCTCAGCAAGCGCGCGAGCGCCTCCTCCAGCGTCAGCATGGGAGCGCGAGCTTCAGACATGGGCGACAACGAAGTCCTTGACGGCCTGGACATCGACGGCCATCACGGTGACACGTTTGGGCAGCGCTTCGATGTTGGCAAGCCCGGCCGGGCGCGGTGGCTCGATGCCCAGCGCTTCGACGATCGTCGCGGCGAACTTGGCTGGCAGGGCTGTTTCGAGCACCAGCATCGGCACGCCGGCTTCAAGATGCTGCAACGCAACTTTCAGGCCATCGGCGGTATGGGTATCGATCAGCACGCCATAGTCCTGGTAGGCCTTGCGAATCGTTGCCAGCCGGTCGGCATGGTTGCTCGAACCTGAGACAAAGCCGAATTGCCCGATGCGCTGGTATTCCTCGGGGCTGATGCTGAAACGTCCGGCACTTGCCAGCGTGTCGCCGAACAGGGACTTGACCCTGGCGCCATCTCGGCCCAGCAGGTCGAAGACAAAGCGCTCGAAATTGCTGGCCTTGGAAATATCCATCGAAGGGCTCGAGGTCTCCTGCGTGCTGCCGCGCACAAGGTAGACGCCGCTGCGGAAAAATTCGTCGAGCACATCGTTTTCGTTCGTCGCCACCACCAACTGCTTGATCGGCAGGCCCATCATGCGCGCGACATGGCCGGCGCAGACATTGCCGAAGTTGCCCGATGGCACGGTGAAGCTGACCCGTTCGTCGTCGGATTTTGTCGCCTGGAAATAGCCGGCGAAGTAATAGACGACCTGGGCCAGCAGACGCGCCCAATTGATCGAGTTGACGGTCCCGATCTTGTATTTGCGCTTGAACGCCAGATCGTTGGAGACCGCCTTGACGATGTCCTGGCAGTCATCAAAAACGCCTTGCACAGCGATATTGTGGATATTGGCGTCCTGCAGGCTGAACATCTGCGCCTGCTGGAACGGACTCATGCGGCCCTGCGGGCTGAGCATGAAGACATTCACGCCGGCCTTGCCGCGCATCGCATATTCAGCCGCGCTGCCGGTGTCACCCGAGGTGGCACCGAGGATATTGAGGGTCTCGCCGCGACGCTTCAACTCATACTCGAACAGTCCGCCGAGCAACTGCATGGCCATGTCCTTGAAGGCCAGAGTCGGGCCGTTCGATAGGGCCTGCAAGGCCAGACCCGGCGCCAGCGGCTTCAGCGGCGTGATCTCGGGCGTGCCGAAGACCGCCTCGGTATAGGTGCGCCTTGTCAGCTCATGCAGATCAGCGGCCGGAATGTCGTCGATATACAGCGACAGGATCTCGAAAGCCAGGTCGGCATAAGACAAGCCTCGCCAGCGCGCCAGCGTTTGGACATCGACCTGTGGATAGGACTGCGGCAGATAGAGTCCGCCATCGGGTGCCAGACCTTCAAGCAGGATTTCGCAAAAGGCACGTTCGGTCTTGTCACCGCGGGTGCTCAGATATTTCATGCAAGCTCTTCCTTGCGGATGCGCACGATCGGCGCCAGCACCGTCGACAAAGCCTGCATCTGTGCCAGGGCCTTGTTCATGCGTCCCTCGACGGTCTGATGGGTCAGGATGATCAGGTCGGTCTGTTTCTCACCTTCGGCCGATTCGCGCTGCAGCACCGCATCGATCGAAATATCGTTTTCAGCCAGGATGGTCGTGATGCTGGACAACACGCCGGCCCGATCGGCCACACACAAGCGCAGATAGAACGAGGTCAGCACCAAGTCCATGACCAGCACCGGTGTGTCGTTCATGGCGTCATGCTGGAAAGCCAGATGCGGTACGCGGTGGTCGGGATCGGCGGTGGCCAGGCGGGTGATGTCGACCAGATCGGCAATCACGGCCGAAGCGGTCGGCTCGGCGCCAGCACCTTTGCCGTAATACAGCGTCGTGCCGACCGCATCGCCCTGCACCATCACCGCATTCATCGCACCTTCGACATTGGCGATCAGGCGGTTGATCGGTACCAGCGTCGGATGCACACGCAGCTCGATGCCCTGCTCGCGGCGACGCGTCAGGCCAAGCAACTTGATGCGGTAACCGAGTTGCTCGGCATATTTGATGTCGGCGGCCTGCAGCTTGGTAATGCCTTCGACATGGGCATGGTCGAACTGCACTGGGATACCGAATGCGATCGCGCTCATCAAGGTCAGCTTGTGCGCCGCGTCGATGCCCTCGATGTCGAAGGTCGGGTCGGCTTCGGCATAGCCCAGGCGTTGTGCTTCCTTCAGCACCACGCCGAAATCGAGGCCCTTGCTACGCATCTCGGACAGGATGAAATTGGTCGTGCCGTTGATGATGCCGGCGATCCATTCGATGCGGTTGGCGGTCAAACCTTCGCGCAGCGCCTTGATGATCGGAATGCCTCCGGCGACTGCGGCCTCGAAGGCCACGACCACACCCTTGGCGCGTGCTGCGGCAAAGATCTCGGTGCCATGCAAGGCCAGCAAGGACTTGTTGGCGGTGACCACATGCTTGCCAGCGGCGATCGCTTCGAGCACCAGGGCACGCGCAATGCCGTAGCCACCGATCAACTCGACCACGATGTCGATTTCGGGGTTGGCGATGACCAGTCGCGCATCGCTGACGACGTTGACGCCATCGCCGACGATGGCGCGCGCGCGCTCGACGTCGAGGTCGGCGACCATTGCGATTTCAATGCCACGGCCGGCACGGCCACGAATTTCTTCCTGATTGCGGCGCAGCACATTGAACGTGCCACTGCCCACGGTGCCAATGCCCAGCAGGCCAACTTTGATCGGTTTCATGAGGAGTCTTCTACGGTTGGAAATGGCCAGGGTCAGCGCCCTGCCCGCTTGCGATATTGAAAAAGGAAGCGCTCGATCCGCCCGATCGCCTCTTTGAGATCATCAGAATTGGGCAGAAAGACCAGCCTGAAATGGTCGGGAGCAGTCCAGTTGAAACCTGTGCCCTGAACGATCAGCACCTTCTCCTCGGCCAGCAGTTCATAGGCGAACTGCTGATCATCAGCGATCGGATAGATCTTCGGATCGAGCCGAGGAAACATGTAGAGCGCAGCCTTGGGCTTGACCACGCTGACACCAGGAATCTGGCTCAGCAGATCAAAAGCCAGGTCACGCTGACGGCACAAGCGCCCGCTCGGCGCTACCAGGTCCTTGATGCTTTGATAGCCGCCCAAAGCGGTCTGGATCGCCAATTGGCCCGGCGTGTTGGCGCACAAGCGCATCGATGCCAGCATGTTCAGGCCGGTGATGTAGTCCTGGGCATGGCGTTTCTCGCCCGACACCACCATCCAGCCGGCACGGTAGCCACAGGCGCGGTAATTCTTCGACAGGCCGTTGAAGGTCAGGCAGAACACATCATCAGCCAGCGACGCGATGCTGGTGTGGACATTACCGTCATAAAGCGTCTTGTCATAGATTTCATCGGCCATGATGATCAGCTGGTGCTGACGGGCGATCTCGATGATTTCCTGCAACAGGCTTTCCGGATAAAGCGCGCCGGTCGGATTGTTCGGATTGATGACGACGATGGCACGCGTGTTCGGCGTGATCTTGGACTTGATGTCGGCAATGTCCGGCATCCAGTCGCTCTGCTCATCACAGATGTAATGCACCGGCTTGCCGCCCGACAGCGCCACCGCGGCGGTGTAGAGCGGGTAATCAGGCGCCGGCAGCAGCACTTCGTCGCCGTCGTCGAGCAAGGCATTGAGCGCCATCACGATCAACTCGGAAGCGCCGTTGCCCAGGTAGACATCGTCGACAGTGACGCCAGCAACCTTTTTTTCCTGGCTGTAATGAACAACGGCCTTGCGCGGTGCGAACAAGCCCTTCGAATCGGTATAGCCCGCTGCAGAAGGCAGATTGCGTATCATGTCCTGGACGATTTCGTCGGGAGGCTGCAGGCCGAAAGCGGCGATATTGCCGATGTTCAGCTTGATGATTTTCTGGCCCTCTTCTTCCATCTGGCGCGCCTTGTCCATGACGGGGCCGCGGATGTCGTAGCAGACATTGGCCAGCTTGCTGGATTTGGCGATGGGCTTCAAGACATGAACTCCTGGATCTACGGTTCGCGATGTGGCCGATCAGGGGCCGCAAAACATACAATTTAAGCACAGGCTGGGCGGGCATCGCTGGCGCAGCATCAGCGTCAGGCCTTCCAGCCTTTGAAACCAGGCATAGCCACAGGCAAGCAAGCGATGAAGTTTCTACTCGACGAGCCGCAAGGCGGCAACAGCATTTCACGCCACGATGAGAAAAGCGTCTGGGTCAATGGCGTCCAGCACAGCAGCAGCCTGCTCGTCCCCTGGCGCGGCGCCTTGCAAGCCTGGGACTTGCAGCGCTTCGAGGATTTGAGCGCTGACCATTTCGAGCAGATTTTGCTGCTCAAGCCCGAACTGGTGATCTTCGGCAGCGGCAGCCGCATCCGCTTCGCCAAGCCGCTGCTTTATCGTCGCCTGATCGAGGCGCGCATCGGCGTCGAGACGATGAACTTGGCCGCAGCCTGCCGCACTTACACCGTGCTGAGCAGCGAAGGTCGAGCGGTGCTGGCGGCCTTGTTGATCGAGACCTGATCGCGACGCAGGGCTTGGCTGAACTGGATCAACTGGCCGCAGATTGCAATCCCGAGAAGCCCGGAGCAAGGCGATTCCGGATCAACGTATAATTGTCGGCTATGCTCGAACGGGCGCTCCACATCTAACGCCACATGACGCCAGCGCTCAATAAACATCTGCCGGACATCGAAGCCCTTGCCACCGGTGGAGTCAAGTTCACGCCGAACACCTACCTAGGTCAAGTCTTGATACTGTACTTCTATCCGAAGGACAACACGCCGGGTTGCACCACTGAAGCGATGCAGTTCCGTGATCGGCATCAGGATTTCATCGATGCCGGGGCAGTCGTGATGGGTGTCTCGCGCGACAACATGGCTTCGCATGAAAAGTTCAAGCTGAACCTCGAGTTGCCGTTCGAACTGATCGCCGACACCGAAGAAAAGCTCTGCCATATGTTCGGCGTAGTCAAGAACAAGATCATGTATGGCAAGAAGGTCAAGGGAATCGAGCGTTCGACTTTCCTGATCGATGCTCAGGGTGTATTGCGGGCTGAATGGCGCGGCATCAAAGTTGCCGGTCATGTCGACGAAGTGCTTGACGAAGTCAAGGCGCTGAACAAGGAAGCTGCCTGAGCGGATCAGTTGATGCCGATTGCCAAGCCGGCCCGGGAGCAATCCAGGCCGGCTTTTTCATGCTCGTCCCTCTACCGCTATTGCGGCTCGGCTCGACCGTCATATGGCTTTGTGCATAATGAGCTCATGCCCGAGCGCCACCAAGCCAAAATTCAAACTTTGCAAATACCCCGGGTTGAGCCAAAAAGCCGTACAGGCGCTGTGCGGCTTTTTGCGTTTTCAGGTCCGATCTCCAGGCCACCAGGCCGCTGTTGTGCACATTGAACCCACCTATGCCATTGCCCAAGCCACCGACCAAACGCGCCAGCCAACTCGAATCCACCGCCTATGCAGCCCCCTTGGCAGTCAGCCCGCCTGCGGCGATGCCGAAAATTCTTGCGGTACCCGCGATCGAGCCTCGCACTGAATTGCCTGCGCGTAATTTGGCGCCTGTCGCCAGCTTGCCTGTGACCAGGGACTTACCGCCGACAAAGCCTTTCATGCCGCTCAAGCCGGTCAAGGCGAGCAAGCCCAAACCACTGGCAGCAACGCATGGCAAGAAAGATGTCAACGCCATACCGAAGCTGTTCGTGCTCGACACCAATGTCCTGATGCATGACCCGATGAGCTTGTTCCGCTTCGAGGAACATGACATCTACCTGCCGATGATCACGCTCGAAGAGCTCGACGGGCACAAAAAGGGCATGACCGAAGTGTCGCGCAATGTGCGCCAGGTCAGCCGCGAGCTCGACTCGCTCGCCGCCAGCTTGAAGACCAGCAGCATCACGGAAATGGCCAAGGGCCTACCGCTCGACCATACCGGCCACCGCGAAGCCGGCGGCAAGTTGTTCTTCCAGACCGAGCTGATCGATGCGCCCTTGCCCGCCGGCCTGCCCCAGGGCAAGGCCGACAACCAGATCCTGGCCGTCGTCCAGGCCTTGAAGCTGAAGTTGCCTGGCCGCGAAGTGGTGCTGGTGTCCAAGGACATCAATATGCGTATCAAGGCCCGTGCCCTGGGCCTGCCGACCGAGGATTACCGCAACGACAAGGTGCTGGAAGACAGCGACCTGCTCTACACCGGCGTGCAGGCCTTGCCGGCTGATTTTTGGGAGCGTCATGGCAAGACGATGGAGAGCTGGAGCCAGGGCGGCATCACTTATTACCGCATCAGCGGCCCGCTGGTCCCGCAGTTGCTGGTCAACGAACTGGTCTATCTGGAGGCGCCGGGCGCCGCAGCGCTTTATGCCAAGGTGCTGGAAATCACCGGGAAAACTGCCGTCCTTCGCACCTTGAAGGACCATGGCAACCAGAAGGCTTCGGTCTGGGGTGTCACGGCACGCAACCGCGAGCAGAATTTCGCGCTCAACTTGCTGATGGATCCGGACTGCGATTTCGTCACGTTGACCGGCAATGCCGGCACCGGCAAGACGCTGATGACGCTGGCCGCAGGACTCTCGCAAGTGCTCGACGAACGCCGCTATTCGGAGATCATTGTCACTCGTGTGACCGTGCCGGTGGGCGAGGACATCGGCTTCCTGCCCGGCACCGAGGAAGAGAAGATGAGCCCCTGGATGGGTGCGCTGGACGACAACCTTGAAGTGCTGGCGCGCGGCGACAGCGCCGCCGGCGAATGGGGACGTGCCGCGACCAATGACCTGGTGCGCAGCAAGATCAAGATCAAGAGCATGAACTTCATGCGCGGCCGCACCTTCCTGAACAAGTACGTGATCATCGACGAGGCGCAGAACTTGACGCCCAAACAGATGAAGACCTTGATCACCCGCGCCGGACCCGGCACCAAGATCGTCTGTCTGGGCAACCTCGCACAGATCGACACGCCCTACCTGACCGAAGGCAGCTCGGGGCTGACCTATGCGGTCGACCGTTTCAAGGGCTGGGCGCACAGCGGCCATGTGACGCTGGCGCGCGGCGAGCGCTCGCGTCTGGCGGATTTTGCTTCCGAGGTGCTGTGAGCCTGTATGTCTCAGACCTCGACGGCACGCTGCTCGACCGCAATGCCAGGCTTTCCGACATCACTCGCTATGGCTTGACACGTTTGCTCGATGCCGGGCTGACCTTCACCGTGGCAACGGCGCGGCATGTCAGCTCGGTCCGCCAGATCCTCGAAGGCCTGCCGCTGCAATTGCCGGTGATCTCGTCGAATGGCGCTTATATCAGCGAGATGGTCAGTGGCCGTCACGAGCTGGTCCATGCGATGGACCCGGCGCTGAGCCAGTCGATTTTTGCCTTGATCCGCCAGCAGGGCTTCATGCCGTTTTTTTCGACCCATGGGCCAAAGGGCGACCAGCTTTTTTACCAGACGGCAGAAAACCCGGGCCAGCAGCGCTTCATCGAAGATCGCCGTCGCCAGGCTGACCCGCGCCTGCGCCATGCCAGGCGTTTGCAGGATGAGTTGCACAACCCGGCCGTGACCTTTGTCGTGATCGACCATGAGGCACCGCTGCAGGCCTTGCAGGCAGCGATCGAAGCCTTGTGTGGCGATGCGGTCGAAACCCACCTGGCCGACGACCTCTACCTGCCCGGCTGGCCCTGGCTGAGCGTGCATGATCACCGCGCCACCAAGGATCAGGCGATCCAGACCCTGGCGCAACGTTATGGACTGAGCGAGCGCGAGGTCGTGGTCTTCGGCGACCATGTCAACGATGTCAAGATGCTGCGCGCTGCGCACCGCGGCATCGCGGTCGAAAACGCGATCGACGCAGTCAAGCAGGAAGCCCAACTGGTCATCGGCCCGCACCACGAAGACAGCGTCCTGCACTTCATCGACAGTGACTGGAAGCGTTGAACAAGCCGGGCACAGCCGGAAAATTGTCAAATAACGACAAAAATCGCGTCAAATGCTCAAAAAATAATAAAAGACTTGACGCCGTAGAAAATTACCAGGAACCGCTGACGGGAAATTTGCCTCAATTTATGTTCCAATCCCGATTCAAGCGCTCAGGCCTCCAGCCCGACCGCAACCATCAGCCAGCCTTGCCGCAGATTTCCTTCGCAGCAATGCTCAATTCCTGCCCATGCCCGTGATCCCTGCAACAACTGCTGCCTGAGCGCCGACGCAAAATGTTCGACGTCTATCCAAGCCCAAGCGCCCGCCGACTCCGCCCATGGCTGACCGGTTTATGCCTGGGCTTGGCCGTCACGGCACAAGCCCAGCAATTGCCGGCGATGCCTGCCGGCATGGTGACTGGAGCCTATGGACAGAGCTTGCTGCAAAGTGCAACGTCAGGCGGGATGACGCAACCGGCAGCCAATCTGTTGAACGCGATCACGGCAACGGCTGCGACCGCCACGGATCCGGTCAGTCGCTTCCTGCAGGAACGCGGGCTGCTGACCCCCGGTGACCCGAACAGCCTGTTGAACCAGATGCGTGATAGGGCGTCCGATCTGGTCCTGTCTTCGATGAATTTCCTCGGCGTGCGCTATACGCGGGGCGGCAACAACGCCGAGAGCGGTTTCGATTGCAGCGGGTTCACCCGCCATATTTTCGAGATGAGCGTCGGCATGGTGTTGCCGCGCCGCGCCGACGAACAAGCCAAGTTGTCGAGCTTGCTGCCCATCAAGCAGGAAGAGCTCAAGCCCGGCGATCTGGTGTTCTTCAACACCATGCGCAGGACTTTTTCGCATGTCGGCATCTATGTTGGCGAAGGCAAGTTCATCCATGCACCGCGGACCGGCAGCGCGGTGCGCGTCGAAGACATGCGCGATGCATATTGGGCCAAGCGTTTCACCGGCGCACGCCGCGCCGACCTGAAAAATGCCGCCGAAGCCGCCGGCGACGGTCGCAACTCGCTGCCGCGCTGAGCTCAGCCGGGACGCTCGAATCCTGCCGCCACCCAGGCCAAGGCACTGCTCTCATTCAATTTGAAAGCGGCTGATACGCGCACCTGTGCCAGTTGCAAACCCGCCTGATCCAGCGCGCTTAGCGTGGCAAAGGGATTGTCATCGTCTGGCGTGATGTCGAGTTGCACCTGGATCCTGCTGCCATCGGCGGCATCGACTTTCAAGCGCTTGTGCAATTGGGCATGCAACTGCTGCTCATGCCGACGCAGCACTTCGGACGCAGTTTTCACCAGGGTGTGAAAGGCCGGCGCCGACAGCGGTTTCGGGTTTTTCTTGTCGCGGCCCATCGTCCACGGCCCGACCAAGGCCGGTTCGGCCTCCCCGGCCAGCGTCATTGAGACCGCCCAGCCTTCGTCATCCTCGTTCTTGATGACGCAGGCGGTCCAGCGCTCATCGCGCCAAAGCCGATCCTGCTGGATCGTTGGGTCTTCGGGTTCTTCAGGCATATCGATGGGCATCTTGTTCATGGTGGCGAAGGTAGCATGGACGGGCCAAGCCGGATTCAACCTACAGCCATGGTTACACCCCGATTGGCCAGGGCATCGGCACGCTCGTTGCCGGGGTCGCCGGAATGACCCTTGACCCAGCACCATTCGACCTCATGCAGCTTGCGCAGCGCGTCCAGGCGTTGCCAGAGATCGGCATTCTTGACCGGCTTGTTGTCTGCAGTTTTCCAGCCTCGGCGCTGCCAATTGATGATCCATTCGGTCATGCCCTTGCGCACATATTCGCTGTCGGTATAAATGGTGATCCGGCAACTGCGCTTGAGCGAAACCAGCGCCTCGATCACCGCCGTCAACTCCATGCGGTTGTTGGTGGTGTCGACTGCACCGCCGAACAGTTCCTTGTCATGCCCGCCTGAACTCAACCAAGCGCCCCAGCCGCCCCGACCGGGGTTGCCTTTGCAAGCCCCATCGGTATAGATGGTGACTTCGGGTTTGGGCAGCTTGCCCAGGGCATGGGGCGCGGCAGCACTCGACATCGCTTGTGTCATTGGTCTATTTGATTCTGATGATGGTGAACCATGGCCGCCGCGGTGGCGGCCTTCGGATTGCGTTGTCGCTTGCGCTCGAGGCCAAGCAAGCGCATGCCGTGCACGCGCTTGACCGCCTTGATGACGTAAAACGCGCCGAGCACAGGCCACCAGCGCTGCCCGATTCGCTCCAGCCAGCCGCAGCGCTCAAGCCAGGCGGCATTTCGCAAGGGTGGACTGTAACCGCCGAAATGGGCGCTATCGACTTCGAAGTTGAGCAAACCCAGCCAATCGCGCAAGCGCCAATAAGCGATCAGGTCACCTGCATGCGGCAGGAATTGCCCGGCCTTTCCTCCAGGCAACAAACGCCCCAGCGTCTGTCGGAGCCCCCACAGACTGGCAGGGTTGAGGCCGAGAATCACCAGCCGCCCTTCTGCCCGCAAGACACGTTCGACTTCGCGCAGGGTCTGATGCGGATCGCGCGATAGCTCCAGCGTATGCGGCAACAAGACCAGGTCGAGGCTATTGCTCTCGAATGGCAAGGCGTCGAATTCGCAGTACAAGCTGACCCCCACTTGTTGCGGCTCAAGGCCGTCGAGCGCGAGCCAGCGATGTGACATGCGATTGGTACCCAAGCCTGCCAGTTCAGGCAGGCCCAGTTGCAGCGCATGGAAACCGAACAAATCCACGACCGCAGCGTCCAGCTGCTGCTGCTCCCAGGCCAGCAGATAGCGGCCGGGCGGCGTTTGAAGCCACGCAGCCAACTCTATAATTGACGTTTTTTGTATCAAGGCAATCGCTGCATCACTCTGGCATGGAACTGATCTCAATCGCCGCCTTTACCGACAACTACATCTGGATGCTGCACGACGGCGTGGACGCCATTGTGGTCGACCCAGGTGATGCAGCCTCGGTGATTGCAGCCCTGAAGGCGCATTCCTTGCGCCTGGCAGCCATTCTAGTGACCCATCATCATGGCGACCATGTCGGCGGTATCGACGACTTGCGCCACTTGCTTGTCGGCAAGGTTTACGGGCCGGCACGCGAGCAGATTCCGCAGCCTTGCGTACCGGTGCATGCCGGCGAGTCACTCACCCTGCTTGGCCTGCGCTTCTCGGTCATCGATGTCCCAGGCCACACCAGCGGCCATATCGCTTTTTTTCTGGCCGATTGCAATGACGGCAAGGCGCCGATCCTGTTTTGCGGCGACACCATGTTCTCAGCCGGTTGCGGGCGATTGTTCGAAGGCACAGCAGCGCAGATGCACACCTCGCTGCAAAGACTGGCCAAACTTCCTGGCAACACCCGGGTTTGCTGCGCCCATGAGTACACGCTGTCCAATCTGCGTTTTGCCCAGGCGATTGCGCCAGCCGGGCCGGCATTGACCCGCTATATTGCCTGGTGCGAAGCGCAACGCGCCCAAGGTCTGCCGACCCTGCCTTCGACGCTGGCGACCGAATTGCAGGTCAATCCTTTCCTGCGCTGTACCGAGCCCGACATCGTGGCTGCGGCCGTAGCTCATGCTGCGGCGCTGAATCCAACCGAACCACTTGCCGCCGACAGTGACCCCGTCGCGGTTTTCGCCACCCTGCGGCAATGGAAGAACGACTTCAGATGATGACAATCGATCAGCGCCAAGGCGCAAGGTATGGCACGACTGCCCATTTCAAGCGTTTCAGCCTGATCCTGCTGCTTGGCTTGTTGGGCGCCTGTGCCAGCACCGTTGCACCGCAGCCAAGCATTCCGAGTGAACGCAATGTCCTGCCCCGCGAACTGGGCGAGACGGTCAGCATCGTCGCCCCAAAGCCGAGCAGGGCACCTGTTTTCGGCGCCAAGGAGCAGGCCCTGCTGGAGGACAGCTTGCGCCCCGGTTTCAAGCTTGATTTGACCGAGGTGAAGGCCAAAGCTGACCTCTGGGCGCGCCTGCGAGCAGGTTTTTCCATGCCCGAACTGGAAAACGACTGGGTCCGCAAGGCCGAAGGCTGGTATGGCAGCCGGCCCGACTATATGCAGCGCATGACCGAGCGCGGCAGCCTGTACCTGTTTCACATCGTCGAGGAGGTCGAAAAACGCGGAATGCCGACTGAAATGGCGCTGCTGCCCTTCGTCGAAAGCGCCTTCAACCCGCAGGCCTTGTCGACAGCCAAGGCTTCCGGCATGTGGCAATTCGTGCCTGCCACAGGGCGTGATTTCGATCTGAAGCAGAACATCTTCCGCGACGACCGCCGCGATGTGCTGGCATCGACCCGTGCAGCGCTTGATTACCTGGCCCGTTTGCACGACAAGTTCGGCGACTGGCATCTGGCATTGGCAGCCTACAACTGGGGTCAGGGCAATGTCCAGAAAGCCATCGATCGCAACCAGCGCGCCGGTCTGCCGACTGATTATGAAAGCCTGAAGATGCCCGATGAGACGCGCTACTACGTCCCGAAGCTGCAGGCGATCAAGAACATCATCCAGTCACCACAGAAGTTCGCCGTTTCTCTGCCGGAACTGGCCAACCATCCGTATTTTCTGAGCGTCAATATTGACCGCGATATGGACGTCGCCGTGGCAGCCCGACTGGCTGGCGTGACGCCAGAGTTGTTCAAGCAGTTCAACCCGCAGATGAACAAGCCGGTGATCCTTGCCGCCAGCACAACCCAGGTGCTGCTGCCCTATGACAATGCGAGTACATTCGCCAGCAACCTGGCCGCGCATCAAGGCCAATTGGCCAGTTGGACCGCCTGGGTCGTGCCCAAGACAATGAAGGCCGCTGAAGCTGCGAAAATGGTCGGCATGGGAGACGTCGCACTGCGCGACATCAACAAAATCCCACCGCGCATGCTGGTCAAGCAAGGATCAACCTTGCTGGTTTCAAGGTCAGCGAACCGCTTGGAAGACGTGTCCGGCCATCTGGCCGATTACGCCAGCATGAGTTTGTCACCCGAGGTACCGCCGACACCGAAGCTGCAGCGCATCAACCACAAGGCTGGAGCGGGCGAAACGGTGGCAACTGTGGCAGCCCGCTACCATGTGAAACCAGCCTTGGTTGCACAATGGAACAAGGTTGGCCCCAAAGCCGGTTTCAAGCCGGGCACGATGGTGCAGGTCTATGTGGCCGGCGATGCCGCGAAACGCGTCGCCAAAGCGCCAGCCAAGACCGCCAAGCCAGGCCGCAGCGCCACAGCAGCACAAGAGGTGAAGACTGCCGCAGCGCCGAAACTGGCAGCCCGCCAGTTAGCTGAACGCTGATCAGTTGCTGAAAAACAAGGCCATGCTGATGGCGACGCCGGCCAGCCAGAACAAGCTGCGCAGCGCCGCGTAATCAGCCAGATAAGCGGCGCAGTAAGCCAGGCGGGCAACGATGAAGCCCAGCGCCAGCGCATCGATGCGAGCTTGCGGCGCCTGCAATTGCTGGGCCACCAGGACACCGGCTATGAACAAGGGCAAGGCCTCGAAACCGTTCTGCTGCGCCGCATTGGCACGCGCCTGCCAGCCAGCTTGCCGCGCCAGCCAGGCGCGTGGATCATGGTTGTCATAGCCGCCCTTGTTCCTTGGCTTGCCGAAGGCGCGCGACTTCGCCAGACCGGCGCAGATGACAGGCAGCATGCTGGCGACGAGGATGCAAAAGTAAGCGGTGTTCATCATTTAGCCTATGTGTTGGAAAGGTTTCAACGCCGGTCGAACAAGGCATGAGCAATCGTGCCAAGGTCGACGAATTCAAGTTCGCTGCCTACCGGCACGCCGCGCGCCAGTCGAGTCGAACGTACGCCGCGACTGCGCAGACCTTCTGCCAGCACATGGGCAGTGGCCTCGCCTTCGGCGGTAAAGCTGGTGGCCAGAATCACCTCTTCCACCTCAGTTTCGGCAGCTCGCAGCAGCAATTCAGCCACACCGATTGAGCCGATTCCGACTGCATCCAGCGGACTCACCCGACCCATCAGCACGAAATAATAGCCAGGGTAGGAAGCGGTGCGTTCAAGCGCGGCCTGATCTGCCGGCGTTTCCACCACGCAGAGCAGTCGCGCATCGCGTCCGCTGTCCGCACAGATCGGGCAGATCGGCGCTTCGCTGAAGGTGTGGCAGCGCCGGCAATGGCCAATGCCATCGGCCGCTGCCTGCAGCGCCAGCGCCAAGCGACGCGCGCTGTCGCGGTCATGCTGCAGCAAGTGGTAGGCCATGCGCTGCGCCGACTTCTGCCCGACTCCGGGCAGGTGCCGCAACGCATCGATCAGGCTTTCAAGTGCAGCCACTCAGAACGGGAACTTCATGCCGGGAGGCATCGGCATGCCGGCGGTCAATTTTCCCATCTTCTGCTGGCTGATTTCTTCAGCCCGGCGCACCGCATCGTTGAAGGCTGCGGCCACCAGGTCTTCCAGCATGTCCTTGTCGTCGGCGAGCAAACTCGGGTCGATGGTGACGCGTTTGACATTGTTCTTGCAGGTCATCACGACCTTCACCAGACCGGCACCCGACTGGCCTTCAACCTCGACGAAAGCGAGTTCATCCTGAGCTTTCTTCAGGTTGTCCTGCATGGCCTGGGCTTGTTTCATCAAACCGGCGAGTTGACCTTTCATCATATTTTCATGCTCCTAAATTGTTGATTGAGTTTTGATCGATCCGGGCACGATACGCGCTGTCTTGAACTGACTCAGCAGCGCTTGTGCCAGTGGATCTTCGATGACAATTTTTTCAATCGCGCGTTGCCGCAACTGCGTCTGGGCGGACTCGCGCATTGCCGGGGAATCATGCGCCACGCCAGCCACCAATTCGAGCTGCACCTCACGCTGCAAGGCTTCGGCCAAGGCCGCTTCCAACTTGTCTTTCAAGGCCGGTTGACGCAAAGACTCGCGTTCCACTCGCAGACGCCACAGCAGGGTATCGCCCTGCTCCTCAATGGCTATGCATTCGGCCCGCATGGCCAGCTCGCGGGTCAGCGCGGTCAGGCCCAGCGTTGCGATCTGCTCAGCCCAGTGCAGGCCCAGCGGCGTTGGCGTCCAGACCAGGTCCACACCCGCGGTGGACTGATAGCCCTCAGATTTGGAATCGGGCTCACCAGCACCAGCAACTTCGGCCATTGGCAAGGCACCGTCATCTTCCGGGGGGGCGTCAAGCCAGGGCGGCAAATCTTCGGCAACTGACAAAGCTACCGGAGCGGCTGGCGCTGACCGCGGTTTCAGACGCGCACTATGCCCGCTTGATTCAGCGGCGGCCGGCGCTGCCATCGTCGGCATAGGCTCCACTGGCAGCGCCACGACGACCGCTGGCTCTGCGACCCGCAGCGGTAGCACAGCGCTCGCTACCTTGGGCTGCAACAGCGGTGCCGAGACCGGCGGCCTGGCTGCAGTTGCAGTCGCAATCGCAGTCAAGGGTTTCTTGTACTGCCGGGCTGCACCTGCCGGACGGAAGCTGAGCATGCGCAACAGCACCATCAGCAAGCCCGCATATTCGTCCGGTGCCAACGAAAGCTCCTGCCGGCCATGCAAGGCCATGCTGTAGAGCAACTGGATTTCATCGGCCGGCAGCAGTACCGCCAGACGCATCGCTTCAGCCGTGTCGGGATCTTGTTCGTCCAGCGCACCGGGCGCGACCTGGGCCACAGCC
>CAMDHE010000032.1 GCA_945898095.1 Roseateles toxinivorans | reverse complement strand
AGCTCACGACCACCGCTGAGCCCGCCCAAAAACGCGCGCTCGCGCTCATCGATAGCATCAGACCGTAGACAGAAACTCAACCTCAGAATTCAAGCTACCGCTTGATTTAAAAGGGAAATTCGTCCATTGCCAGTTGGAACTTCAGGCTAGAGCAACGCACTTGGCTGCTGTCTGCAATGTTTCGTTCTTCTGCACCCGCTGTGATCACGGCACAACGATATCGGCAGCGTCGTCAGTCAAACAAGGTCAATGATTCCAGCTTCGGCGTATTGCGGGTTTGTCGCGGTTTGACGGGGCTGAGGTCGCCGGGTCTTGACAGGCTGCCGATGCGCACGCCCAGCAGACGCATGCGCTTGTCGAAGTTGACCCGTTTCAGACAGCTGCCGGCGGCATGCCGGATCGATGCGGCGTCGGCAATCGCGGCGTCCAGGGTCAGGTCGCGGGTGACGGTGTGGAAACCTTCGAAGCGCAGCTTGATGCCGATGGTGCGGCCTTGGTAGCCCTTGGCAGCCAGGTCGCTGGCCAGTTGTTCGCACAGCCTGGTGAAAATCTGGCCGAGCATTGCCTTGTCGTTGACGACATGCAGGTCGCGCTCGAAGGTGGTTTCGCGGCTGATCGATACCGGTTCGCTATGGGTCACCAGCGGCCGCAGGTCGCGGCCATGGGCGGCTTCATGCAGCCAACTGCCGAAACTCTGACCGAAATGCTGCAGCAGCAATTCTGGCGGCGCAGCGGCCAGTTGGCCGATGGTCTCAAGCTCCAGGGCTAGCAATTTGGCGCCGGCTTTGGGGCCGATGCCGTTGATCTTGCGAACCGCCAGCGGCCAGATGCGCGACTCGATTTCATTCGCCAGCAACAGGGTGATGCCGTCGGGTTTGTCCATCTCGGAGGCGATCTTGGACAGCAGCTTGTTTGGCGTGATGCCGATCGAGCAGGTCAGGCCGGTGGCTTGCAGCACCGAGTTCTTGATCTCGCGCGCCACCGAGCGCATGCCGCCAAGCGGGTCATGGCCGACCGCATCGCGGATGCCCGGGACATCACTGAGGTCGATATAAATTTCGTCGATGCCGCGGTCCTCGATGACTGGCGCGACTTCAGCCACTGCGGCCTTGAAAAGCCTCGAGTAGCGCCGATAGGCCTCGAAGTCAGTTGGCAGCAGAATCGCGTCGGGCGCGCGCAGGGCGGCCTTCATCAATCCCATGCCGGAGAACACGCCCAGGTCGCGGGCGGCATAGGTCGAGGTGGTGACGACGCCGCGGCCGCTGTAATCGCGCAAGCGCTTGTAGCTGCGGCTGCCGTCTGCCAGCAGCGTGGGCTCATGCATGCGGCGCCCGCCGACGACAACGGCCTGCCCGAACAGGTCGGGATAGCGCAGCAACTCGACCGACGCATAAAAAGCGTCCATGTCCAGATGCGCGATCAGGCGGTCGGGCAATGAATGAGGCGCGGACATGGCCCGATTGTGGCGCCAACTGCCGCCAATCGGCCGGGCTAAACGGCCGGCTTAAACGGCCAGGCGTATCCGGTGCCTGGCGACTTGGGCGCGCACCTGGTCTGGAGCAGTGCCGCCGACGGTGTTGCGGGCGTTCAGCGAGCCGCGCAGCGACAGCAAGTCGAATACATCGGCTTCGATGCGGGCATCGAATTTTTGCAGTTCGGCTAGTGGCAATTCCGACAAGTCGAGGCCTTGGGCGATCGCCGTCTTTACCGCATGGGCGACGATTTCATGCGCATCGCGGAAGGCCAGGCCTTTCTTGACCAGATAGTCGGCCAGGTCGGTCGCGGTGGCATAGCCTTTGGACGCAGCCCGCGCCATCGCCTCTTGCTTGACGGTCAAGCCGCCCATCATTTCGGCAAAAATGCGCAGCGTGTCCTTGAGCGTGTCGACGGTGTCGAACAGCGGTTCCTTGTCTTCCTGGTTGTCCTTGTTGTAGGCCAGAGGCTGGCCCTTCATCAGTGTGATCAAGCCCATCAGATGGCCGACCACGCGGCCGGTTTTGCCGCGCGCCAGCTCGGGCACATCGGGGTTTTTCTTCTGCGGCATGATCGAACTGCCGGTGCAGAAACGGTCGGCCAGATCGATGAAACCGAAGCTCTGGCTCATCCACAGGATCAGTTCTTCGCTCAAGCGCGAGATATGCACCATCACCAGGGCGGCGGCGGCACTGAACTCGATCGCGAAATCCCGGTCGCTGACGGCGTCGAGGCTGTTCTGGCAGATGCCTTCCATGCCCAGGGTGCACGCAACGCGCTCGCGGTCGAGCGGATAGCTGGTGCCGGCCAGCGCCGCAGCGCCCAGCGGCAGCCGGTTGACGCGGCGGCGGGTATCGCCGAGGCGTTCGACATCGCGTGAAAACATTTCGACATAGGCGAGCAGGTGGTGGCCAAACGACACCGGTTGCGCGACCTGCAAATGGGTGAAGCCGGGCATGATCACGTCGACATTTTTGGCTGCGACCTCGACCAGCGCCAGTTGCAGCGCGTTCAGCAACAGGCTCAGCTCGTCGATCTCGCCGCGCAGCCAGAGCCGCACATCGGTGGCGACCTGGTCATTGCGGCTGCGACCGGTATGCAAGCGCTTTGCCGGCAAACCGATCAGCTCGGTCAGGCGCGCTTCGATGTTCAGGTGCACGTCTTCCAGATCCAGCTTCCAGTCAAACTTGCCGGCTTCGATTTCGGCCTTGATCTGCGCCATGCCGCGCAGGATCGCGGCGTGGTCGTCGGCATCGAGGATGCCTTGTGCGGTCAGCATCTCGGCATGTGCGAGGCTGCCTTCGATGTCGGCTGCCCACAAGCGCTGGTCGAAGAAGACGCTGGCCGTGTAACGCTTGACCAGATCGCTCATCGGCTCCGAAAACAGGGCCGACCAGGCTTGGGCTTTGTTGGCGAGTTGGTTGTCTGAAACGGATGACATGGCGATTATTTCTGCAAGGTGGACGGGCCCCGGACTGTCCGGAAGGCAGGGAGTTTATCGAGCCGAGCGCTCAGCGGGTGGCTTTCATGCGGATGCGGTCGAGGTAGGCATGACCATCAGGCGGCAAGCCGCTGCGCTGCGAAGCCCAGATCATCTCGCCCAGGCTTTCCATCGCCACATGGTGGGCTTCATGCAGCGAGTTGCGGCGCGCTGCCAGCAAATCGACCGCCTGCCGGATGCCATGCGGCTGATCGATCGAATGCTGCTCGCTGATCGTCAGGTGCATCGACAGGTGCAGGAATGGATTGGTACGACCTTCCTCGACTTTGTAGACGGCGGCCACCGCAGCTTCTTCGTCGGCCAGCTCGGCGTGATATTCCGGGTGCTGGTCGATCCAGTCGGCGGCGATGACCTCCATCGGGATCAGAGGCTGGGCCGCGCGCAACTTGCGATAAGTGGCGCAAAAAAAGCGGCGTACGTCAATTTGTGAGGGCGCGAACATCGCTCGATTGTCGCCGCTCGTCAGCGCCAGGCCTGATCGAGTCTCCGGACTTGGCTTCAGGCCGGCGCAGCCGCGGCTGAGCGATTGAAAAAGGCCCCGACCAACTTGACCCAGTAAGTCGACCCGATCGGCAGCAGCGCGTCATTGAAGTCGTAGTTTGGGTTGTGCAGCTCGCAAGGGCCCATGCCGAGATAACGGTCTTCGCGGTGGACACCATCGCCTTCGCCATTGCCCAGGAACAGGTAGCTGCCGGGTATTTCTTTCAGGTAAAAGGAAAAGTCCTCGGCACCACCATGCATCGGCGTGTTGCCGTCGACGCATTCCGCACCGAAGGCATCTTGCGCCACCTTCATCGCGAAGTCGGTCTGCTCATCCCAGTTCACCAGCGGCGGATAGGCGCGGTGAAACTTCAGCTCGCCGCTGCCGCCATGAACCTGGGGCAGCAACTCGGCGACGCGGCGCAGATTGGCTTCGATGTCGTCCAGTACATTGTCACTGAAGGTGCGCACCGTGCCGCGGATGATGGTTTCTTCGGGCAACACGTTGTAAGCGTCGCCGGCATGAATCTGCGTCACGCTGAGAACGGCCACATCGATGGGATTCTTGTGGCGCGAAATCAGGGTTTGCAGCACGCCGACCATTTCAGCCGCAATCACGATGGTGTCGACCGCCTTGTGCGGCTGCGCCGCATGGCCGCCGGTGCCGCGCACGATGATGTCGAAGCGGTTGCTCGAGGCCATGGTCGGCCCTTTGCGGAAACCGAAATGACCGACCGCCGAACCCGGCATATTGTGGATGCCGTAGATCTCGTCGCAAGGGAATTTATCGAACAACCCGTCTTCGATCATCGCGCGGGCGCCGGCGTTGCCGCCTTCTTCGGCCGGCTGGAAGATGAAGTTGACGATGCCGTCGAAGTCGCGATGGGTCGCCAGATATTTGGCGGCGCCGAGCAGCATCGCGGTATGGCCGTCATGGCCGCAAGCATGCATGCGGCCGGGGTTTTGCGAAGCATGGGCAAAGCGGTTGTGTTCGGGCATCGGTAAGGCGTCCATGTCGGCGCGCAAGGCAATCGAGAGCGGCTTGCCGGTCGCGGCCAGTCGGCTGCCACGCAGCACGCCGACCACACCGGTCTTGCCCAGGCCGCGGTGTACTTCAATACCCCATGCGGCCAGCCTTTCAGCGACCAGGTCGGAGGTACGGTTTTCTTGGAAGGCCAGTTCGGGATGGGCGTGAATATCCCGGCGTAAGGCGATGAATTCCTGGTGGTTGTCTTCGATGGCGGCGATCAGACTCATGGTGCAGGACCTTTTGCTAAGCGGTTGATTCGGGTTTTGACGTCAATGTCGATTTGAGCAGAAATACCGCGCAAGGCGCTCTGCAAGGCCTCGAAGCCGGCGTTGGGCTTGCGCTTGTACATCAGTTGGCAAGCGGCAGGGCCGCATCGTTGAGGTGACAAGCACTGGTATGCCCGGTGGCCAGCGTTCGCAGCAACGGCATGTCAGTCCGGCATTGCGGCATGGCATGCGGGCAGCGCGGGTGAAAAGCGCAGCCCGTAGGCGGCCGCAGCGGTGAAGGCAACTCGCCCTTGATCGGGAGATAGTCGCGGCGCCGCGCGTCGATGCTCGGCAGCTCTGACAAGAGCGCCTGGGTATAGGGATGGTTGGGCTGGGTGAAGATGACTTCGGTCAGCGCCACCTCGACGATCCGACCCAGGTACATGATGACCACGCGGTCCGAGATATGGCCCACCACGCCCAGGTTGTGGCTGATGAACAGATAGGTCAGATCAAGGCTGCGGCGCAATTCCAGAAAGAGGTTGAGCACTTGCGCCTGGATCGACATATCGAGTGCGGCCACCGCTTCATCGCAAACGATCAGCTGCGGCTTGAGCGCCAGCGCACGTGCAATGCCGATGCGTTGGCGTTGACCGCCGGAAAACTGGTGTGGATAGCGTTGACCGTAGTCGGGGTCGAGGCCGACCTGGCGCATCAGTCCGGCCACATAGTCGGCCTTGCCAGCTTTGGTCACCAAGCCATGCACCACCGGCGCCTCGCCGATGATGTCGAGCACATTCATGCGCGGATTGAGCGAAGCCATCGGGTTCTGGAAAATCATCTGCACGCCCAGCCCATAGGCGCGGCGCTCGTCGGCGCTCATTCCCTCAAGGCTCTTGCCCTTGTAGCTGAGCTGGCCTGCAGTCGGCGGATTGATCCCGGCAATGACGCGGCCCAGCGTCGATTTCCCGCAGCCCGATTCGCCCACCAGGCCGATGACTTCGCCGGCCTGGATGTCCAGGTTCACGCCGGCAACCGCCTGTACCACCGAGGGGGTGTTGCGCGCACCCAGCAGGTTTGCGATCTGTCCTGCCAGATCGACCGGTTGCACAAAGTTCTTGCCGATGCCGCGCAGTTGCAGCAGGCTGTTGGTGGCTGCCATGGTTGGGGTTTCCATCAGACCGCCGCGTGCCAGCAACGCACGTTTCTGGCGCCAGGCATTGCGACCGGCAGCGGCATATCCAGGCAGCTCGGGCTGGCGCGATTGCAGCGCGGCCTGAATGCACAACCTGGCGGCAAATGCAGCATCGAGGGCGTCATGCCGGGAATCTGCTGCAGCGGGCGGCCATGGCTTGCGCGGGTCGGAATGGAGTTGATCAGCCCCTGCGTGTAGGGGTGTGCGGGTCGGTGCACGACATCAGCCGTGACGCCGCTTTCGACGATGCGCCCGGCATACATCACCGCAATCCGGTCGGCCAGTCCCGAGACTACGGCCAGATCATGCGTGATCCAGATCATCGCGGTACCGGTTTCACGGCAGAGCTTTTGCACTTCGTACAGGATCTGCGCCTGGATGGTGACATCGAGCGCCGTCGTCGGTTCGTCGGCAATGATCAGCTTGGGGCGGTTGAGCATCGCAATGGCGATGGCAACGCGCTGGCGCATGCCGCCGGACAGCTGATGCGGATAGGCCAGCAGGCGCTCGGTCGGCGACGCCATACCGACCATGGTCAAGGCGTCCTGCGCACGGGCGCGAGCCGCCGCAGCACTGACCTTCTCATGGGCATGGATCGCTTCAACCATCTGCGTGTCAACCCGCAGGACCGGGTTCAGCGTCATCATCGGGTCCTGGAAGATCATGGCGATTTCCTTGCCGCGCAATTGCTGCAGACGCGACTCAGCTTGCCCCACCAACTCTTCGCCAAGATAGCGGATCTTCCCGCCCACGATACGGCCCGGCGCATCGATCAAGCCGATGATCGAAAAGCCGGTGATGCTCTTGCCCGAACCGGATTCGCCGACCAGGCCCAGGATCTCGCCCGCCCGCACCTGCAGGTCGACACCGTCAACGGCCTTCACCACACCGCCATGGGTGAAAAAATGGGTTTGCAGCCCCTCGACCTCCAGCACCGGCAGCGCGGCGGGGTCAGGCGGGGCCGACAAATTCAGTGAATCATTCATCGGCTAATGGACACTGTGCGGGTTGAGGATGTCGCGCAAATGGTCACCCACCAGGTTGATGCCGATGATGGCCAGGGCCAGGGCAATGCCGGGGAAGAAGGAAATCCAGTAGTCGCCTGACAGCATGAATTCAAAGCCATTGGCAATCAGCATGCCCAGCGAAGGCTCGGTGACCGGCACGCCGACACCGAGGAAGGACAGGGTCGATTCCAGCGCAATCGCATGAGCCAGGTCGATGGTGGCGATCACGATCAAGGGCGGCAGGCAGTTGGGCAGCATATGGCGCAGCAGGATGCGCGGCGCGCCCAGCGCCATGCATTGCGCGGCCTCCACATATTCCTTGGCCCGCTCGACCAAGGCGGCGCCGCGCGCCGCGCGGGCGAAATAAGCCCATTGCACGATGATCAGCGCGATGATGACCTTGTCCACGCCCTTGCCCAGAATGGCCAGCAAAATCAAGGCCACCAGGATGGCCGGAAAGGACAACTGGATGTCGACGATGCGCATCACCAGCGCATCGATCCAGCCGCCAAAGTAGGCCGCCGTCAGCCCGGCAATGCTGCCGATGGCCAGAGCCGCGCCGACTGAAATGCCGCCCACCATCAGGCTGGTTCGCAGGCCGTAGAAAATTGCCGACAGCAGGTCGCGCGCCTGGCTGTCGGTACCCAGCCAATAGGTGAAGGTGCCGGCCGAATTCTGGCTGCCGGGTGGCAACTTGGAATCGAAAATATCCAGCTTGCCGATGTCATAAGGGTTCTGCGGCGAGATCGCAGAAGCGAACAGCGCCAGGCCGACCGCCAGCAGCAGCAAGGCCAGGCCGAACAGGGCCAGTTTGCTGGCAACGAATTCGCGTCTCAGGCGCTGCCCGGGAGTTTCGGGCCGGGGTAGCAAGGCAGGCTCGGGCAAGGGATTGGGGGTCACGTTCATGCTTTGGCTGCCTGCAGACGCACGCGCGGGTCGAGCACCGAGTAGAGGATGTCGGTCGCGAGGTTGAGCATGACCAGAAAGAACACGATCAGGATCAGATAGGCCACGACCACCGGCCGGTCCAGCGTGATGATCGAGTCGAGCAGCAACTTGCCCATGCCCGGCCAGGCAAAGATGGTTTCGGTCACCACCGCAAATGCCACGACCTGGCCAAACTCCAGACCCAGGACGGTGACGATGGGGATCATGATGTTCTTGAGCAGATGCACGCGCAGGATGCGGCTCCAGGCTAGTCCTTTGGCGCGAGCGAACTTGATGTAGTCCATCGGCAAGGCTTCGCGCGTCGCGGCACGGGTGACGCGGATGATCAACGCGCCCTTGGCCATCGCGATGGTGCAGGCAGGCAAGATCAGATGCTGCAAGCCATCCATGGTGAGAAAACTCAGGTCCAGCCTGCCGAGCCAGATGGTCTGGCCGCGACCGCCTGAGGGCAGCCAGCCCAGGTAGACGGCAAACACCATGATGAGCATCAGGCCGACCCAGAAACTGGGCAGTGAAAATCCCAGCACTGAACCGGTCATGATGCCGCGCGTGCTCAGCGCCTGCGGTTTCAGGCCGGCCCAGATGCCCAGCGGCACACCGATCAGGGCGGCCAAGCTTATCGAGATGACGGCCAGTTCCAGCGTCGCCGGCATGCGCTCCAGAATCAGTCCCATGGCCGACTGGCCGGTGAGGAAGCTCTTGCCGAAATCGAACTGTGCCGCGTGCGCCATGAAGACGCCGTATTGCACCCACAAGGGTTTGTCCAGACCGAAGTTGACGCGAATCGCGTCGCGATCGAGTTCGGTAGCCTCGGGGCTGGCCATCATCGAGACCGGATCGCCAACCACATACAGACCGACAAAAACCAGCCCCGACATCACGGCCATCACCAGCAGGGCCTGCAACAGGCGGCGAATGAGAAAGGCAAGCATCAGCGGTCCACCATCAAGACGGCGTAAAGAGTCTCAGGAAGTTGGGTTCAGCCGCGAATCAGGATCAGCTCATTTGACCAGGGTGACATGCTGCACCATGGTCTGCTGGTCGGCTCGGCCATCGAAAGTGATGCCCTTTTTCATCGCCCACACCGAATGTTCGAAGTGGATCGGCAGCATGGCGAAATCAGCCATGGCCACCTCGCTGGCTTTGGCCAGAGCCGCAGCGCGCGGGCCGTCTTCCATCAAGGTGGCTGACTCGGCCACCAGCTTGTCCATCTCGGAATTGGAATAGCGACTGCGGTTGGTCGTGCCTTGCCCTTTGTCCTTGTTGGGCGTCACCAACAGCGAGTTCAAGGTGTTGGACATTTCGCCGGTCGCCGTGCCCCAGCCAGCCATATAGGCGCTGTAGGAATGCGAGTCGCGATTCTTGAAGAAGACAGCCGGCGCATTCGCATCTATGCTGGTCTTCACGCCGATACGGGTCCACATGGCGGCAATCGTCTGCGCGACCTTGATGTCATTGATGTAGCGGCCATTCGGGGTGCCCAGGACGATCGTGAAACCATCCGGGTAGCCCGCCTCCTTGAGCAGGGCCTTGGCCTTTTCGGTGTCGACTTTCGGTGCCATCGCCAGATTCTTGCTCGCGCCGGCCATCGGGTAAGGCAGCAACTGTCCGGCAGGAGTACCGACGCCGCCCATGATGCGCGCCACCAGGGCATGTCGGTCCAGACCCAGCGACAGGGCTTCACGCACGCGTTTGTCGAGCAGCGGATTCTTGCCCTTGGTGCCCTCGATGCCGGGCGTCTGTTCGCCAAACTGGTCCAGCGCCACATAGATGATGCGGCTCGACGCCTTGGTCACCACCGTCAGCTTGGGGTCTTTTTGCAGGCGTTCGAGCACATCGGTTGGTGGATCCTCCACCAGATCGACATCCCCGGAGAGCAGGGCCGCGACGCGCGCGGCAGGGTTGCTGATGGGCCGGTAAATGACCTTGTCCCAGTCCGGTGTGCGGCCCCAGTAATGTGGGTTGCGCTCGAAGACGACCTCGACGCCACGTTTCCAGGAAACAAACCGGTAGGGGCCTGCGCCGATCAGGCCGAGGCCGCCATTGAGTTCGGTGGTTGACTTGCCTTCAGGGAGAGGACCGGCCATTGCCTTGGCCGACATGATGGGCAGACCCACCATATTGACGGCCAGCAGCGGGTAAGGGACTGCCGTGGTGATGCGCACCGTCAGCGGGTCGACCGCCTCGACTTTGTCAACTTGCTGGAGGTAGATCTTGAATGACGATGGGCTGTTCGGGACCTTGGACACCCGGTCGAAGGTGAAGACCACATCGGCGGCCGTCATCGGCGAGCCGTCAGAAAACTTCACGCCAGGGCGCAGATTGAAGGTCCAGACCTTGCCCTTCGAAGACCAGGATTCGGCCAGGCAGGGTTTGATGCTGAGTTCCGGACCGGCACAAACCAGACCTTCAAACAGCGTCTGCGACAACTGGATATTGGGCGTGAGCGAGTGGTACTGCGGATCCATCGAAGTCGGCTCGGTCTTGAGTGCCACCACAAGGTCGCGTGCGAACGCAGCGGGGGATAGTCCGATGGCTGCAGTGACTGCAACTGTCATGGCCCAGCGGCAGATGGCCGGATGATTGGGTAAATTTCCTCGCATGAAACTTCTCCTGAATGGTGATGGGAATGATGAATTACCTTGTTGTCCCGATGATGCAAGCACAAGTTGTGCCATTCATGGTGACGGCCGCTTGAGAACAGACAAAAGGCTTTTCCACCGACTGAGTATGACGCCTCGGCGCGGCAGCAAGAAGTCCGGTTTACCCTACGCTTTGCCGGGCGAAGAAACGCCGCACTGCACCGATTGCTTTGGCAAAAGCGGCCAGAATGCCTCATTTTCAAGACTGCAAAACTGGAACTCAAATGCGTGAATTCGAACGGTTGACCGAATTGGCTGGCCTGGTGGGGCAAGAAGTCGGCCTGAGCGACTGGCTGCTGGTCGATCAGGCGCGCATCCAGCGTTTTGCCGATGCGACCGATGATCAGCAATGGATCCACACCTCACCTGAGCGGGCCGCAGCCGGGCCCTTCGGCGGCACGATCGCACATGGTTTTTTGACGCTGAGTCTGTTGCCGGTTTTTTTCGACACCGGCTTCAAGGTCGCCGAGACGCGAATGGGCATCAACTACGGGCTCAACAAGGTGCGTTTTCCGGCGCCGGTGCCGGTCAACAGCCGGCTGCGCGGTCGTTTCAAGCTCTTGAATTTCGACGTGATCGAAGGTGGCGTGCAGCTCTCTATCGAGGTTACGGTCGAAATTGAGGGCAAAAGCAAACCGGCCTGCGTGGCTGAGTCATTGACGCGCCAATACCGTTGACCACATCATGGGCTGGGCGCATTCTGGCGCCGGGAGGCTCGGCCATGAAAGTATTGTTGATCGATGACCATCCGCTGATCCTGGCGGCCTTGAGACATGTGATCGAGGCGCTCGGTGAATTGGTTTCGGTGATTGCAGTCGACCATGCCGAAGCAGCCAGGGCAGCGTTGAAAAGCCAAACCGATCTCGATCTGGTGCTGCTCGATCTGCACCTGGGTGAGGTCAGCGGTTTCGACCTGCTGGACGAATTTCATGCTGATTACCCGGCCTTGCCGATCGTGGTGATTTCAGCTTCGGAACAGGCCGCCGATGTGATGCGTGCCATCGACCATGGCGCGATGGGTTTTGTGCCCAAGCGTAGCGGCACCGAATTGTTGACCGAAGCCTTGCAACTGGTGCTGGCGGGGGGCATCTATGTGCCGCCGCTCGGCTTCCTGCCGCAGCAGGCCACGCCCGCACCGGCCAAGCCCGTCCTGCCAGGCTTGACGCCCCGGCAGAACGCAGTGCTGGCGCTGCTGCTGCAAGGCAAGCCGAACAAGATCATTGCGCGCGAGCTCGATATTGCGGTGGATACCGTCAAGGACCATGTCGCTGCCGTGCTGAAGTTGCTGGGCGTCAGCACGCGCACCCAGGCGGTGCTGGCGGTCGGGCAACTGGCGCAAGGCAAATCAGCCGCCCCTTGATTCGGCTTCAGCTGGGCTGATAGCCCAGGCGCACATAGATGGGCGCAAAGGCCTCGGCCTGGGTGACCTCCAGCAAGCGCTCGCGCGCCAGTTCCAGCATGGCGATGAAGGTCACCACCAACACCTGCTGGCCGCGGCTGGGGTCGAACAATTGCTCGAACATCACGAAGCGCTGCCCTTGCAGGCGCCGCAGCACGATGCTCATATGCTCGCGCACCGACAGTTGCTCACGGCTGATCCGGTGGTGCTGGACCAGCTTGGCGCGTTGCAGGATGTCGATCCAGGCATCGCGCAGTTCATGCGGTTCGACGTCCGGGTAGCTCAGCTGCAGCGACTGCTCGACATGCACCTGAGCGCCGAGAAAATCCCGGCCGAGCAGCGGCTGGGCATCAAGGCGGGCGGCAGCGAGCTTGATCTGTTCATATTCGAGCAAGCGGCGCACCAGTTCGGCGCGCGGATCCTCGGGCTCGGTGCCCTCGGCGCTCTTCTTCGGCGGCAGCAACATGCGCGACTTGATCTCGATCAGCATTGCTGCCATCAACAGATATTCGCTGGCGAGCTCGAGGTTGTGACGCCGGATCTGTTCGACATAGCTGAGGTACTGGCGCGTCACATCGGCCAGCGGTATGTCGAGAATATTGAAGTTCTGGCGCCGGATCAGGTAGAGCAGCAGATCGAGCGGTCCCTGGAATGCCTCGAGAAAAATCTCCAGCGCATCCGGCGGGATGTACAGATCGAGCGGCATCTGGAACAGCGGCTCGCCATAAAGCCTTGCAACGGCGACCGAGTCGACCGTTTCGGGCAGGCCCGGCACAGCGCCCGCTCCCGGATGCAAAGCAGGCAGGGCAGTCATGCTGGCAGCCCCTTCGTTCACCCCGCTGGGTTCACTTGGAGCCGGAGTGGTAGACGTAAGCCTGCTGTTTCACCTGGGCGGCCTTGAAACTGGCTTGGGCTTCGCGATCAACTTGCTTGTTCCAGAGCAGGGCCATTCCGGCGCGCTGCTCCTGTTCCAGCGTCGGTTTGCTGGCTTTCAGCGAATCGATCAAATCGCTGGTGTCGGATTTATAGGCTTTCCAGAACAACGGCATAAGGGCTTTTCAAAAATGTGCAGTTTAGCGCACCCTCATGCCCGGCTGGGCACCCGGGAAGGGCTCGAGCAGGTAGATGCCAGGATTGGCCTTTTCATCCGCATGGCTGGCAGCCAGCACCATGCCTTCGCTGATGCCGAACTTCATCTTGCGTGGTGCCAGGTTGGCCACCAGCAAGGTCAGCTTTCCGACCAGATCGGCCGGCGCATAAGCAGTCTTGATGCCGCTGAAGACATTGCGCAGCCGGCCCTCGCCGGCATCGAGCGTCAGCCGCAGCAGTTTGTCAGAACCTTCAACCGCCTCGGCAGCAACGATTTTCGCGATGCGCAGGTCGACTTTGGTGAAATCGTCGATCTTGATCTCGGCGGCCAGGTCTTCCCCGCCCGGGCTGATTTTTTCCACGGCGGGCGGCTCAAACAACTGATCGAGCAGTTTGGCGTCGACGCGCTGCATCAAATGCTCGTAGGCGCCGATCTGGTGGGCACCGAGCGCACGCGCGGCGTCAGCGAACTGCAGCGGCGCGATACGCAAAAAACTCTCGACCTTGCCTGCCAATGCCGGCAGCACCGGCTTCAGATAAATCGTCAGCAGGCGAAACGCCTCGATGCAGACGCTGCAGACATCGTGCAGCACCGCCTCCGCGCCCTCCTGCTTGGCCAATTCCCAGGGCTTGTGCTGGTCGACATAGGCATTCACCCGGTCTGCCAGCACCATCGTTTCGCGCAAGGCCTTGCCGAATTCACGTTCCTCGTACAACTCGACAATCAGCGGCGCCTGGGCCCGCATGGCATCCAGCAATTGCCTGCCTTCGACGCCGAGATCGCCCGACAAACGGCCGTCGAAACGCTTGCTCAAAAAGCCTGCGGCGCGGGCTGCGATATTGATGTACTTGCCGACCAGGTCGCTGTTCACCCTGGCCGTGAAATCGTCGGCATTGAATTCGATGTCTTCGACCTTGCCGTTCAGCTTGGCAGCCAGGTAATAGCGCAGCCATTCGGCGTTCAGTCCCAGGCCCAGATACTTGAGCGGATCCAGGCCGTTGCCGCGGCTCTTGCTCATCTTCTCGCCGTTGTTGACGGTCACGAAGCCGTGGACGAAGACATGGTTGGGCGTCTTGCGGCCGCTGAAATGCAGCATCGCCGGCCAGAACAACGTGTGGAAATAAGTGATGTCCTTGCCGATGAAGTGAATCTGCTCGACGCTGTCATCAGCAAGGAATTCTTCAAAGCTCCGCGGCTCGCCATTGGCCGCCGCCGCGCCCTTGTCGAAGTAGTTCTTCAGCGAAGCCAGATAGCCGATCGGCGCATCCAGCCAGACATAGAAATATTTGCCCGGCGCGTCGGGAATTTCAATGCCGAAATAGGGCGCATCGCGGCTGATGTCCCAGTCGCCCAACCCGCCTTTGCCGTCTTCGTCCTTGGCAAACCATTCCTTGATCTTGTTGAACACCTCGGGCTGCAAACGGCCAGGCGTTTGCGTCCATTCTTCCAGGAAGGTAATGCAGCGGGTGTCGCTGAGGCGGAAGAAATAATGTTCCGAACTCTTCAGCACCGGCGTGGCGCCGGTCAGCACCGAGAAAGGCTGTTTCAGCTCGGTCGGCGTATAGACGGCACCGCAGGCTTCGCAGCTATCACCGTATTGATCCTTGGCGCCGCATTTCGGGCATTCACCCTTGATGAAGCGGTCAGGCAGGAACATCTGTTTTTCAGGGTCGAAGAACTGTTCGACCGACTTGATTTCGATCAGCTCATTGCGGCGCAGCGCCCGATAGATGTCCTGCGACAGTTGGTGATTCTCGACCCCATCGGTCGAATGCCAGTTGTCGAAAGCGATATGGAAGCCGTCGAGATAGGCTTTGCGCCCGGACGCAATGTCGGCAACGAATTGTTGCGGCGTCTTGCCGACTTTTTCAGCGGCAATCATGATCGGTGCGCCATGGGCATCGTCGGCGCAGACGAAATGCACCTGCTGCCCAAGCATGCGCTGAAAGCGCACCCAGATGTCAGCCTGGGTGTATTCCATGATGTGGCCAATATGGAAATTGGCGTTGGCGTAGGGCAGGGCGGTGGTGACGAAAAGCTTGCGGGTCATGTGATCTTTGCGGCCTCGGCAGCGCGCCGGGATCCGCATTATCTCAGGCCCGCTGCTGAACGGTGCAGTCGAATCAGCCGGATCGCAGCGATGTCGACGAACGCGCTTGTCTCAGGACAGCAGATTGCTTCAGGCGGCGGGGGGAGGCGCTGTGCCTTCGACAGGAGCCTCACCCTCGGCAGGCTCGGCGCCTTCCGCGCCCTCTACTTCGCCCTCGGGCTTGTTGACCTTGCGCTGACGCTTTTCTTCGGTTTTGCGCTTCTTGGCCAATTCACGTTGGCGCTTTTCATATGAGTAGTTGGGTGTAGCCAAAGCCGTGCTCCTGCAAGGTATTCGCGGTGCGCGAAATTGGGTTTACTGTAACCGCTGCCGGCAGCCGAGGTTCGGGCGATCGATCCAGAGCTGGATTTGACAAGCCTCATTTAGCGATCAAAGCTGAAAAAAACATGAAAAAAGACGGCTAAGTCATTGATTTTAATAAAATCAAAAGCTATCCACTGCATCTGTGGATAACTTTGTGGACAAGGGCTTGGGGCCTGCGCCAAAGCCTTGCAGATTGGCGCTCCAGCTTAATCTGCCTCTTTTCTAGGCATGTCGAGGTGCTTCATATGAATCAACGACTTAGCCCGATGCGCGAAATAGTTCCGGGGCCCCGAATTGTTTTTTCTCAAAGGACTTGACGGCGATCGAAAAGGGGGATAAGTCAAGGTCAGAAAGAGCTGTTTCAAGCCTGAAACAGCTGTCGCGACTTGGCGCAGTCCGTCATTCGTTGCTAACTCGAGAATTTGCGGGAGTCAACTCCCGTCCCAATTCAGTTCAAGAGCCCGGCGGCTAAGATGGCCGACTTTTGCACAATGACAGCAGCGATGATTCAGGCACAAACAGGGCGTTCAGCGCAGAAGTCCGACGATGGTTTCGAGTTGAAAGAAAGTTCTCTGAGCCTGCTGGCAGTCATCTTGAAATCTGCCGATCTGGCCGATCTGGCCGGTCAATTGAGCCGCAAGCTGGGCGATACGCCCGAGGTCTTCAACCATGACCCGGTGTTGATCGATTTGACACAAATGGCAAGGCCGGCAGCGGCAGCGCCGGTCAGCATCGAGTCGGGACAGCTGACTCTGGTCGAGTGGGTCGCCGATGTCGATCTGGCCGCGGTCATCTTGTTGTTGCGCGCCTACCGGATGCAACCGGTCGCGGTGCTCGGTGCCAACCCGGCCGAACTGGAGCAAGCGATCGCCCTCGGCTTGGCCGCCGCGCCGCAGACCGATGCGCCTTCCCGACCAGAAGCGCCGCGCAGCCCGCCCGTGGTTCAGGCCAGCGTGGAAGTTCCGGTAGTCGCCAGAACGATGATCATCGACAAACCCTTGCGCTCAGGCCAGCAGGTCTATGCCAAGGACGCCGATCTGATCGTGCTGGCCTTGGTCAATCATGGTGCCGAGGTGATCGCCGATGGCAATATCCATGTCTATGCGCCGCTGCGTGGCAAGGCCATTGCCGGCGCGCGTGGCAATGCCGAGGCGCGCATTTTTGCCTCAAGCATGGAGGCCGAACTGGTCGCCATCGCCGGCATTTACCGCACTGCCGAGACTGCGCTGCCTGCGCAGATTTTCGGCAAGTCGGCCCAGGTCAGGCTCGACGGCGAAAAGCTGTTGATTGAAGCCCTGAAGCTTTGAAGTGAAACCCCCCAGGGCTGGCCATCGGCCGGCCATCCGCTGTTCGATTGAAAAGAAGGATTTGATTCGATGACGAAAATCGTTGTGGTGACATCGGGCAAGGGAGGCGTCGGCAAGACGACCACCAGCGCCAGCTTTGCAACCGGCCTGGCCTTGCTGGGCCACAAGACCTGCGTGATCGACTTTGACGTCGGCCTGCGCAATCTGGACCTGATCATGGGTTGCGAGCGTCGGGTGGTCTATGACCTGATCAATGTGATCAACGAGGAGATCAAGCTGAGCCAGGCCCTGATCCGTGACAAGCAACTCGACAAGCTCTACATCCTTGCCGCTTCACAAAGCCGCGACAAGGATGCGCTGACCCATGCTGGCGTCGAGCGGGTGCTCGAGGAACTCAAGGCCATGGACTTCGAGTTCATCATCTGCGATTCGCCCGCCGGCATCGAGACCGGTGCCTTGATGGCGATGCATTTCGCCGACGAAGCGCTGGTCGTGACCAATCCGGAAGTCTCTTCGGTACGCGATTCGGATCGAATTCTCGGCATGCTCAACAGCAAGACGAAGCGTGCGATCGAAGGCAAGGAGCCGATCAAGGAGCATCTGCTGATCACCCGCTACAACCCGAACCGTGTCGAGGGCGGGCAGATGCTGTCGCTGGATGACATCAACGAGATTCTGCGCACGCCGCTGATCGGTGTGATTCCCGAATCCGAAGTGGTGCTGCAGGCATCCAACCAGGGCAATCCGGCGATTCATATGCAGGGCAGCGATGTCTCGGAGGCCTACAAAGACGTGGTGCTTCGTTTCCTCGGCGAAGAGCGGCCGATGCGCTTCATCGAAGCGGTCAAGCCCAGTCTCTTCAAGCGCCTGTTCGGCGGCAGGTGAGGGGAACGAGATGGGATTTCTTGATTTTTTCCTGGGCCAGAAGAAGAGCTCGGCCAATGTCGCCAAGGAGCGCTTGCAACTGATCCTCGCGCATGAGCGCAATGGCCGCAGCCCCAGCCCCGACTATCTGCCGCAACTGCAGCGCGAGTTGCTGGCGGTGATTTCGAAATATGTGTCGATCAACCCTGAAGACCTGAAAGTTCATGTCGAGCGGCAGGACAACCTCGAAGTACTCGAGGTCAAGATCGAACTGCCTGAATTCAGGCGCTGATCAGCGCTGCTGGCGGGCCTGCTCGCGCAGCATGAACAGGTAAAGGCCTTCGACCTTGGCGCGGGCCCAGGGGGTCTTGCGCAGGAACTTGAGGCTCGATGCAACGCTCGGGTCACTCTGGAAGCAGCGGATTTCGATCCGCTGCCCCAGTTCTTCCCAGCCGAAATAATCGGCCAGCGCAGTCACGATCGCCTCCAGCGTCAGACCATGCAAGGGGTCGCTCATTGATGGTCGAACTGTTGCCAGTTCTTGCCTTTGTATTGCGAGTAGTAGGCCTTGATCGCCGCCATGTCGGCTTCGACATCACCGGTCGGCATGAACACCGGGCCCAGGCCGCTGAGCTTGCGCGGGTAGTCCATATAAGCCATCACGATCGGCACTTTGGCCGCATGTGCGATCCAGTAAAAACCGGTCTTCCAGTAGCGGGTCTTGCTGCGCGTGCCTTCGGGTGGCACGACCAGTTGCACCGGGCCATCGGCCGCTGCCAGGGCCGCAGCCGAGGCTGCCACCAGATTGCTCGCCTGTTCGCGGTCGACCGATATGCCGCCGAGCCAGCGCATCAGGCCGCCAAAGGGCCAACGAAAAATCTGGCTCTTGCCCATCCAGTAGATGTTCAGTTGCAGCGCGAAAGCCACCATCAAGGTGTAAGGCAGGTCCCAGTTGCTGGTATGCGGTGCGGCGATCAGCACGCATTTGCCCTGCTCGGCGGGCAGGCTGCCTTCGACTTTCCATCCGGCCAGTTTCAGGACAGCCAGCGACAAGGCGCGCAGCGCGGTATTGACAATCGGCGTGGTGAAGATGGTTCGATGCATGGAGGGACCAGAGCTGCGAGTTGCGGCGATTATCCGGCCAGTTGCGGCCGCTGCAGCAGGATGTCGCTGCGCGGCAGCGCCACGCAGGGCAGGATCCAGCCTTCCTGCTTTTCCTCGCGGCTCAAGCCCGGCCATTCGATCAGGTATTCAATCCGGCCTGTCAGCAACTTGCAAATGCAGGCGCGGCAGCTGCCATTGCGGCATGAACTGCTCAAGCCGGCGCCGGCTTGCAGGGCGGCCTGCAGCAAGGTCTGACCGGCGCCTGCCCGGAAGCATCCCGGTTGGCCCTCGACGGTGATCTGGAAGCGCTGAGTCGGGTCGGTTGGCAACATGCGACATCATGCCGCTATGCTTGGCGACTTTTTGCCTGCTGATGAGTCTGCCTGCGTGATCGAGCTGAAATACCTGACCGGCTACCCGCCCGAACTGCTGGCGCAAGTGCGCGAGCTGATCGCCAGCGGACGCCTGGGTGAGACCCTGGCCAAGCGTTATCCGCTGGGCCATGAAGTGCGCAGCGACAAGGCCTTGTTCGACTACACGCTGGCATTGAAGAACCGCTATCTGCGCAATGCCGAGCCGCTGTCCAAGGTCTGCTTCGACGCCAAGCTGAAAATCATCCAGCATGCGCTGGGCACGCATACGCGCAGCTCGCGGGTGCAGGGCGCCAAGCTGAAGTCCAAGCGCGAAATCCGCGTCGCCAGCTTGTTCAGGGAGGCGCCGGCCGAATTCCTGAAGATGATCGTCGTGCATGAACTCGCGCATCTGAAGGAGCCCGACCACAACAAGGCCTTCTACCAGCTTTGTAGCCATATGGAGCCGGCCTACGGCCAGCTCGAGTTCGACCTGCGGCTCTACCTGACGCAGCAGGATCTGCTCGCCGCCGAGGCAAAGCCATGATCCTGCTGGCGCCGATGGAAGGTCTGCTCGACCATATGCTGCGCGATGTATTGACCCGCGTCGGCGGCATCGACCGCTGCGTTTCCGAGTTCATCCGCGTCACCGACACCTTGATGCCGAACCGGGTCTTTACCCGCATCGTGCCCGAGTTGCTCAGCGGCGGCATGACCCCGGCCGGCGTTCCGGTGCGGGCCCAACTGCTCGGCTCTGACCCCGTCTGCATGGCCGAGAACGCGGCCAAGCTGGCGGCGCTGGGACCGGCCGGCATCGATTTGAACTTTGGTTGCCCGGCCAAGAGCGTGAACCGGCATCGCGGTGGCGCAGTGCTGCTCGACGAGCCCGAATTGATCGCCACCATCGTCGCCGCAGTGCGCCGCGCGATGCCGCCCGGCATGCCCTTGTCAGCCAAGATGCGGCTGGGCTATATGGACGGTTCGCGCACGCTCGAATGCGCGCAGGCGATGGTCGATTCAGGGGCTGACGAATTGGTCGTGCATGCCCGCACCAAGGCCGATGGCTACAAGCCGCCGGCCTATTGGGACCGCATCAGTGAAGTGCGCGAAGCCGTGGCGGTGAACGTCGTTGCCAATGGCGAGGTCTGGACCGCCGCTGACGCCAAAGCCTGCCTTGCGCAATCGGGTTGCAGCGCCTTGATGCTGGGTCGCGGCATGGTCGCCGATCCGGGTCTGGCGCTGGCGATCAGCGCTGGCGCGGCACCGCTGGCCTGGGCGCAGCTGTTGCCCTTGATGCAGCAGTTCTGGGACCTGGTGCTGGTGCATATGCCGGTCAAACATCAAGCCGGGCGTCTGAAACAATGGCTGCATTACCTGCGCCGGCGCTATCCTGAGGCCGAGCAGACCTATCTGCAGGTCCGCGCGATCAACTCGCCGGCCTTGCTGCAACAAACAATTTTCGGCGTGACTGCATGAAGAACAAAGCAAGCCCGGGCGGGCTGGTTTATTCAACCGATGCCGGCCGCATGTGCCCGGTCTGCCGCAAGGCGGTAGCGGCCTGCAGCTGTCGCAAACAGCTGATCCCGGCAGGTGACGGCATCGTGCGTGTTTCGCGCGAAACCAAGGGCCGCAATGGCAAGGGCGTGACCCTGGTGAAAGGCCTGCCGCTCGACGCCGAGGCCTTGAATCAGCTTGGCAAGCAGCTGAAAACCGCTTGCGGCTCGGGCGGCACGGTCAAGGACGGCGTGATCGAGGTCCAGGGCGACCATTGCGAGCGCGTGATCGAGCTGCTCAAAGCCAAAGCCAGCTGGACCGTCAAGCGCGCGGGCGGCTGAGACAGCCTTGATCTGCGTGGCAGAGGTTCCCACCGGCGAAGGTGCCCACGCGCAGCTTTGGCCCTTGCAGGTCGGCGAGGATGGCGATCGACCTGCCGTTTTCACTCTCGATGGCGCGCAGCATGTCGAAGCGCTCGCAATGATCGGCCGCGCTGCCATGGCTGAAGTTGAGCTCGAAGACATCGACACCGGCCAGGAACAACTGTTGAACTGTCCCCCGGCTCGAGCTGGCGGGCCCCAGCGTTGCGACGATCTTGGCATTTCTTGTTCTGCGCATTTCCAGTTCCGTTTTGTTGTTTCGGCCAGGACCAGAAGGGCGCGAAAGTCATTGACATTGGTGAGGGTCGGTCCGGTGATCACCGAGTCGCTGAGCGCCCCGAAGAAGCCGTGACCGTCCTTGTCGGACAGCGAGTCCAGCGGGTTCAAGCCATCCCAAGGGTGTGACGATCGAGGGCATCTACGTCGGCGTGATACCGTTCGCCGCCATGCAATTGAGCATAGGGGTGCTGTGCTTCATGTTCCCGCAAGTCATCCTGTGGCTGCCGCAACAGATCGGCGGCGGCAGCTTTTGATTGTCTTGATCACTTACGAATGCAACCCAGTCCTGAGAGCCGCGTCATGCAAATCAACCTGAGTCCGAAATTCAATGGCAAGCGTGATGGAATCGCCGCCCAGGCCTTCCTGCGCAACTGCGGGAAATGCGGCTTCTGTATCGCCACCTGCCCGGCTTGCCAGTTGCTCGGCGACGAGTTGGCGCACAGCGAAAGCCAATTGTGCTGCAGCTCGGCTGCCAGCTATTGGGTGCGGCAGCCGGAACTGGCCACCCAGTTGCACGATCGCGAGCAGCTTGAACCGCTTCATGCCCAGCAGCTGCAGACCGGCATCACCATGCCGGTCAAGCATCGGGTTGAAGTAATCGACGAGGCGCTGTCATGAGCACCTCGATTGGCCTTGCTTTGCCCACCCTGTTGGGCATCCCGCTCGAGTTCCTGTTCTTCGCCACTACCCTGCTCGGCGTGGCGCTGTTTCACCACCACACGCTCAAGGTAGCGGTGAGTGGACTGGCCGTGATCACGCTCTACAAGCTGCTGGTCACCGGCTTTGGCGCCACCCCGGGTCTGGCTGGGCTGACGGCCCACCTGACCCATGAGTGGATCGTCGTTGCCAACCTGTTCGGCCTGCTGGTTGGATTTGCGCTGTTATCCGATCACTTCGAAAAGAGCCATGTACCGGCCTTGCTGCCACGCTATCTACCCGATGGCTGGACCGGCGGCTTCTGGCTGCTGGTAATCGTGTTCGTCATGTCGGCCTTCCTCGACAACATCGCGGCCGCGATGATCGGTGCCACCATGGCCATGACGCTCTACAAGGGCAAGGTGCATATCGGATTTTTGGCGGCCATCGTGGCTGCATCCAATGCTGGCGGCTCGGGCAGCGTGGTTGGCGACACCACCACGACGATGTTGTGGATCGGTGGCGTTTCGCCATTGCACGTTCTCGACGCCTACATCGCCGCTGTGCCGGCCTTGCTGTTCTTTGGCTACTTTGCGGCTCGCCAGCAACATGCTTGGCAACCGATAGAGAAAGACGCACCGCCGGGCCTGTTGCTCGACGGCGCGCGGCTCGCCATCGTGGCGGTGATCCTGCTGTCGGCGATCCTGGCCAATGTCTATTGCAACCTGGTCCGGCCCGATCTGCTGGCCGATTGGCCTGTCATCGGCATGGCGGTGTGGGCGGCCTTGCTGACGACATCGCTTTGGCGCCAGCCCTCTTGGCGATTGCTGCCCGAATCAATCCGGGGCAGCGTCTTTTTGCTGTCGCTGGTGCTTTGTGCTTCGATGATGCCGGTGGACCGCCTGCCCCTGGCTTCCTGGCCGTCGACACTGGGGCTGGGCTTTCTGTCATCGGTGTTCGACAACATCCCGCTGACCGCCCTGGCCTTGCGGCAAGGCGGCTACGACTGGGGCGTGCTGGCCTACGCAGTGGGATTTGGCGGTTCGATGATCTGGTTCGGCTCCACTGCGGGGGTGGCGGTCTCCAACTTGTTCCCGCAAGCGCGATCGGTTGGTTCCTGGCTGAAGGCAGGCTGGCATGTGGCCGTGGCCTATGTCATCGGTTTCGCGGTGCTGATGCTCACGCTGGGCTGGCATCCGCAGCCACTGGGTTGATCAAGCCAGGCAACGCACAACCGAGGCTTCGTGGAGACACCCATCTGACATCAGCTACAAGGCCCTTGCCCAGCAAGCGCCAGGCTCGGCCAGCGACAATGCGGCCCGACAGGTCAGGCAGACCGCTCTTCTTTCCCCGAGCGCTTCGACTGGCAGAGGCACACAGCGCAGCAGTCCGGCATCAACGTAGCGGCAATCGACGAAGCTTTGCGCTTTGTCGCCGCGCATGACAGCCCGGCACCGCGCGATCAGGCCTTGCCCTGGCCGCAGAGTTTTGGTGCCAAAGAACCCCATTTCGGTGGGCTGATCGGGCCGACCAAACTTTCCGCGGTAATGGCCAGAAAATCATCTATGTGGACCAGGAAAACGATCTGCTGATCGTCATGCGCTGGATCGATAACGGGCCGGCCTTCAACCAGTTCGTCGGCCAGGTGATCAAGGCGCTCGGCAAACAGTAATTCTCGGGATAATCAGGGATGACCAATTCCCCAGATATGCAATCCTTTGCCCAGCTGCCGCTGAGCCCCGCCGCGCAGGCCAACCTGGTTCAGCTCGGCTATACCCAGATGACACCGATCCAGGCGGCAAGCCTGCCGCTGGCATTGGCCGGCCATGATCTGATCGCGCAGGCCCAGACTGGCAGCGGCAAGACCGCGGCTTTTGCACTGTCGCTGCTGCACCGTCTCGATGCCTCGCGCTTTGACGTGCAAGCGCTGGTGTTGTGCCCGACGCGCGAGCTGGCCGACCAGGTGACGCAGGAAATCCGCCGGCTGGCGCGGGCGGCCGACAACATCAAGATCCTGACGCTGTGCGGCGGCACGCCGATGAAGCCGCAGATGGACAGCCTTGGCTTTGGTGCCCATATTGCCGTTGGCACGCCGGGCCGCATCATGGACCATCTCGAACGCGGCAGCCTGAATCTGAGCCAGCTGAACACGCTGGTGCTCGATGAAGCCGACCGGATGCTCGACATGGGGTTTTTCGACGACATCGTCACCGTGGCCAAGCAGGCGCCGAAAAAGCGCCAGACCCTGCTGTTCTCGGCCACCTACCCGGAAGGCATTGCCAAGCTCAGCGCGCAGTTCATGCGTGAGCCCAAGGAAGTCAAACTCAGTGCCGCAGCGCTGGCTGCGCCGGCCAAGATTCGGCAGGTGGCTTTCGAGGTCAAGGAAGGCGAGCGCTTGCATGCGGTGTCGCAGCTCTTGAGTCATTTCCGACCGGTCAGCACGATCGCTTTTTGCAATAACAAACAGCAATGCCGCGACCTGGTCGAAGTGCTGCAAAGCCAGGGCTTTGTGGCGATGGCCCTGCATGGCGATCTGGAGCAGCGCGACCGCGACCAGGTGCTGATCCAGTTTGCCAACCGCAGCTGTTCGGTGCTGGTGGCCACCGATGTGGCGGCGCGTGGCCTTGACATCGCCCAGCTCGAATGCGTCATCAATGTCGAGATGACGCCCGATATGGAAGTGCATACGCACCGCATCGGCCGCACCGGGCGGGCCGGTGCTGAAGGGCTGGCATTGAGCTTGTCCAGCCTTGACGAGATGGGCCGGGTCGGCCGCATCGAGCAGATGCAGGGCTATGCCTTCGAATGGCAAAAGCTTGAAGACCTGAAGGTCGCGCCGGGTGGCCTGATGCAGCCGCCGATGGAAACCTTGCAGATCCTCGGCGGGCGCAAGGAAAAGATCCGCCCCGGCGACATCCTCGGCGCCTTGACCGGCGAGGCCGGTTTCACTTTCGAGCAGATCGGCAAGATCAACATCACCGAATTCCACAGCTATGTAGCGGTGGCGCGCGAGATCGCGCGTGAAGCGGCCAAGCGGCTGTCGAACGGCAAGGTCAAAGGCCGCAAGGTCAAGGTGCGGCGCATGGCCGACCTGGCCGAGCTGGGCTGAACTGGGTTGAAGCGGCCGCGGCCTATTTGGCCCAGCCGTCCCTCAATCCGGTGATCTTGTTGAACACCGGCTTGCCCGCCGCATGGTCGATGCGGTCGGTGACGAAATAGCCATGGCGCTCGAACTGCAAGCGGCTGTCTGCAGGCAGATTGGCGATTGACGGCTCAATCCAGGCGCTGACGATTTTCTTGCTGTTCGGGTTCAGCGTTTCGATGAAGTCGCGCCCGCCCGCCTCGGGTTGGGGCTCGGTGAACAAACGGTCGTAAAGACGCACTTCGGCGGCCAATGCTTCATGCACGCCGACCCAGGTGATGACGCCCTTGACCTTGACCGCATCGGCGCCGGGCGTGCCGCTCTTGGTGTCGGCAATGATGTGCGCCAGCACGGCGGTGATCCGGCCTTCGGCGTCTTTTTCGCAGCCTGTGCATTCGACGATATAACCGTATTTCAGCCGCGTCTTGTTGCCTGGATAAAGCCGCTGAAAGCCCTTGGTGGGCAATTCCAGAAAGTCATCGCGCTCGATCCAGACTGCGGGGCCGAGTGTGAACTGTCTTGTGCCGAGCTCGGGCAGATGCGGATGCGCCGGAGCGCTGCAGGCTTCCAGATGAGCGGCGTCGCCGAAGATCTCGACCCAGTTCGTCAGCTTCAGCTTGAGCGGATCAAGCACGGCGCAAGCGCGCAAGGCCTTGCCTTCGAGATCGCTGCGCAGGCAGCCGTCGAGCACTGAGTAATCGAGCCAGGCATTGCTCTTGGTGACGCCAGTGGCTTCGACCATCGCGCGGATGCTTTCCGGTGTGTAGCCGCGCCGGCGCATGCCGACCAGGGTCGGCAGACGCGGATCGTCCCAGCCCTGCACATGGCCCTCGTCAACCAGTTGGCGCAATTTACGCTTGCTGGTCACGACATAGGTCAGGTTCAGCCTGCCGAATTCATATTGTTTGGGCAGCGGTTGAGCCAGCAGACCGCCTTCGGCCAATTGGTTCAACAGCCAGTCATAGAACGGCCGCTGATCCTCGAACTCGAGCGTGCAGACGCTGTGCGTGATGCGCTCGAGCGCGTCCTCGATCGGATGCGCAAAGGTGTACATCGGGTAGATGCACCATTGGTCGCCTGTGTTGTGGTGGGTGGCGCGGCGGATGCGGTACAGCGCCGGGTCGCGCAGATTGATATTCGCGGCAGCCATGTCGATCTTGGCGCGCAGCACCATCGCACCGTCGGCATGCAGCGCGTCGCGCATCTCGCGCAAGCGGGCCAGATTGTCCTGCGGGCTGCGGCTGCGGAAAGGGCTGTTGACGCCGGGCGTGGTGAAGTCGCCGCGATTGGCGCGCATTTCCTCGGCGGATTGCTCATCGACATAAGCCAGGCCAGCGCTGACCAGGTATTCGGCGGCGCGGTACATGAAGTCGAAATAATCGCTGGCAAAGAACAGGTGCGAGGTGCTTGCGCCGGCTGATTGGGTCTCCCAGCTCCAGCCCAGCCAAGCGACCATCTCCTGGATCGCATCGACATATTCCTGATCTTCTTTTTCAGGATTGGTGTCGTCGAAGCGCAGATGGCAAACACCGCCGTAATCGCGCGCCAGGCCGAAATTCAGGCAGATGCTCTTGGCATGACCGATATGCAGATAGCCGTTCGGCTCGGGCGGGAAGCGGGTGCGGATCCGCGCCGGATCGAGTGGGCCGGCCGCATGCTGGGCCGCGTCGCCGGGCTTGCCGGCGAAATGCCGACCGGCATAAACGCCGGCCTCGAGGTCGCGTTCGATGATGGCGCGCAGAAAGTTGCTGGGCTTGAGCGGATCTTCGCTCGCGGGAATCGGATTGGACATGGGCTTGCGCCGGCCTGGGGCCGCGAGCAGACAGTTGCTGGGATGGGCCGAATTATCGCTGGCGCCGCCGCAGCGTCTCGATTTCCTGCTCAAGCATGCGGGCCTTCAGGCCCATGCCCTGCAATGAGATGAAGGTCACGATGCCGTGAATGGCCAGTCCCAGCCCCCAGCCAAAGAGCGGAAAGTGGTGCCAGCGCTGGCCACCACTGAAGTTGTTCATCAGGTACATGCCACTGTTGACCAGCACAAAAACCAGCAAGTGGGTGTAAAAGCCGATTTTCAGGTCGACGCGCTTTTTGGCGGCCTGCTGCAATGCTTCTTCGTCCATCGGGTTCATGGTGTTCTCCGGTTGATGGGTATGGCTACATGCTTTTGAACAGATGCGAATACAGGCGACTGACGGTCAGCACATCGGCGCTGCCATGCAGATGCAGTTTGATGCGGCCGCTATCGTCGCGCACCGCAAGAGCAATCGCATCAGCGCGCACGATCAGGCTGCGATGCACCTGCCAGAAATGCTGGGCGTCGAGCCGCGGCAGTAACTCGCGCAGCGACATGCGCAGCAGATGCTCACGGCCTGCAGTCATGACGCGCAGGTATTTGTCGGCAGCTTCGATATAGAGCACCTCTTCGACCGGCAGCATCGCGATCTGGTTGCCCAGACCCGCTTGCAGCAGGCGCAGCGGCGGCGGGTTTTGCGCCGTCGTGCTGAGCAATTGCCTGAGCTGCTCGACCGTGGCTTGCAGCGCCGGCCCGGCCGATGACGCATCGCGCCGCATTGCCAGCGCAGTTTGCAGCCTCTGACAGGTCCGCGCCAGCCGCTCGGCTTGCACCGGCTTGAGAACATAGTCGACCGCTGCATGTTCGAACGCCTGCAACGCGTACTCGTCATAGGCCGTGACGTAGACCAGCAGCGGGAATGGCAAATCGTCAGGCCATTCCTCAGTCAGTGCAGCGGCGGCCTCCAGGCCACTCAGGCCCGGCATGCGGACGTCGAGAAAGCAGATGTCGGGCCTCTGGGCCAGCGCGCCCTGTACGGCGGCTTGACCATGGGATGCCATGGCGACGATCTCGAGTTCAGGCCAGACCTTGGCCAACTCCTGGCGCAGGTTCTCGGCAAGCAGGGCTTCGTCCTCGGCGATCAGTGCAGTGGCTTTGATCATGCGAGGGGCAGCCGGATGCTGACGAGGGTGCCGTTTCCCGGCGCAGGGCCGATCTGCAAGCTCGCGCTTGGCCCGTATTGCGCGGCGAGCCGCTCGCGCACCTGGCGCAGGCCGAATTGGCTGCCGTCAGCGGCCGCAGATGTAACCAGGGCGGCGCCTGTGTTGAACACTTCGAGCAGCAGTTGGCCAGCGTCGATGCTGGCGCTGACACGCAACTCGCCGCCGTCCACGGCAGTCTCAAGGCCATGCTTGATCGCATTTTCAACCAAGGGCTGCAATAGCAGTGGCGGCATCGGCTGTTCAGCCAGTTCGGCCGGCAGCAAGAGCATGGGCCGCAAGCGCAAGCCCATGCGCACCTGCATCAGCGCCAGATAGTCGCCGATGCGGGCGAATTCCTCGCTCAGCGGATGCGGCCCGCTGCGCGAAGCGCTTAAGGTGGCGCGCAAGAAGGCGATCAGCTGATCGAGCATGGCCTGCGCGCGCGGCGGATCGATGCTGATCAGGACGCGCAGATTGGCCAGCGTGTTGAACAGCATATGGGGCTCGAGCTGTGACTCCAGCAAGCGCAGCTGAGCCTCGGCCGCCAGCCGCTGCGCAGTCTGCGCACGGGCTTCGGCAGCATCGAGCCGGCCACGGCCAAAAAAATAGAAGGTCAGCGCCAGACCCGGCAGCAGCGAGATCAACATCATGCTGATGGCCCGGCGCAGGTTGATGCCGAGCAGTGCCGGGTTTGAGTAGCCGGTTGCCCAGTTGCCGATTTCGTTGCCAAGGCTGTATCCCAGCAAGGTTCCGACCAACAGGCAGGCCAGCATCAGCGGCCAGCCGGGCCAGTTGCTGCGGCCAGCTGATGCCGGCGCATGGCGATGCACCCAGCGCGCCGCGCCAATGCGCGCCAGGGTGATGAAGACCGTGCAGCTGAACGAGATGGCAAAGCAGTAGACCAGCGTCGGCCCGAGGCGCTGATCGAATACCAGCACCAGACCTGCCGAGAACGCCAGGGCGACGCCGCTGATGAGCAGGATCTGGCCTGCCAGCCAGCGAGCAGCCGTTGCGAATGCGCTGCGGGATGCGCCGGATGGCTCGGTGATGGCGATCATCACTTGATTGTGGCGCAGCGCAGGATGTTGCGTGAGCGGCCAAGGAAGACGCCGCCGAGCAAGCCGAAAAAGCTGCTGAAGCCGACTGCAAAGCTGGTGCTGCCTGCCAGCTCAGCGTGCAGCGCCAAGCTCATGCCGAGGGCGAACTTGCCGAGAAAAATCCCCAGCATCAAAGCCAGCGGCAACCAGCTGCCCGGTACGAAAAAGCGCTGGCGCGAGGGGTTGAAGCCGGCAAGGCCTGGCCAGCCCGAATGGATGATCAGACCCGCGCCGAGCAACAACCCCGCTGCCCAGGCCAGCCATGGCATCAAGGTCAAGCCGAAGGTATTCTGTATGCCCCAGGCGCCAAAGCCTGCCCAGAGCAGCGGCAGGATCAGCACTCTGGCACGAGACGGTTGCTGGTCACGGCTTTGCAGCCAGCCCATCAGGGCAATGAATGCAAGGATGACCCAGACCCATGCGGGGACATGGCTGAGAACGGTGGCGATAAAGATCTGCATGAGGGCCTGAGTGTTTGGTTTGTCGATGCCGGCATCTTTGCGTTAAGCCGCGGCTTAAGCCAGCGCGATGCGACCGTTGGTTCCGGGGCGGCGCCAGTGGGTGCTGGCGGGCGCCAGTGGCGGGCGAACTGCGCGCGAACTGCACGCTGAAAATCATCAGGCGCAGGCCGTTTTGCGTACAAAGTTAAACTCGCAGTCCAATTCACAAAATGCGGGCCGCTGTTTTGCAGGCCCGGCAGGAGCAATATCCTATGGCCGGTCATTCCAAATGGGCCAATATCCAGCATCGAAAAGGCCGCCAGGACGAGAAGCGCGGCAAGATCTGGACCCGTGCGATCCGCGAGATCACCGTGGCTGCGCGCCAGGGCGGCGGCGATGTGAAGGAGAACCCGCGCCTGCGCCTGGCCGTTGACAAGGCCAAGGCCGCCAACCTGCCGGCTGACCGGATCAAGTACAACATCGACAAGGCCACCGGCAACCAGGCCGGCGTGACCTATGAAGAAATTCGCTACGAAGGCTACGGCATCGGCGGCGCCGCGATCATCATCGACACGATGACCGACAACAAGGTCCGCACCGTTGCCGAAGTGCGCCACGCGTTCAGCAAGCATGGCGGCAATATGGGGACCGATGGTTCGGTGTCCTTCCAGTTCAAGCATTGCGGCCAGCTGGTGTTCGCGCCCGGCAGTCCGGAAGACAAGATCATGGAGATCGCGCTGGAAGCCGGCGCCGACGACGTGCTGACCGATGAAGATGGCGCCATCGAGGTATTGACCGCGCCGGGTGATTTTGAAGCGGTCAAGCAAGCACTCGAGCAGGCCGGCCTGCATGCCGAACTGGCCGAGGTCACGATGCGGCCCGAAATCAACATCGAGTTGGCCGGCGACGACGCGGCGCGGATGCAAAAGCTGCTCGACGTGATCGAGGATCTGGATGATGTCCAGGCGGTCTATCACAACGCGAGCATCAATTCATGAAGGTTCTGGTACTGGGAAGCGGCGGGCGCGAACATGCTCTGGCCTGGAAGCTGGCTCAGGCCGAACGGGTCAGCCAGGTATTTGTCGCGCCGGGCAATGGCGGCACCGCGCGGGATCCGCTCTTGACGAATGTGCCATTGACCGATGTGCGCGCGCTGGCCGACTTTGCGATTGAGCAGAAGATTATCCTCACCGTGGTCGGGCCTGAGGGCTTGCTGGCCGCAGGCGTCGTCGACGAGTTTCGTGCCCGCGGGCTGCGCATCTTCGGCCCGACCAAGGCTGCGGCTCAGCTCGAGTCGTCGAAAGCCTTTGCCAAGGACTTCATGAAGCGCCACGGCATTCCGACTGCGGCTTATGAGGTCTTCAGCGATGTCGCTGCAGCCCATGCCTATATCGACGCGCAGGGCGCACCGATCGTCATCAAGGCCGATGGCCTGGCCGCCGGCAAGGGCGTGGTGGTGGCGATGACCATCGCAGAAGCTCATGCTGCGATCGACTGGATCCTGGCCGATAACGGCTCGGGCGTGGTGCACAACGAAGGCGGCGCGCGCGTCGTCATCGAGCAGTTCCTGGCCGGCGAAGAAGCCAGCTTTATCGTCCTGTGCGACGGCAAGAATGTCGTGCCGCTGGCCACCAGCCAGGACCACAAGCGCCTGCTCGACCATGACGAAGGCCCGAATACCGGCGGCATGGGCGCTTATTCGCCCGCACCGGTGGTGACGCCGAATGTGCATGCCAAGGTGATGCATGAAATCATCCTGCCAACGATCGCCGGCATGGCGCGCGACGGTGTTCCTTTCACCGGTTTCCTGTATGCCGGTCTGATGATCGACTCACAGGGCGAGCCGCGCACCGTCGAATTCAATACCCGCATGGGTGACCCCGAAACGCAGCCGATCATGATGCGGCTGAAAAGCGATCTGCTCGAATTGCTGCTGCATGCCACCGACGGCACGCTCGATGGCGTCGAACTGCAATGGGATCGCCGCGTCGCCCTGGGCGTGGTGATGGCCGCTGGCGGTTATCCGCAGCAGCCGTGCAGTGGTGATGTGATCAGCGGCCTGCCTGCCGACAGCGAAGCGGCGATGGTGTTCCATGCCGGGACGACCGAGGTCGACGGGCAATTGCTGACTGCCGGTGGCCGCGTGCTTTGCGTGACCGCATTGGGTGAATCAGCCCGCAAGGCGCAACAGCTGGCCTATGACAGCCTGGTCAACATCCAGTTCGAAGGCAAACAGTACCGCCACGACATCGGGCATCGGGCGGTCAAACGTTGAATTCGACGCTCGACCAGCTGCCTTGCAGGGTGCAAGCCCGCAGCGAACTCAAAGCCGGCGGCAGCATGCTGGCTCGGGGTCTGCTGCGTCTGGCCGGCTGGCGCTTGTTGTACGAGGGGCTGCCGGCCAAGCAAGGCGTGATCATGGTGTATCCGCATACCTCGAACTGGGATTTCGTCGTCGGCGTGCTGGCCAAATGGGCTTGCGGACTGCAGCTGCGCTTCTGGGGCAAGGACAGTCTGTTCAAGCTGCCCTTGTTCGGCAGTTGGTTGCGTTGGCTTGGCGGCGTGGCGATCGACCGCAGCAGCGCGAAGGGCACCGTGGGCGATACGGTCGCGCAAATGTTGGCGGCGCGTTCTGCCGACCGGATGTTCTGGTTGGCGCTGGCCCCTGAAGGCACGCGCTCGCTGACCAGCGGCTGGCGTTCGGGCTCTTACCAGCTGGCTTTGCAGGCCGATGTGCCGGTGGGGTTGGCCTATTTTGATTATTCGAAGAAAGTCGTCGGAGTGACCGATTTCTACAAGCTCAGTGGCGACCCCCAGCGTGACTTTGCGCTGTTCGAGCAACAGCTGGCGAATCGCTGCGGCAAGCGAGCCGAACTGGCCAGTCCGATCAGGTTGAAGTCATGACCATGCAGGTGGTGCGCGACTATCTGCTGGGCCTGCAGCAGTCGATTGTGGCGGCGCTGGAAGCAGCCGACGGCGGCGTCTTTCTCAGCGATGGCTGGCAGCGCCCAGCCGGTGGCCGGCTCGAAGGCGACGGGCTGTCGCGCTTGATCGAAGGCGGCGCCTTGTTCGAACGCGGTGGCGTCAACTTCTCGCATGTACGCGGCAGCACGCTGCCCGCTTCAGCGACCCAGCATCGGCCCGAACTGGCTGGCGCACCGTTTGAAGCGATGGGTGTGTCGCTGGTGCTGCATCCGCACAACCCGTTCGTGCCGACCGTCCACATGAACGTGCGCATGTTCGCCGCACAACCGGCCGGCAGGGACGCGGTGCAATGGTTCGGCGGCGGCATGGATCTGACGCCTTATTACGGTTTCGAGAGCGACGCCCAGCATTTCCACCGCAGCTGCGAGGCTGCGCTGAAACCCCATGGCGAGCAGCTCTACCCGCGCTTCAAGACCTGGTGCGATGAGTATTTCTTCTTGAAGCACCGCGACGAGCCGCGCGGCATCGGCGGCATCTTCTTTGACGATTTCGCCGATGGCGGCTTCGAAGCAGCATTCGCGACCCTGCGCTCGGTCGGCGATGCCTTTTTGCCGGCTTATCTGCCGATTGCCTTGCGGCGCCGGAGTCTGCCTTACGGCGAGCATCAGCGTGATTTCCAGGCCTACCGGCGCGGCCGTTATGTCGAGTTCAATCTGGTCTTCGACCGCGGCACCTTGTTCGGCCTGCAGTCTGGCGGGCGTACTGAAGCGATCCTGATGTCGATGCCGCCGATCGTCAAATGGCGCTACAACTGGTCGCCCGAAGCAGGCACGCCAGAGGCCAGGCTTTACAGCGATTTCCTGCGGCCACGTGAATGGGCGCATGAATCGGCGATGCCTTCATGGCAGTGAAGGCCGGCAGGACGGGTTTGTTTGGCGGCAGCTTTGACCCGGTGCATCTGGCGCATCTGAAGCTGGCGCAATCGGCGCTGGAGCAGCTGCATCTCGATCATCTGCTCTGGCTGCCGGCCGGCCGGCCCTGGCAAAAGGTCGATCGAGGCGATGGGCGCGGGTTGGCTTCGCCCTTGCATCGGCGCGCGATGGTCGAGTTGATGGTGGCGCATGAGGCGCGCTTCAGCGTTGACGACAGCGAGTTGGTGCGAGATGGCGCCAGCTACACGATAGACACGGTGCGCGCGCGGGTGTCAAGTCATCCGGGCGAGCAGCTGTTCCTGGTGATCGGCCAGGATCAGTTCGAGCGACTGCATACCTGGCACCAATGGCGCGAGCTGCTGGGGCTGGTGACCCTGGCTGTGGCAGCGCGCGCAGGGCAGCGAGTCAAGGCGTCAGCGGAGGTCGAGCAAGTGATCGCCGCAGCGCCGCAAGGCATGCAGTTGCTGGAGATGCCGGCAATGCAGATTTCATCTACCCAAGTACGCGAGCTGGCCTCGCGTGCTCAGGACATCCGCCCTATGGTGGGCGACGCGGTGGCGGGGTATATTGCCCAACACCGTCTTTACAGCGAGCACTGAATGGACATTCGAAAACTGCAACGCGCCATCGTCGATGGTCTCGAGGACGTGAAGGGCCAGAACATCGTGGTCTTCAACACCGAGCACCTGTCGCCGCTGTTCGAGCGCGTGATCATTGCCTCGGGCACCAGCAACCGTCAAACCAAGGCACTGGCATCCAGCGTGCGCGAGACGGTCAAGGGCCGGGGCATGCAGGTGCTGCGCATGGAAGGCGGCGAGAACGGCGAATGGATCATCGTTGACTGCGGTGCTGCCGTTGTCCATGTGATGCAGCCGGCGATCCGCGATTACTACCACCTGGAAGAAATCTGGGGCGAAAAGCCGGTCAAGCTCAAGCTTGGCGACGGTGAGACGCGCCTGGTCAAGGCTTCGGAAGACGCAGCGCCGGTGAAGAAAACCGCAGCGAAAAAGACCGCCGTCAAGGCTGTCGCTGCCAAGCCGGTTCCCGTCAAGCGAGCCCCGGCAGTCAAGCCGGTGGCCAAGAAGGTCCCGGCCAAGAAGGGCGTGACCCGTACCGTCGGCGTCAAGACTCCGGTCAACAAGATCATCAAGGTCGGCGTGCCCAAGCCCGCTGCCAAGAAGGTCGCGGTCAAGGCTGCCAGGCCTGCCAGAAAGACCGCAACCCGCGCCTAAGCGCAGATGCGCTTGCTGCTGGTCGCTGTCGGGCTGCGCCAACCGGCTTGGGCTGACAGCGCTTATGAGGATTTCTCCAAGCGCTTTCCGCCAGAGTTGCGGCTCGAGTTGAAAGCCGTCAAGGCCGAGACGCGCGGCAGCAAGACGGCCGAGCAGTTGATGGCGGCCGAAGCTTTGCGCATCGAAGCGGCCTTGCCCAAGGGCGTGCGCCGGGTGATCCTTGACGAGCATGGCGAGCGCCGCAGCAGCCTGCAATTGGCGGCCCGGATGAAGCTGTGGATGGGCGATGGGCGCGATGTCGCCTTGATCATCGGCGGGCCTGACGGTCTGGCGCCGGCACTGAAGGCAACTGCTGACGAGACGCTGCGCCTGTCGGACCTGACCCTGCCCCATGCTTTTGCCCGCGTGCTGTTGGCCGAGGGCCTTTACCGCGCCTGGACGATCATGACCGGACACCCCTATCACCGTGAGTAAGCCGATGCGCCCGGAATTCATCTACCTCGCTTCGCAAAGCCCGCGCCGGCGTCAGCTGCTCGACCAGTTGGGCATGCGCTTCGAGCTGTTGCTGCCCGGTGCTGACGAAGACGCCGAAGCGCTGGAAGCTTTGCTGCCGGGCGAGCTGCCCGAAGCCTATGTCGCGCGCGTCACCGAAGCCAAGCTCGATGCGGCGCTGCAGCGCCTGGCAGCGCGGGGTCTGCCCGCTGCTCCGGTGCTGTGCTCGGACACCACCGTGGCGCTCGACCAGCTCATCCTGGGCAAACCGGTCAATGCCGAAGATGCTTTCGCAACGCTGAGCCTGCTGTCCGGGCGCCGCCATCGCGTCATCACGGCGGTCGCGGTGGGAACGCCCGACCGGCGCAGCTCGGTGCTGAATATTTCGGAGGTCGAGTTCGCCCCGGTTTCTGCCGAGCAACTGCGCCGCTATGTGGCCAGTGGCGAGCCTTTCGGCAAGGCCGGGTCTTATGCGATCCAGAGTCAGGCGGCAGCCTGGATCAGTTCGATCCATGGCAGCTATTCGGCCATCATGGGCTTGCCCTTGTATGAGACCGCGCAGTTGCTGCAGGCATGGGGATTCAGATTTTGAGCTGGTAATCGGTAAAAGGGGCGGGCAATGGAAGACATCTTGATCAACTGGTCGCCGCAGGAAACAAGGGTGGCGGTGGTCGAAAACGGCTCGGTGCAGGAATTGCATATCGAGCGCTCGCTGGAGCGGGGCCTGGTCGGCAACGTCTATCTGGGCAAGGTCGCGCGCGTGTTGCCGGGCATGCAATCGGCCTTTATCGACATCGGCCTTGAACGCGCAGCATTTCTGCATGTGGCCGATCTGCATGTCAATGGCGTCAGCGCCCGCAGCTACCATGCCGAGGCAGGCGCGGCGATGCCGATCGAACGTCTGGTCTTCGAGGGCCAGGCCTTGACCGTGCAGGTGATCAAGGACCCGATCGGCACCAAGGGCGCGCGTCTGTCGAGCCAGATCAGCATCGCCGGACGCATGCTGGTGTTTCTGCCACAGGACGAACATATCGGCGTGTCGCAAAAGATCGGCTCGCCTGAAGCGCGCGAGTTGCTGCGCGCCCGCATGCAAGTCCTGATCGGCCGCCCCGACGAAAGCGGAGGCGGCGGTTTCATCCTGCGCACCAATGCCGAAGATGCCAGCGATGAAGAGCTGGCTGCCGACATCGCTTACCTGCGCAAGACCTGGAGCCGTATCCGCGAGGGTGCTTCGACCAAGCCGCCAGGCTCGCTGCTGCATCAGGACCTCAGCCTGGTCGAACGGGTGCTGCGCGACCTGGTCCACGAGCGCACGGCGTCGATCCGTATCGATTCACGCAGCCAGTTTGAGGTGCTGCAAGGATTTGGCGACCTGTACATGCCTGCCGCTTCGGCCAAGCTCGAGCATTACAGCGGTGAGCGACCGATCTTCGATCTGAACAATGTCGACGCCGAACTGGTCCGTGCGCTGGCACGGCGGGTCGATCTGAAATCAGGCGGTTATCTGATCTTTGACCAGACCGAGGCGATGACGACGATCGACGTCAACACCGGCGGCTTCGTTGGCGCCCGCAACTTCGAAGACACGATTTTCAAGACCAATCTGGAGGCTGCGGGAGCAATCGCCCGGCAACTGCGGTTGCGCAATCTGGGCGGCATCATCATTGCCGACTTCATCGACATGGTGCGCGAAGAACACAAGGCCGCAGTGTTGTCCGAGTTCCGCAAGCAGTTGAGCCGCGACCGCACCAAGGTCACCGTCGGCGGCTTCACCCAGCTTGGTCTGCTCGAGATGACCCGCAAACGCACGCGTGAATCACTGGCGCGAATCCTTTGCGAACCCTGCCCGACTTGCGAGGGCCGGGGCCAGATCAAGACCGCGCGCAGCGTTTGCTACGACATCATGCGCGAGATCCTGCGCGAAGCACGCCAGTTCAGCCCGAAGGAATTCCGCATCGTCGCTGCGGCCAATGTGGTGGAGATGCTGCTCGACGAAGAAAGCCAGCATCTCGCTGGCCTGTCTGACTTCATCGGCAAGCCGATCTCGCTGACCGCCGAGCCGATGAACCAGACCGAGCATTACGACATCGTGCTGCTGTAATCACATCGCCGGTTTGTCCGACAAGGCCTTCAGGTTGTCGATCAATTCCTTGCTCATCGGCGCATTCAGATTGATGCCTTTGGGCGGGATCGGCGACTGGAACCATTTCTTGTAGAGGGCTTCGAATTCGCCGCTCTTCATCATCGCGGCCAGGCTGTCATCGACCAGCTTCTTGAAGCTCGGGTCATCGCGGCGCAGCATGATCGCATAGGGCTCGACCTGCAGCGCCTCGCCGACGACGGCCAACTCGGCCGGGTTCTGCGCGCTCGCACGCAGGCCGTAGAGCAGGATGTCATCCATGCCGAAGGCATCGGCGCGGCGCTGCTGCACCAGCAAGGCCGATTCGGCATGGTCCTTGGCGGCCAGCAACTCAAAACCCATGCTCTGCTCAGCGTTCAGCTTGCGCAGCAACTGGAAGTTCGTCGTTCCGGCCGTTGACACGACTTTTTTGCCTTTCAGGTCAGCGAAGTTCTTGATGCCCGAGTTCGCATTCACCAGCAACCGGGTGCCGGTATAAAAATAATTGGTGGCAAAGGCGACCTGCTTGCCGCGCTCGCTGTTGTTGGTGGTCGAGCCACATTCGATGTCGATGGTGCCGTTCTGCAGCAGCGGAATCCGGTTCTGCGAGGTCACCGCCTGGGTGCTGACCTTCAGATCGGCGCGGCCGGTGGCCTTCTTGACCTGTTCGACCAGCTTGCCGCAGATTTCCCAGGCAAAGCCGATCGGTTGTGCATCGCCGCCGAGGTAGGAAAAAGGAATCGACGACTCACGGTAGGCCACCGTGATGCTGCCACTGGCCTTGACCTTGTCGAGGGTCTGCGCTTGAGCGGTGCTGCAGATGCCCAGAACGGACAGAACCATGAGGAGAGAAGTACGCATGTTGTAACTCTTTCGGTTGGGGTGATGGACCAGCGGACTCTACCGGCAAAATTGCCATTCGAGAAAAATGTTCAGGTCTTGGGATGCTCTGCATAAGCCCTCACGGCTTGTGCTGTTGCGGCCTCGGGCAGTCTGTGGCGTTGCATCCCATCCCGATCCGCACCCGCTCGCGTTGAGTTATGCAGAGCCTCCCTTGGGCGGCCGCGGCTGCCGGCCGAGCTGATAGAACTCGGCATTCGGGCGCAGGGAAATGCTGTTGGCGAGTCGGTTCGACAGGCCGAACAGGGCGGTGATCGACGTGATGTCCCAGATGTCCTCGTCGTTGAAACCATGGGGGTAGAGCGCCGCATAGTCGGCGTCACCCACCGTACCTGAATGCAGGCAGACCTTCAGGGCAAAGTCGAGCATCGCTTGCTGGCGCGGCGTGATGTCGGCCTTGCGGTAATTGGTCGCCACCTGGTCGGCCAGCATCGGTGCCTTTTCATGGATGCGCAGGATCGCGCCATGGGCGACGACGCAATAGAGGCAATGGTTGGCCGCGCTGGTGGCGACGATGATCATCTCGCGTTCGCCCTTGCTCAGGCCCGAGTCGCGCAGCAGCAAGGCATCGTGATAGGCCAGGAAGGCGCGGAATTCATCCGGCCTGCGCGCCAGCGCCAGAAAAACATTGGGCACGAAACCGGCTTTGTCCTGCACCTCCAGAATGCGCTGGCGGACGTCTTCGGGCAGATCGTCGAGCAGGGCAGGATCGGGCGTCGGATAGCGGCAAATCTTGGCAGTCTGGCTCATGTGGATCTCCTGCTGGGTTGCGCTGATGATAGCCAGCATTGCGCTGCGGATGCGCCTTGCATCCCATCCCGATCCGCGCTGCATCCACTCGCCTTGAGTCATGCAGGGCATCCCTGAGGCAAAATCAGCGGCTTGTGCGCGACAGCGCAGCAGCAATGATCGCGAGCCCATGTCCTACCTGAAGCCTTTTCTCCAGCCGCTGACCCAGCTGTCGCGCCGTACTTTGCTGGGCGGCACAGCCGCGCTGCTGGGTCTGCCAGCCTTGGCCCAGTTCCGTGTTGAAATTTCTGGTGTCGGCGGCACGCAGATGCCGGTGGCCTTGCCCGATTTCGTCAACGAAACCGGCAGCGGCCAGGCGGTGGCGGCGATCATCCGCGCCGATCTCGAGCGCAGCGGACAGTTCCGCATCGTCGATGCGCCGGCGGGCCTGTCGGAGACCAGCTTGCCGGCCTGGAGCGATTGGCGCGCCCGCAATGCCGATGCCTTGGCGGCAGGCTCGGTCAGCCGGCTCGCCGATGGCCGGGTCGACCTGCGCTTCAAGCTCTGGGATGTGGTGAAAGGCCAGGACCTCGGCGGCGAAGCCAATGCGGTGGCGCCCGACGATGTGCGGCTCGCGGCGCACCGGATTGCCGACGCGATCTATCTGAAGCTGACCGGCGAGCGCGGCGTTTTTGCCACCCGCATGGCCTATGTGACCAAGGCCGGCGGCCGCTACAGCCTGCGCATCGCCGATGCCGATGGGGAAGGTGGCCAGGTCGCGCTGTCCAGTGCCGACCCGATCATCTCGCCGGCCTGGTCGCCAAACGGCCATGAACTTGCCTATGTGTCGTTCGAGTCGCGCAAAGCCGTGGTCTGGGTGCAGGACTTGTCGACCGGGCGGCGCCGCATGCTGGCTAACTTCCGCGGCACCAACAGCGCGCCGACTTTTTCACCCGACGGGCTGCAACTGGCCCTGACCTTGTCGCGTGATGGCGGCTCACAGTTGTTCATCATGAACCGCGATGGCAGCGCCCTGCGCCGTTTGACCCAGACCTCGGCGATCGACACCGAACCGGTGTTTACACCCGATGGCCGCTCGATCTATTTCGTCAGCGACCGCGGCGGCAGCCCGCAGGTCTACCGCATGGCCAC
>CAMDHE010000031.1 GCA_945898095.1 Roseateles toxinivorans | reverse complement strand
GGATACGCTCAGCGGCAGACCCGGAGTACCCGAACGGGCGATGTTTTCACCCGGGGCGCATTCAGGTGCGTTGGCACGCCAGAACGGACCCAGCAGCGCCGCCAGCGATTCACCTTGCGGGTCGAGATTGTTCTGCAGCGCCACGACGCTCGAGATACCGAGCAGATCAGCTGCCAGCACCACCTCGTTCTTGGTCTCACCGGTGGCCTGGCCGATCGCGACGATGAATTCAAGTGCGCGCTCGAACTCCGCTTCAGTCAGCGCGGTTTCCTGCACAAAAGCATGCAGATGCGTCGTCAGCGACGCCATCAGCAAGCGCAAGCGGGGGTCCGGGGTTCGCTCCATCGCCCGCAAGGCGAGCGCCAACACGGAGGCGGGACTGGTGACGATGTTCATGGTTTGAAATAGCTGCCAAATTGAGGAGATGTTGCCGCATTATCAAATCTCAAGAACAAAAGCCTGACAAGGAAAAACCCTGCTGCCGCAGGACTGCGACAGCAGCCAGGAAACGGCCTTGACAGACAAGGTTTTCCAGACTTGCAAAAGCTTTAATCGGGCCGGGCTTTTCTCAGTCGGCTGGCTCGGCTCACCTAGTTGCACGCTGACGGCAGATCGGTGCAGAAGCCATGCGCGGCCTCGGTCGCCATGGCGATCGTCCGCCCTTATTCGTGGGAATCGGACGCTGCCGTTGCTTGCGCCAGCGCATTCAAGCCGCAGCTCACAGACAAACACTGGCTCTTGGAACAACAAAGGAGAACCTCATGAACTTGCGCTCCAATTTCTACAGCGCCTTGACGCGCATCGCGTTTTTCGCCGGCGCTATCTTGCTCGCGGCAGCCCAGGCCTCGGCCGATGTGCAACCGGCCCGTTGGTCATCACTTTCGCTGACCTTTTTGCAACCGACCGGTGTCGTCGGCCCCAACGACAACATCGATGTCTGGCTGCGCTTTGCCAACACCGATCCAAGCGGAGCGTTCACGGTCGACAACAATCTGCCCAACGGCGGGCTGAACTCGGCCGACCTGCCGACGCAAGGCTGGGGCACCGATGCCGGGGGCACATCCTTTTACGCTGACTTTGCCAGCTACACGACCTTCTCTCTGGCGACATGGTTTGGTTGCAGCGGTAATTTCACCAAAAGCTGCACCGAAGGCCCGCCCTACAGCTTCGCCTGGGCTTCGGGCAACCCATTGGCTGTGCCTTTCTCGCTGGGGCCAGGTCAGACTCTCGACTACCTGCATGGCAGTTTCATACCGAGCGCCGGTCCCGTTGCCGCAGGCAATTACTACTTTTACCGCTCGTTGATCTCGATCGAGGTGAACGGCCTTGATGCCACAGGCAACGACCTTCGCCAACTGGTGTATCTGACGCAGACCTGCACCGACGATTCAGTGGCAGCTTGCGCGAATCAAAGCTACTTCACCCGCACAGTCGGGGCCGTGCCGGAACCCGGCTCCTCCGCGTTGATGGTGCTGGGCTTGGCCATCATGGCTTGGCAACTGCGGCGCCGGCGCTGACCTTTTCTGCGCAAACCGAAGCGATTCAGCACCAAAAAATTCACAGCCCGCATGAAAATGCGGGAATTTTTTCGAGCGGTCATCCCGCATCCACTGGTACCGAACGGACAACAAAAAGCCCGAACCAGGTCGGGCTTTTTTCAGTCGGCCGGCTTGGCCCGCCTCGCCTCGCCTATTTGCGCGCCGGAGGTAGATCAGTGCAGGAGCCATGAGCGACCTCGGCGGCCATGCCGATGCTCTCACCCAGCGTCGGATGCGGGTGAATGGTCTTGCCGATGTCCACCGCGTTGGCGCCCATCTCGATCGCCAGCGCGATCTCGCCGATCATGTCACCGGCATGGGTGCCGACGATGCCGCCGCCGAGGATCTTGCCATGACCATGGGCTTCTGGGCTGTCGTCAAAGAGCAGCTTGGTAAAGCCTTCGTCGCGGCCGTTGGCAATCGCGCGGCCTGAAGCGGTCCAGGGGAACAGGCCTTTCTTGACCTTGATGCCTTGGGCCTTGGCCTGGTCTTCGGTCAGCCCGACCCAGGCGACTTCAGGGTCGGTGTAGGCCACGCTCGGAATCACCCTGGCGTCAAACTGGCTCTTCGACAAATGGGCGTCGCCGAGTAATGCGCCGGCCGCCACTTCGGCCGCCACATGGGCTTCATGCACGGCCTTGTGCGCCAGCATCGGCTGGCCAACCAGATCGCCGATCGCGAAGATATGCGGCACATTGGTGCGCATCTGCACGTCGACATTGATGAAGCCGCGGTCGGTGACGGCGACGCCGGCCTTTTCGGCCGCCACCTTCTTGCCATTCGGCGTGCGCCCGACGGCCTGAAGCACCAGGTCGTAAACGCCTTCCGAAGCGACGCCGTCGAGCGTTTCAAACTTGACCTTGATGCCTTCGGCGCTGGCTTCAGCACCGACCGTCTTGGTTTTCAGCATGATGTTGTCGAAGCGCTTGGCATTCATTTTCTGCCAGACCTTGACCAGGTCGCGGTCAGCGCCCTGCATCAGCCCGTCGAGCATCTCGACCACATCAAGCCTGGCGCCGAGCGTCGAATAGACGGTACCCATTTCCAGGCCGATGATGCCACCGCCGACCAGCAGCATTTTCTTCGGCACTTCCTTCAGCGCCAGCGCACCGGTCGAATCGACGATGCGCGGATCATCGGGCAGGAAAGGCAGGCGCACGGCCGACGAGCCGACCGCGATGATCGCCTGCTTGAAATGGACCGTCTTGCTCGCGCCGGTCTTGGCCTGCGCTTCCCCGCCGGTCTCTTCGACCTGCAGATGATTGGCGTCAATGAACGAGCCATAGCCGCGCAAAGTCGTAACCTTGCGCATCTTGGCCATCGCCGCCAAGCCACCGGTCAGCTTGGCGATGACCTTGTCCTTGTGGCCGCGCAGCTTGTTTATGTCGAGCTTGGGCGGACCGAAGTCGACACCCAGCGCTGCGAGATGGCTGACCTCGTCCATCACCGCTGCCACATGCAGCAAGGCCTTCGACGGAATGCAACCGACGTTCAGGCAGACACCGCCGAGCTGGGCATAGCGCTCGACCAGGATGACTTTCAGGCCGAGATCGGCGGCGCGGAATGCGGCCGAATAGCCACCCGGTCCGGCGCCGAGCACCAACAAGTCGCAGTCAAGGTCGGCTGTCCCCGCATAAGCAGCGGCAGCGGGGACTGGGACTGGGGCTGAGACCGGCGCTGCAGCAGCAGCAACTGGCGCGGCGACCGGCGCCGCCGCAGCGCTGCTTTCCAGCCTGATCAGCAAACTGCCCTGGTTGATCTTGTCGCCGATGGCGACCAGGACCTCCTTGACGATGCCGGCATGCGAGGACGGAATTTCCATCGACGCTTTGTCGCTTTCGACCGTCACCAGACTCTGGTCCGCGGCCACTTTGTCGCCGGGTTTGACCAGCAACTCGATGATGGCGACGTCCTTGAAATCACCGATGTCGGGGACTATTACTTCAATCAATGCCATGATTTTCTCCGTAGCCCATCATGCCGGCCAGCCGGCCTGCATGCGGGGATTGCGCCTTATACAGCGCTCAAAAGTTCGCCTGAAATTTACAGGGCGATCCGGCGGAAATCCGCCAGCAGCGACGCGAAGTAAGCGTTGAAACGGGCCGCCGAAGCGCCGTCGATGACGCGGTGATCCCAGCTCAAACTCAAGGGCAACATCAGACGCGGGACGAATTGCTTGCCGTCCCAAACCGGCTCGATCTTGCTCTTGCCCACACCCATGATCGCGACTTCGGGCGCATTGATGATCGGCGTGAAATAGCCGCCACCAATGCCGCCGAGCGACGAAATACTGAAGCAGCCACCGGTCATCTCGGCCGTTCCGAGCTTGCCATCGCGGGCTTTCTTGGCCAATTCACCCATTTCCTGGCTGATCTGGAAGATGCCCTTCTTGTCGGCATCCCTGAGCACCGGGACCATCAGGCCATTCGGCGTGTCGGCCGCAAAACCGATGTGGAAATAATTCTTCAACACCAGTTGCTCACCATCGAGTGAGGCATTGAACTCGGGGAACTTCTTCAATGCCGCAACGGCCGCCTTGATCATGAAGGCCAGCATCGTTACCTTGGAGGGCGACGATTTGTCACCGTTCAACTGGACGCGGAAGGCTTCGAGATCGGTGATGTCGGCATCGTCATTGTTGGTGACATGCGGGATCAGCACCCAATTGCGGTGCAGATTGGCACCCGAAATTTTCTTGATGCGCGACAGATCGCGGCGCTCGACCGGGCCGAACTTCTCGAAGTCGACCTTGGGCCAGGGCAGCAAGCCCGGGAAATTGCCTGCCGCTGCAGGTGCCGCTGCTGCGGGTGCTGCAGCTTTTTGCGCCAGCGTTTGCACCGCCCCGGCCAGCACGGATTTGACGAAACCCTGCAAGTCGAGTTCCTGGATACGGCCGTTCGGGCCGGTGCCTTTGATTTCGTCCAGCGGCACACCGAGTTCGCGTGCGATGCGGCGGATGCTCGGCGAAGCATGGGGCAAACGAGCCTTGGCTGCCATCGGCTCATGCGCTGGCAGAGAAGCGGTCGGCGCAGCACGCACTGGCACCGGCGCCGGGGCCAGCGCTACGGTCGCAGCGATCAAGGCAGGAGCCGCTGCAAGGGCAGCTTGCGCCACCGGCGCTGCGACTTCCACCAGCGCCAGCAACGATCCCTTGGCCACCTTGTCGCCAAGCGCGACCTTCAATTCCTTGATCACGCCAGCGGTCGAGCTGGGAATCTCCATCGAGGCCTTGTCGCTCTCGACGGTGATCAGGCTCTGCTCGACGCGAATGCTGTCGCCCACTTTGACGAACACCTCAATCACCGACACCGATTCGAAATCGCCGATGTCGGGAACAAAGACTTCGACTGTCCTGGTGCCGCCAGCGGCAGCCGCAGCGACGGGCGGTGGCGCCGCCACCGCTGCTGCCACTGCCGGGGCTGCTGCCACGCTGGCCGGCGCTGCAGCTTCTGCCTCGAGCAGCAAGACCAGACTGCCCTGGTTGACCTTGTCACCGAGCGCGACCTTGATTTCCTTGACCAGGCCTGCGGCCGAGCTGGGAATTTCCATCGAAGCCTTGTCGCTCTCGACGGTGATCAGGCTCTGCTCGAGCGCGACAAGATCGCCGACCTTGACCAGCAGCTCGATCACTGCCACGTCCGTGACATCACCGATGTCGGGAACCTTGATTTCTAAAATTGCCATTTCATCTCCTTGGTGCCTTCATGAATGCTGCTGGCGGATCTGCGTTTGCAAACCCCGCATGGCAATGCGTTTCATCGCAGGCTATATCTGTAAAAAAATCAGGCGTACATCAGACGTAGATCAGGCGTAAAGCGGGTTGATCTTGTCTGCCTTGATGCCGTATTTGGCGATCGCTTCAGCCACCTGGGTCGCTGGCAATTTGCCTTCGTCAGCCAGCGCCTTCAGGGCGGCAACGACGACGTAATGCCGGTTGATCTCGAAATGCTCGCGCAGCTTGAAGCGGAAATCGCTGCGACCGAATCCATCGGTACCCAGCACCTTGTAGCTGCGACCCTTGGGCATGAAGGCGCGGATTTGCTCAGCGTAATTCTTCATGTAATCAGTCGAAGCGATCACCGGCCCGATGGTGCGGCCGAGTTGCTGCGCGACGAATGAAAGGCGTTGCACTTCGGTCGGGTGCAACAGGTTCCAGCGTTCGGCATCCTGGCCGTCGCGCGCCAACTCATTGAAGCTCGGTGCGCTCCAGACATTGGCCGAGACGCCCCAGTCCTGCTCCAGCAGAACCTTGGCTGCCTGGCTTTCGCGCAGGATCGTTCCCGAGCCAAGCAGGTTGACGCAAGGCTTGTCCTGAGCGGCCGCTTCGAGCAGATACAGGCCTTTCAGGATTTCGGCCTCAGTACCGGCTTGCAGGCCCGGCATCGGGTAGTTCTCGTTCAGCAGGGTGATGTAGAAATAAACGTTTTCCTGGTTCTCTACCATGCGCTTCAAGCCATGCTGCATGATTACCGCGACTTCGTGGGCGAAGGTCGGATCGTAGGAAACGCAGTTCGGAATCGTGCCGGCCAGAATATGGCTGTGGCCGTCTTCATGCTGCAGGCCTTCGCCGTTCAGCGTCGTGCGCCCCGAGGTGCCGCCGAGCAGGAAGCCGCGCGCCTGCATGTCGCCAGCGGCCCAGGCGAGGTCGCCGATGCGCTGGAAGCCGAACATCGAGTAATAGACGAAAAACGGGATCATCACCCGGTTATTGGTCGAATAAGAAGTCGCCGCGGCGATCCAGGAGGCCATGCCACCGGCTTCGTTGATGCCTTCCTGCAGCACCTGACCGGCCTTGTCCTCGCGGTAATACATCACTTGGTCCTTGTCGACCGGCGTGTATTTCTGCCCTTCGGGGTTGTAGATCCCGATCTGGCGAAACAGCCCTTCCATGCCGAAGGTGCGCGCTTCGTCAACCAGGATCGGCACGGTACGCGGCCCAAGATCCTTGTCACGCAGCACTTGGGTCAGGAACCGAACGAAGGCCTGGGTGGTCGAGATCTCGCGGCCTTCGGCTGTCGCTTCGAGCACAGCCTTGAAGGTTTCGAGCGCAGGTACTTGCAACTGCTCATCGGCCTTCGGACGACGCTTGGGCAGGAAGCCACCGAGTTCGGCACGACGCTCGAGCAGATAGCGCATCTCGGGCGTATCGTTGGCCGGCTTGTAGAAAGGCAGGTCGGTGTCGATCTGATGATCGCTGACCGGAATATTGAAACGATCGCGGAAGCTCTTGATGTCGTCGTTGGTCAGCTTCTTGGTCTGGTGCGCGGTGTTCTTGCCCTCGCCGCTCTTGCCCATGCCGAAGCCCTTGACGGTCTTGATCAGCATGACGGTCGGCTGACCTTCGGTATGCACGGCCTTGTGGTAGGCCGCATAGACCTTTTGGGGGTCATGGCCGCCGCGGTTCAGGCGCCAGATGTCGTCATCGCTCATCGAGTTGACCATCTCGAGCAATTTGGGATGCTGGCCGAAGAAATGCTCACGCACGAAGGCGCCGTCATTGGCCTTCATCGCCTGATAGTCGCCGTCGACGGTGTCCATCATGACCTTGCGCAGCAGGCCTTCCTTGTCTCGCGCCAGCAGCGGATCCCAATAACCGCCCCAGATCAGCTTGATCACGTTCCATCCGGAACCACGGAATTCGCCTTCGAGTTCCTGGATGATCTTGCCATTGCCGCGCACTGGCCCGTCGAGGCGCTGCAGATTGCAGTTGACGACAAAGATCAGGTTGTCGAGTTTCTCGCGCGCAGCCAGGCCGATCGCGCCGAGCGATTCGGGTTCGTCCATTTCGCCGTCGCCAAGGAAGACCCAGACCTTGCGCTTGGAGGTATCGGCCAAGCCACGCGCATGCAGGTACTTCAGAAAACGCGCCTGGTAGATCGCCATCAATGGGCCCAAGCCCATCGAGACGGTCGGGAACTGCCAGAACTCGGGCATCAGTTTCGGGTGCGGGTAGCTCGACAGGCCCTTGCCGTCGACTTCCCGGCGGAAATTCAGCATCTGCTCTTCGCTGATGCGGCCTTCCAGATAAGCGCGGGCATAGATGCCAGGAGACGAATGGCCCTGGATATAAAGCAGGTCACCGCCATGCACGCCGTCATCGGCATGCCAGAAATGGTTGAAGCCGCAGCCGAGCATCGTCGCCAGCGAGGCAAAGCTCGAAATATGGCCGCCCAGATCGCCGCCATCATCGGGATTCAGGCGGTTTGCCTTGACCACCATCGCCATCGCGTTCCAACGCATGTAGGCGCGGAGCCGCTCCTCGATTTCGATATTGCCAGGCATCCGCTCTTCACGGTCGGCAGGTATGGTATTTACGTACGCAGTCTTGGCCGAGAAAGGCGTCTCGATGCCGGCCTGACGGGCATGATCGATCAATGTTTCAAGCAGAAAATGCGCGCGCTCGCCCCCTTCTTCTCCAATCACGGCGGACATTGCGTCCAGCCATTCCTTGGTTTCTAGCGAGTCGGTGTCATTGGCTGAAGCGCCTAAAAAGGACTGGGGCTGCGAGGGCATTTTGTCTCCATACGGTTTGAAAGCAGGCGCAGTGTCTCACAATTTTCCCGCAATCCCAAATTATGCGATTGAGTTTCATAATGCGATAATTAACCTTGCGGTTGATCAAAGTTCGCCTAGCCGATCAAGCCATCGCTGGACCGATAATCGGCGATGATTTTTTTCCAGCTCGACCAAAAAGGCGCGATAAGGCGCTGGCTGCTGCCCTTGCAACGCTTTGCCGCTCGTTGGTGGCGACGTCAGCCGCCGGCGCGCCAGGACCGCTTCGCAACCCTCGGCCCCTTGGTGTCGGTGCTGTTGTTTTTGGCGGCCATCATCACGGCCTTTTGGTACCTGCGCAACGAGGACTTCGAACGCGAGACCGAAGCGGTCATCCGTGATACCGAAATCGCCCAGCAACAGATCCGCCTGCGACTGAACGATAACCAGGAGCAACTGCTCAGGCTGGCAAGGGAACTGGTGACAAATACGATCAGCGCGCAGAGTTTCAGCGCCGAGGCGGCGACCTTCGCACGCGAACGCCCGGAAATAACGCAGATCATCTGGTTGAGCAATCAGCGCAAAAGGCGCACCAGCATCAGCGCGGCCGGTTTTCGGGCCGATAGCCCGATGAACGGCAACAGCATCGATCCGTCGATGCCGATGGCCAATCAGAGCAACGCCCCGGAAATCGCATTTCAGGCAGCGCGCGAGCGCCATCAGCCTTCTTACTCCCCGCCTTTTGATGGCAACGGCAACATCGTCTTCCAGGTCCATGTGCCGCTGCTGGATCACAACGGCTTTACCGGTGTGCTGATTGCTGAATATTCGGTCGATGCCTTGCTGCGTTACTACGTCCCGAGTGATCTGGCCGAGCGCCACCCGATGGCCGTGATCGGTACAGGCGAGAGGGTGATCAGCAGCACCGTCACTTCGATGCCGGGAAAGGCCGCGAAACGCGCCTCGATCTGGCATGAGCTGCCGCTGGCACCGGCAATGAACGGTCTGGTGCTGCGCGGCCAGGGCTACCGCAGCTCGATCGGGCTGATCAGCAATACCTTGTTCTGGATGGTGGTGGCGCTTTCCACCCTGACCGTCTGGATGCTGCTGGGCAGCTGGCGCCATATGCGCAGACGCCTGCAGATCCAGAACGAGCTGGCGACCGAGATGAATTTCCGCCGGGCGATGGAAAACTCGATGTTGACCGGCATGCGCGCGATGGACATGGCTTCGCGCATCACCTATGTGAATCCGGCCTTTTGCGCGATGACCGGTTTTTCCGAGCAGGAGTTGATCGGCGCTTTGCCACCGTTCGCCTTCTGGCCGAACGAGCGCCATGACGAATATCTGCGCCTGCAGGATCTGCAAAGCCAGGGCAATATTCCAGCCGGCGGAGCCGAATTGCGGATCTTGCGCAAGGACGGCACCTTGTTTGATTGCCGCATGTATGTCTCACCGCTGATCGACGCCAAGGGCGTGCAAAGCGGCTGGATGACTTCGATGACCAATATCACCGAAGCCAAAAGGGTGCGCGATCAGCTCTCGGCTTCGCACGAGCGCTTCACCACCATGCTGGAAGGGCTCGACGCCGCGGTGTCGGTGCTGTCGGTGCAGCAAGGTGGGTTGCTGTTCGCCAACCGCAGCTATCGCCAATGGTTCGGTGCCTTTCCTGCGGGTCATGCTCTGCTTGCCGGCACCCAAGTCGGTCATGACAGCGGCCCGGATGCCGATGAAGAGGTCGACGGCTATTCGGGTTTGCCGGCCCATTTCCTGACCGAACCTGTTTCGGATCCACGCGAGGTCTATGTCGATTCGCTGGAAATGTGGTTCGACGTGCGCGCGCGCTACCTGCAGTGGACCGATGGCACCTTGGCGCAGATGCTGATCGCCACCGACATCACCATGCGGCGCCGCGCCGAAGACCTGGCCGCTCGCCAGGCCGAGCGCGCCCAGGCCAGCAGCCGCTTGATGACGATGGGCGAAATGGCCTCGAGCGTTGCGCATGAGTTGAACCAACCGCTGACGGCGATCACCAATTACTGCAACGGCATGGTCTCGCGCGTTCGCGGCGACCAGATCGGCAAGGACGACCTGCTCGCTGCCTTGGAGAAGACCGCCAAACAGGCGCAGCGTGCGGGTCAAATCATCCACCGTATCCGCAACTTCGTGAAACGCAGCGAACCCCGGCGTGAATCGGCACAAGCCGCAGCGATCGTCGAGGACGCGGTCGAACTGGCCGGCATCGAACTGCGCCGCCGCCATGTGGCGATCCACACCTATGTCGCCCAGCGACTACCGCAATTGCTGGTGGATCCGATCCTGATCGAGCAGGTGCTGATGAATTTGCTGAAGAACGCTGCCGAGTCGATCGACAACGCATCGCTGCCGGTGTCGCGCCGGCATATCGAATTGCGCGTGGTTCCCAGGCATACGCCCGAGCTCGGTGGGCATATCGAATTCTCGGTCACCGACATGGGGCCGGGCATGCCCGAGGAAGTCATCGCGCGCATGTACGAGGCCTTCTTCTCGACCAAGGCGGACGGCATGGGTATCGGCCTCGGACTCTGCCGATCGATCATCGAATCGCACCAAGGCAGAATCAATGCCGAGAACTTATACAATGGCGCCATTATTGTTGGATGCAGGTTCGCCTTCACCCTTCCGGTTGAAATCTCCCGCCCCGATATTGCGTCCGGGGCTGCTGTGAACTGAAAAGCGACACCATGAGCCTGATTCCGAAAAAGGGTAACGTCTACGTCGTCGATGACGACGAGGCAGTCCGCGACTCTCTGCAATGGTTGCTCGAGGGCAAGGACTACCGGGTCAAATGTTTTGACTCGGCAGAATCATTCCTCAGCCGCTACGACCCGCGCGAAGTCGCTTGCCTGATTGCCGACATCCGCATGGATGGTATGAGCGGGCTGGAACTGCAGGACCGGTTGATGGAACGCCGCAGTCCGCTGCCGGTCGTCTTCATCACCGGCCATGGTGATGTGCCAATGGCCGTGCAGACGATGAAAAAAGGCGCGATGGATTTCATCGAAAAGCCGTTCAAGGAAGAAGAACTGGTGTCGCTGGTCGAACGCATGCTCGATCAGGCCCGCACGGCTTTCTCATCGCACCAGGAAGCCGCCAGTCGCGACGCCTTGCTTTCAAGGCTGACGACGCGCGAAGCCCAGGTGCTTGAGCGCATCGTCGCCGGTCGACTGAACAAGCAGATCGCTGATGACCTGGGCATCAGCATCAAGACGGTGGAAGCGCACCGCGCCAACATCATGGAAAAGCTCAACGCCAACACCGTGGCCGATCTGCTCAAGATCGCACTCGGGGCCAGCGCCAAAGTCTGACTGTGACAGAACCGAAGAGCCGCTGTTGCAGCGGCTCTTTTGCATTTTGGAGATAGATTTCATGACAGCAAAACTGATCGATGGCGTGGCGTTGTGGCTGCGGCATCACATCGTTGCGCGATATGAGCCTTCGCCGCAACGCCCGACCCTGCCTCTGGGAGCACATTGACATGACAGCAAAACTCATCGACGGCGTGGCGTTGTCAAAGAAAATCCGGGCGGAAGTTGCTCAGCGCGTGATCGCTCTGGGAGCCCGGGGCATCAAGCCGGGTTTGGCCGTGCTGCTGGTCGGCGACAGTCCGGCCAGCCAGGTCTATGTGCGCAACAAGGTCAAGGCCTGCGAAGACGCCGGGCTGAAATCGGTGCTAGAAAAATACACGGCAGACTTCAGTCAGACCGAATTGCTGGCGCGGATCGAGGCATTGAACCAGGATCCATCGATCCACGGCATCCTGGTGCAACTGCCCTTGCCGGCCCATATCGACGCCAATCTGGTGATCGAGGCGATTTCGCCCCTGAAGGATGTCGACGGCTTCCACGTCGGCAGCGCCGGCGCCTTGATGGTCGGGCAGGATGGTTTCAAGCCCTGTACGCCTTATGGCTGCATGAAGATGCTTGAATCGATCGGCGTTGATCCGCGCGGAAAGCATGCGGTCGTGATCGGCCGCAGCAATATCGTCGGCAAGCCGATGGCCATGATGCTGCTGCAAGCCAGCGCCACCGTCACCATCTGCCACAGCGCGACGCCGGATCTGGCACAGTTCACGCGCCAGGCCGACATCGTCGTGGCGGCAGTTGGCAAGCGCAATATGCTGACCGCCGAGATGGTCAAGCCGGGCGCCGTGGTGATCGACGTCGGCATGAATCGCAACGATGAAGGCAAGCTTTGCGGCGATGTCGACTTTGCCGGCGTCAGCCAGGTGGCCGGCTGGATCACGCCGGTGCCGGGCGGTGTCGGACCGATGACGATCACGATGCTGCTGGTCAACACCTTGGAAGCCGCCGAGCGCGCTGCGGCCTGAGCCGCTTCCAACGCAATCCGGGGAGAAGCCGAACCGGCTAGATTCCCTGATCCAGATGCACAACAAATTTTCGAGGAAATCCCCGTGAGCAACCCATTATTGAGCCCGGCCCAGTTGCCTGCTTTCGCCAGCATTCGTCCCGAACATATCGAGCCGGCAATGACTGAACTGCTGGCCCAGGCCGAGGCCGCGCTGGAGCTCGCCACATCCGACGCCACCCCGGCCGATTACGACGCGCTATCGGCCACGCTGGGCGTGGCGACCGAGCGACTCGGCCATGCCTGGGGTGCGGTCGGCCATCTGAACGCCGTCGCCAACAGTCCCGAATTGCGCGAGGCCTATAACGCCATGCTGCCGGCAGTCACCGAATTCTTCACCCGCCAGGGGGCCGATGAGCGGCTCTACGCCAAGTACAAAGCGATCGCCGCCAGCCAGGCGGCAGCCAGTCTGAACAAGGCACGCCAGCAGGCTCTCAAGCATTGGCTGCGCGACTTCGTGCTTTCTGGTGCAGAACTGCAAGGCGAGGCCAAGTTACGTTTCGCGGCGATCCAGGAGCGTAGCGCCGAGTTGTCGCAGAAGTTCTCCGAACATGTGCTCGATGCGACCGATGGTTTTGCCTATTTCGCCACGACTGAAGAGCTCGCCGGTGTGCCGGCCGATGTGGTGCAAGCGGCACGCAATGCCGCCTTGGCCGAGAGCAAGGAAGGCCACAAGCTGACGCTGCATTTCCCGGTCTATCTGCCGGTGATGCAATATGGCCAGAACCGTGACGTGCGCGAGCGCCTCTACACCGCCTATGTCACCCGCGCCAGCGATCTGGGGCCGGCCGAGTTGGACAATTCAGCGCTGATGCAGGAATTGCTGCAACTGCGCCAGGAAGAAGCCGCCTTGCTCGGATTCGGCAACTATGCCGAGGCAGCGATGGTCACGAAGATGGCCAGCAGCCCGGCGCAGGTGCTGACCTTCTTGCGCGATCTTGGCGACCGCGCCCGGCCCTTTGCTGAAAATGACCTGGCCGAGTTGCGCCAGTTCGCCGCCAGCGAACTGGGCTTGACCGAATTACAGGTCTGGGACAACGCCTTCGCGTCGGAGAAACTGAAGGAGGCTCGCTATGCCTTCAGTGACGAAGAGTTGCGCCAATATTTCACCGTACCGCGGGTACTGGCCGGGCTGTTCGACATCATCGAGCGGCTGTTCCAGGTCAGGATCACCGAGGCACAAGCCGAGGTCTGGCATGACAGCGTGCGCTTTTACCGCCTCGACCGCGATGGCGCGCTGGTCGGCCAGTTCTACCTCGACCTCTACGCCCGCCCGGGCAAGCGCCCCGGCGCCTGGATGGACGAGGTGCGCAGCCGCTGGGCCAGGCCGGAAGGCCGGCAGCAAACACCGGTGGCGCAACTGGTCTGCAACTTCGCCTCAGGCGTCGGCGGCAAACCGGCGCTGCTGACGCATGATGATGTGATCACGCTGTTCCACGAGTTCGGCCATGGCCTGCATCATCTGCTGACCCAGGTCGATGAGCTTGGCGTCTCGGGCATCTCGGGCGTCGAATGGGACGCGGTCGAGTTGCCAAGCCAGTTCATGGAAAACTTCTGCTGGGAATGGGAAGTGCTGCAACAACTGACCTGCCATATCGACAGCGCTGCCGCGCTGCCGCGCGACCTGTTCGACAAGATGCTGGCGGCCAAGAACTTCCAGAGCGGCATGCAGACGCTGCGCCAGATCGAGTTTTCACTCTTCGACATGCGCTTGCATGCCGAACCCGGCAGCGATTCGGCGATTCAGGCGCTGCTCGACCAAGTCCGCGTTGAAGTGGCGATCGTGCCGGCAGCGCCGTTCAACCGCAGCCAGCACAGCTTCTCGCATATCTTCGCTGGCGGCTATTCAGCCGGTTATTACAGCTACAAATGGGCCGAACTGCTGAGCGCCGATGCCTGGAGCGCCTTCGAGGTCGAAGGGGTTTTCAACGCCGACACCGGCCAGCGCTATCTGCGCAATATTCTGGAAGTCGGCGGCTCCCGCGATGCGATGGAAAGCTTCAAGGCCTTCCGCGGTCGCGAACCAACGATCGACGCGCTGCTGCGGCATCAGGGCATGGCCTGATCCTTGGCGAGCCGCATGGCTCTTGCGGGCCATTGCGCCAGCAACAGCAGCGAGGCCATCAGCAACATCGGGGCTGAGGCGGCCGTTGCTGTCGCCAGCAGGCCGAAGCCGACCGGTACCGAGATCGTTGCGCTATTGGTGGCAAGCATGCGCAGGCCCAGCGCCTGGCCATGACGCAGGGTCGGCGTCACCTGATGCAAAGTGGCGAGAATCATCGGCTGCACCGAACCCAGCGCCAGACCCAGCAGGCTTGATCCCAGCATCATCCCGGCAGTGCCCGGCAGCCAGGCGTAAATGGCCAGCACCAGCGCCGCCAGCAGCATCGCCGAGCGCAACACCTTCAACTCGTCGAGATGATTGGCCCAGCGGACGATGGCCAGCCTGACGATGGTGGCGGCTGTGGCGAAAGCGCCAAACACCAGACCGATGCTCGAGGCACTCAAACCCTGCCCATGGCCGACCACCGGCACGACGAACATATGCGCGTCCCAGCAGGCCGACAGCACGATATTGAGCAACAGCAGGTTGCGCAACACCGGGCTGCGCAGCAGGTCCCAGGCCGGCTTGGTCTGGGTCACAGGGCCGCTCGGCTTGGGTTGATGGCGCGGCACTTTTTGCGCCAGCCCCCATGACAGCAAGGGCAGCAGCAAGGCAAGACCAAAGGCGGCCCGAAAACTGGCATGGTCGATCAACAGGCCGGCAGCCACCGGTGCCAGCGCATTCGACAAGGCCGGCCCGAGCGCTATCCAGCTGAACACACGCTTGAGTTCCGAAGAGTCTGCCGCGATCAAACCCGCTTCGCGCTGGATCGCCACAGCGGCGACACTGGCCGCGCCACCGCAGAGCAGACAGCTGATGCCGATCGCCCACAACTCCTGTACAGCCAGCGCGAGCAGTGCGCCGACCAAAGCCATCAAGACGCCAACACCAACCGGCCGATGAAAACCATGCCGGTCCGCCTGCCGGCCGGCCCACAGCGACAACAGGATCGGCGCCAGCGCAAAACTGCTCAGCAGCAGCCCCAGCGTCAACTCGCCATAGCCCTGATGCAACACCCACAAGCTGGCGGCAACCCTTGTCACCGCCATGCAGGAGTGGACCGCGACCAGGGTGGCGATCAACCAGGGCAAAGCCTGCCGCAGCGGCACCGCTGGCGCAGTCAAACGTCGCCCTCGGTGCTCTCATCGGGATGCCCGAGATGGAGCAACTTCTGCGCTGCAGCGTCGGGCAAGGCCTCGACGCTCTTGAGCTTGCGTGTCATCGCGCGGGTGCGAGTTTCGGCCAGATCGATGGTCTGGCTGGCTTCGTCGAGCTTCTTCTTGGTCTTGGCCAGCACCTCGCCAAATTTGCCAAATTCGGTCTTGACCGCTCCGAGCACTTCCCAGACTTCGGCCGAACGCTTTTCCAGGGCCAGCGTGCGGAATCCCATCTGCAAGCTGGTCAGCGTCGCCAGCAAGGTGGTCGGACCGGCCAGCATGACCTTGTGCTCGCGCTGCAAGGCCTCAAGCAAGCCGGGCCGGCGCAGCGCCTCGGCATAAAGCCCTTCGGTCGGAACGAACAGAATGCCGAAATCAGTCGTATGCGGCGGCGCGATATATTTTTCGCGAATCGTCCGGGCCTCTGCACGCAAACGGGTCTCGATCGCCTTGGCCGCCGTTTCGACGCCGGGGGCATCGGCGCGCTCCTGAGCATCGAGCAGGCGTTCGTAATCCTCGCGCGGAAATTTGGCGTCGATCGGCAGCCACAGCGGTTCACCATCGTCGCGCTGGCCCGGCAGGCGGATGGCAAATTCAACCCGCTCGCTGCTGCCCGGGATCGTCACCACATTGCGCGCATATTGCTCTGCCGTGAAGACCTGTTCGAGCAGACCCGCCAACTGGACTTCGCCGTAAATACCACGCGTCTTCACATTCGTCAGCACCCGGCTGAGCGAGCCGACATCGCGCGCCAAGGTCTGCATTTCGCCAAGTCCCTTGTGCACCTGCTCAAGCCGGTCAGCCACCTGCTTGAAGCTCTCGCCCAAGCGCTGCTCCAGCGTCGCATGCAGCTTTTCATCGACGGTGGCGCGCATCTGTTCGAGCTTCTTCTCGTTGTCAGACTGGATCGCGCTGAGCTTTTGCTCGACCTTGTCCGACAATTGCTGCAAGGCCTCGGTTTGCGCCTGAGCGCTGCGCCTTGCGGCCTGGTCCTGGGCTTCGCGGGTCGCGATCGCCTGGGCCGCCAGCGACTGATTGCTCGATTGCAGACCCTGGCTCAGCAGTTGCTGGAACTGCGTCAGGCTTTGCAGCAGTTCCTGCCTTGTGGTGCTGGCGCTGCGCATCAACTCATCACGCAAGGCTCGCTCCAGCCGCTCGGTCTGTTGCCTGAGCTCTTCCATCATCGGCGCCAAGACCGCCTCCAGCGCCTTGCCCGGCGCACGCAAGCGCAGCAAGGCCCAAAGCACCAGGATTGTCAAAGCGGCCAGCAAGGCCAAGGGCCATTGATCGGAAAAATTCATGCTTCGATTGTCTCAGGCAATCGGCAGACCGAAGAACAGCCCCATGGCGCGAACTGCAGACATCAATCGCACGGGTAAACCCCATGAGCAGTTTCGAAAAACATGACCGCAGTCAACCAATATTTTCCAGCCAAGGGGGCAAGATCATCGCTCTGGGATTCCAGGACGAAAGACCAGACGAATTGCCCCCTAGCAACAACGGAGACAGCATGAACCAAGCCCCCTTCTCGCCCACTCGCCAACGCATTGCCGTCGCTTGCGCCGCCTTGGCTGCGTTCGCATTTGCCACCCCCTCATCAGCATGGGAACCCACCAAGCCGGTGGAATTCGTCGTGCCCGCAGGAACCGGTGGCGGCGCCGATCAAATGGCACGCCTGCTGCAAGGTATCGTCATCAAGCACAAGCTGATGAAGGAACCTCTCATCGTTGTCAACAAGTCGGGCGGGGCGGGCGCCGAAGGCTTTTTGGCAGTCAAGGACGCCAAGGGTGACCCACACAAGATCATCATTACCCTGTCGAACCTGTTCACAACGCCGTTGGCGACCGGTTTGCCCTTCAACTGGAAAGACATGACCCCGGTTGCCATGATGGCGCTCGACCAGTTTGTACTCTGGACCAATGCCGATGAGCCTTACAAGACTGCCAAGGACTATATCGCTGCAGTGAAAGCCGCAGGCCCGAACAAATTCAAGATGGCGGGGACCGGATCGAAGCAGGAAGACCAGATCATTACCGTGGCGCTCGAAAAAGCGACCGGCACCAAGTTCATCTACGTGCCTTTCAAGGGCGGCGGTGAAGTGGCGGTGCAATTGGTTGGTGGCCATGTGAATTCAACCGTGAACAACCCGATCGAGGCCGTCGCGCAATGGCGCGCTGGCAAGCTGCGCGCCCTGTGCGTATTCGATGACGAGCGCATGCCTTTCAAGGCCAAGGTCACGGACACAATGTCCTGGAACGACATCCCGACCTGCAAGGAAGCTGGTGTACCGACCGACTACGTGATGCTGCGCGGCATCTTCATGGCCCCGGGAGTCACTGCTGACCAGTTGGCCTTCTATATTGACTTGCTGAAGAAAGTTCGCGCCACACCAGATTGGGCCGAATTCCTGGAGAAGGGTGCATTCAACCCGACCTTCCTGACCGGCGCGCCGTTCGCAAAATGGCTTGAAGCTGCGGAGACGACGCACAAAGCTCTGATGGCAGAGGCTGGCTTCCTGCCCAAGTAAGCAGAGCCTTTCCCGGCCTAGCAGCGCTCACTGCGGTAACGCGGTGGGCGCGAGGTTTTTCAAAGACTTAAATTGGATGGCGCTTGCAATGGAAAACGAAGAACTGGCCGAAGAGACCGGCCAACCGGTGGTGGCCACAAACAGGGTGGAGGCCGTGGTGGCGGTGCTTCTGCTGATTCTCGGAACGGTAGTGATCGTCGAAAGCCTGCGTCTCGGTGCAGGCTGGACCAACGATGGCCCCGGTTCGGGCTACTTTCCCTTCATCATCGGCGCGATCATCATCGTCGCAAGCCTGGGCTTGCTGTTCGAGTCTGTTCTCGGCAAAAACCGCAGAACCGCGCCCTTCGTCGACACCGTCCAACTCAAGCGGGTGGCCTCGGTGCTGGTGCCAGCAGCGGTCTACGTTTTGGGAGTCGGCTATCTCGGGCTTTACCTGGCATCGGCCATCTATATCGCGCTATTCATGATCATTCTGGGGCATTACTCCTGGGTCAAGAGCCTGATTGCCGCAGCGGCCGTCAACACGCTCTTCTTCTTCATGTTCGAAGTCTGGTTCAAGGTGCCTTTGTTCAAAGGCTCACTCGACCCATTGAGCTTCCTCGGCTATTGATCCTCCCGGAGAAAAATTAAAATGGAAGAAATCAATTCCCTGATGCAGGGCTTTGCGGTGATCCTGACACCGATGAATATCGGTCTGATGTTCGTCGGGATCATTCTTGGCGTGCTGATCGGTGTTCTGCCCGGTCTTGGCGGGGCCAATGGCGTGGCCATTTTGCTGCCTCTCACCTTCACGATGTCGCCCACCTCGGCCATCATCATGCTGTCCTGCATTTATTGGGGCGCTTTGTTCGGCGGCGCAATCACTTCGATTCTGTTCAATATTCCAGGCGAACCCTGGTCGGTTGCGACCACCTTCGACGGCTACCCGATGGCACAGAAAGGCCATGCTGGCGCGGCACTGACCACGGCCTTCACTTCGTCCTTTGTCGGCGCCTTTGTCGCAGTGGTGATGATCACCTTCCTCGCCCCGCTGGTCGCCAAGTTCGCACTCAAGTTCGGCTCGCCAGAATTTTTCGCGGTCTATCTGCTGACCTTCTGCAGTTTTGTCGGCATGGGCAAGGGATCGCCGTTCAAGATCCTGATTTCAATGGCCCTCGGCTTTGCGCTCGCAGCAGTCGGTATGGACACGGTGACCGGGCAATTGCGCCTGACATTCGGCCAGATCGAGTTGATGCGCGGCTTTGACTTCCTGATCGCCGTGATCGGCCTGTTCGGCATCGGTGAAATTCTGCTGTCGATGGAAGAGGGTTTGAACTTCCAGGGCAAGAGCGCCAAGATCGACCGCAAGGTTGTATGGCAGACATGGAAACAATTGCCGCAGTACTGGGTCACCTCATTGCGCAGTTCGCTGATCGGCATCTGGATGGGCATCACACCGGGCGGGGCCACACCAGCTTCGTTCATGAGTTACGGCCTGGCCAAGAAGATGTCTCGCAATGGGCCCAAGTTCGGCACCGGTGAAATGGAAGGCGTGATCGCCCCTGAAACAGCCGCCCATGCGGCCGGCACCGCTGCCTTGTTACCGATGCTGGCACTCGGCATTCCTGGTTCGCCAACGGCTGCCGTGCTGCTCGGTGGTCTGCTGATCTGGGGTTTGCAGCCCGGACCGCTGCTGTTTGTCGAGCAGAAGGAATTTGTCTGGGGTTTGATCGCCAGCATGTACCTCGGCAATGTTGTCGGCCTGATCGTGGTGTTGAGCACGGTGCCCTTGTTCGCCTCGATCCTGCGGATTCCATTCTCGATCATCGCGCCCGTGATCATCGTGATCTGCGCCATCGGCGCCTACACCGTGCACAACGCGATGCTCGACATCTGGTTGATGCTCGGGTTTGGTGTCATCGGCTATGTCTTCAAGAAGATCGACATTCCACTGGCGCCGATGGTGCTGGCCTTGGTTCTGGGAGACAAGGCTGAAGATTCATTCCGCCAGGCCATGCTGGTCTCGCAGGGTGATGTCGGGATCATGTGGGCGAATCCGTTGGTCGGCACCATTACCACCTTGGCACTCACCTTGCTGTTCTGGCCCTTGATCTCCAAGCTGCTGGGCTTGTTTCGCAAGCCCAAAGTGAACGAATTCGCTGCACAACAACCGGTTGATTGATCAAACGAAGGGTCCGGGCCTTCTGGCCCGGCCCTTCTTCTGGCGAAAGCTCGCGCGCCGCCTCAGACCTTGCCGCTGTGAATCAATCGGCTCAAAGTTTCCGCGGACAGGTTCAGATAAGCCGCCAATTCCTTCTGCGGAATCGATTCGACCAGTTCCGGGCGCTTGCGCAAGAAGCGCTGCATCCGTCCTGTCGCGTCGAGCAAATGCAATGTGATCGTGTGCGCCATGATCTCACTCATGCCTCGCATGACCGATAACTCGAAAGCAGCTTTGACCTTGGGGCGTTTTTCGAGAAACTCGACCCAGTCGGACAAGGGCAGTCGCGCCACGCGGGCCTTGGTGACGCAGACGATGCCATAAGGTGTGGCATCGCCCAAGCGCCAGGCGGCGTAACTGGTCTCCATGTCGCGCTCGCAAGCAAAGCGCAGGATCATCTCCTTGCCTTCCTTGTTGGCGACCACACGCTTGAGAATGCCATCGAGAACGAAGTACTGCTCCATCTCGCGCACACCCTGCATCAGCAAGAACTCGCCCTTGCGGCCGTCGACGATCACCAGGTGCCGCTCCAACTCGGCCCGATCTTCCCGATCTAGATCCTGGAGAACGATGTTCTGCTGCAATTGCAGGCGGATCACGTTTTTCTCTGCATGGTTAGCGAGCAAGGTCATAGGTCAAAACAGCTCATTTTAAAAATCTTGACCTCGGTCATAGGCGCACAAGGAGGCCGCCAATCATAGTCCAAGCTGATCTTCTTCATGCACCGGCACAGACAGATCAACCTGCTTCACAGAGAGACAATCCCACATGACAAACGACACTCAAGAGCGCGATTTGACCGACGGCTTTAACCTCGTCATCGATGCGCTGAAACTCAACGACATCGACACGATCTTCGGTTTGCCCGGCATTCCGATCACCGACTTCACCCGCAAGGCGCAAGCCGAAGGCATCCGCGTGATCTCGTTCCGCCATGAGCAGCATGCCGGCAATGCCGCTGCCGCCGCAGGTTTCCTGACCGGCAAGCCCGGCATCTGCCTGACCGTATCGGCGCCTGGCTTCCTGAACGGTTTGACCGCTTTGGCCAATGCGACAACCAACTGCTTCCCGATGATTCTCATCAGCGGCTCGAGCGAGCGCGAGATCGTCGACCTGCAGCAGGGCGATTACGAGGAAATGGACCAACTCGCGATCGCCAAGCCATTGTGCAAGGCCGCGTTCCGGGTGCTGCATGCCGCAGACATCGGCGTCGGCATTGCCCGTGCAATCCGCTCGGCGCTGTCGGGACGCCCGGGCGGCGTCTACCTGGATCTGCCGGCCAAGTTGTTCTCGCAGACAATGGATGCCGAAGCCGGCAAACATTCGCTGATCCATGTCGTCGACCCGGCCCCGCGCCAGTTGCCGGCAGCTGATTCGGTGCAGCGCGCGCTGGACCTTCTCAAGGGCGCCAAGCGCCCGCTGATCCTGCTTGGCAAGGGCGCGGCTTATGCCAGGGCCGATGAAGACATCCGCACCCTGGTTGAAAAATCCGGTATTCCTTACCTGCCGATGTCGATGGCCAAGGGCCTGCTGCCCGACACCCATGAGCAATCGGCGGCACCGGCACGCTCCTATGTGCTGGCCGAGGCCGATGTGGTGATGCTGATCGGCGCAAGGCTGAACTGGCTGCTCTCGCATGGCAAGGGCAAGACCTGGGGCGCGCCGAACGGCAAGCAGTTCATACAGATCGACATCGCACCGACCGAGATCGACAGCAATGTGGCGATCGCCGCACCGGTGATTGGTGACATCGGGTCCTGCGTCGCTGCACTGCTGGACGGCATGGGCGACAACTGGGCCAAGCCGCCGGCCGAGTGGACCGGCGCGATCGCCGATCGCCGCGAGAAGAACCTGGCCAAGATGAGTGCGACTTTGGCGCTCGATCCGTCACCGATGAATTTCCACAGCGCGCTGAACGTGGTGCGTGACATCGTCAAGAACAACCAGGATGCGATCGTCGTCAACGAAGGTGCCAACACGCTGGACTTCGCACGCAGCATCGTCGACATGTACAAGCCGCGCAAGCGCCTGGACGTCGGCACCTGGGGCATCATGGGCATCGGCATGGGCTTCTCGGTCGGTGCTGCGGTGGTGACCGGCCAGCAAGTCATCGCCATCGAGGGCGACAGCGCCTTCGGCTTCAGCGGCATGGAAGTCGAAACCATCTGTCGCTACAACCTGCCGGTCTGCATTGTTGTCTTCAACAACAACGGCATCTACAAAGGCACCGATGTCAACAAACTCGGCGGCGATGTCGCCCCGACCGTGTTCGTCAAGAACGCCCGCTATGACATGATGATGCAAGCCTTCGGCGGCATCGGCGTGCATGCGACGACTCCGGCAGAATTGCGGGCGGCCATGGAGGAGGCGATCAAGTCGGGTCAACCGACGCTGATCAACGCCGTCATCGATGAGACCGCCGGCACCGAAAGCGGCCGCATCACCAGTTTGAACCCGCAAAGCGGTGCCAAGAAGAAGTAATCCAGTTAACCCATTGACAAGGAAAGACCCACCATGAACAAGCCCCTCAACGGTATCAAGATCATCGACTTCACCCATGTGCAAGCCGGCCCGGCCTGCACGCAACTGCTGGCCTGGTTCGGCGCCGACGTGATCAAGGTCGAACGCCCGGGCGCCGGCGATGTGACGCGCAGCCAGTTGCGCGACATCCCCGATGTCGACGCGCTCTACTTCACCATGCTCAACAGCAACAAGCGCTCGCTGACGCTAGACACCAAGAAGCCTGAAGGCAAGGCTGTGCTGGAAAAGCTGATCAAGGAATCCGACGTACTGGTCGAGAACTTCGGCCCCGGTGCACTCGATCGCATGGGCTTCACCTGGGAGCGCATCCAGGAACTCAACCCCAAGATGATCCTGGCTTCGGTCAAGGGCTTCAGCGACGGCCATGAATACGAAGACCTGAAGGTCTACGAAAACGTGGCCCAATGCGCCGGCGGCGCAGCCTCCACCACCGGCTGGTGGAAGGGTGAGGAATCGGGTCCGATGATCTCTGCAGCCGCCCTGGGCGACAGCAACACCGGCATGCATCTGGCCATCGGCATCCTGACTGCCTACATCGGCCGCCAGCAAACCGGCAAGGGCCAGAAGGTCGCCGTCGCGATGCAGGATGCAGTGCTGAATCTGTGCCGCGTCAAGATGCGCGACCAGTTGCGTCTGGACAAGCTGGGCTATCTTGAAGAGTATCCGCAGTACCCGCATGAGAGCTTCTCCGATGTGGTGCCGCGCGGCGGCAACGCCGGTGGTGGCGGTCAGCCAGGCTGGATCCTGAAGTGCAAGGGCTGGGAAACCGACCCCAACGCTTACATCTATTTCACTGTCCAGGGCCACGCCTGGCCACCGATCTGCGACGCCATCGGCAAGCCCGAATGGAAGACAGATCCGCTGTACATGACGCCAAAAGCGCGCCAGCCCCACATCATGGACATCTTCGCCACGATTGAAGACTGGCTCAAGGACAAGACCAAGTTCGACGCGGTCAACATCCTGCGCAAGTTCGACATCCCTTGCGCGCCGGTGTTCTCGATGAAAGAGCTGCTCAACGACAAGTCCCTGCGTGCCAGCGGCTCGATCGTCGAAGTGCCGCACAAAGAGCGTGGCAGCTACTGGACCGTCGGCAGCCCGATCAAGTTCTCGGACCTCAAGCCGATCATCACCGGCTCGCCGTTGCTGGGCGAGAACACCGATGAAGTGCTGGCCGAACTCGGCTACAGCAGCGCCGAAATCGCTGCCATGCACGAAGCCAAAGCAGTCTGAACCGGACCTCACGATGCCTTCGAATCTGGATCTGAATCAACTTGTTGCCGGTGCCGGCGACGCGATCATGGTCTGCGATGCCGAGGGCCTCGTGACCTTCTGGAACGCTGCGGCCGAGCGCATCTTCGGCCATACGGCCGCAGAGGCGATCGGCCAGTCGATGGACATGATCATCCCGGTGCGGCAGCGCGAGCGCCACTGGGATGGTTATCACAAGACCATGGCGAGTGGCATCACCAAATACGGTGCCGATCTGCTGCGTGTGCCGGCCTTGCACAAGGACGGACATACGCTTTCGATTGCTTTCACGGTGTCGATGATCTACACGCCGGACCACAAGGTCGACAGCATCGTCGCCATCGTGCGTGACGAATCAAAGCGCTTCGCCGAGGATCGCGAATTGCGTAAACGCTTGGCGGAACTCGAGGCGGCAGCCAAAGCGCAGGCCGCTTGAACGAAAGCCTCTGCCTCAGGCGCATTGGTCGATGACGGATCGGGACGCAGAACAAGGCTAAACGCCTGCCCCTGCTGATACCTCGCGGCCGGGCTTTGTTCAGACAACCCGGCTTGGGCAACTTACAGAATTTTTTGCAGATCGCAGCGAAGCGTCGCGAATACAGGGGAGACATTGCGATGAGCAAGGCATTGGACGGCGTCCGCATCCTCGACTTCACCCATGTGCAGTCGGGGCCGACCTGCACCCAGTTGCTGGCATGGTTTGGCGCCGACGTGATCAAGGTTGAACGCGCCGGTCATGGCGATGCCACCCGTGGCCAGTTGCGCGACATTCCTGATGTGGACAGCCTCTACTTCACGATGCTGAACCACAACAAGCGTTCGATCACGCTTGACACGAAAAATCCGAAGGGTCGCGCGGTGCTCGATGCGCTGATCAAGACCTGCGACGTGCTGGTTGAAAATTTTGCCCCTGGCGCACTCGACCGCATGGGCATCACCTGGGCCCATATCCAGGCGCTGAACCCACGCATGATCGTCGCTTCAGTCAAGGGCTTCGGTCCGGGTAAATACGAACATTGCAAGGTCTATGAAAACGTAGCGCAATGCGCCGGCGGCGCGGCATCGACGACCGGCTTCGACGATGGCCCGCCGGTTGTCTCGGGTGCGCAGATCGGCGACAGCGGGACCGGTCTGCACCTGGCTCTGGGCATCGTCGCCGCGCTTTACCAGCGCAACAGCACCGGGCGTGGCCAGCAGGTGCTGGCGCCGATGCAGGACGCCGTGCTCAACCTCTGCCGCGTCAAGCTGCGCGACCAGCAGCGGCTCGAACGCAATGGCACGATGCATGAATATCCGCAATATCCGGACGGCAAGTTCGGCGACGCCGTGCCGCGTGCGGGCAACGCTTCAGGCGGCGGCCAGCCGGGCTCGATCCTGAAATGCAAGGGTTGGGAAACCGACCCTAACGCCTACATCTACTTCATCACGCAAGCGGCGGTCTGGCCTGCGATCTGCCAGGTCATCGGAGAGCCGGGCTGGATCAAGGACGAAGCCTATGCCACACCGGGCGCCAGGCTGTTGCACCTGAAACCGATCTTTGCGCGGATCGAGAAATGGACCATGTCGCTCGACAAATACGCGGCCATGGACATCCTGAACCAGCATGACATTCCTTGCGGACCGATCCTTTCGATGAAGGAAATCGCCGCAGATGAATCGCTGCGCGAGTCGGGCACGGTGGTCGAGGTCGACCATCCGACGCGGGGCAAATACCTGACGGTCGGCAACCCGATCAAGATGTCGGACAGCAAGACCGAGGTGACCCGCTCGCCGCTGCTGGGCGAACACACCGAAGAAGTGCTGCGGCAGCTGGGCTATAGCGATGCAGATATAGCCAATCTGCGCGCCGAGCAGGTGATCTGAGCGCCGGCAATTGCGGGCATCCGAAGAGATTGTGAGCATTCAATGAAACATCAAGTGATACCGATCGCGGTGCTGGACGCCGATCTTGCCAGGAAGCGCAAGCGCGAGGCGCCCAAAGGCCGGCGTGTCGATGCTGCAGCCCTGCAGGAAGTCAGGCTGTTGCTGGGCGAAGCATCACGGCAGCGCGATCTGTTGATCGAGCATTTGCACAAGATCCAGGATCAATACGGCCATTTGTCGACCGCTCATCTGGCGGCCCTGGCGCAGGAGATGGGTCTGGCGCAGACCGAGGTGTACGAGGTGGCGAGCTTTTATCACCACTTCGACATCGTCAAGGAAGGCGAAATCGCGCCGGCCAGCCTGACCGTTCGCGTCTGCGACGGTTTGTCCTGCGAAATGGCCGGCGCACGCGACCTGCTTGCGCGCTTGCCGGCAATCCTCGGCAAAGATGTGCGAGTGATCACGGCGCCCTGCGTCGGACGCTGCGAACAGGCGCCGGTGGCGGTGGTCGGGCAAAACCCGATCACTTTGGCCAGCAGCGAAAAAGTCGCTGCGGCAGTGAGCGCAGGGGAGAGAACCGACCCGTTGCGCCAGCAACAGACCTATATCAACTTCAGCGCCTACCGGGCCGCTGGCGGTTACCAGTTGCTGCAGGACTGCCTGTCGGGAGCGCGCGAGGTTGAGTCCATCATCAAGACGCTGGAAGATTCAGGCCTGCGCGGGCTGGGCGGCGCCGGTTTTCCGGCCGGACGCAAATGGCGCATCGTTCGCGCCGAGACCGGACCGCGGCTGATGGCAGTCAACATCGACGAAGGCGAACCCGGCACCTTCAAGGACCGGACGATGCTCGAGAGCGATCCGCACCGTTTCCTCGAAGGCATGTTGATCGCAGCCTGGGCGGTCGGCATCGCTTCGATCTACATCTATCTGCGCGACGAATACCATGGCTGCCGCGAGGTTTTGACCGAGGAGCTCGAGATCTTGCGGCGCGAGTTGCCGCTGACCGGTCTGCCCGAAATCCATCTGCGGCGCGGCGCCGGCGCCTATATCTGCGGCGAAGAATCGGCCATGATCGAATCGATCGAAGGCAAGCGCGGCATTCCGCGTCTGCGCCCGCCCTATGTGGCGCAGGTCGGCCTGTTCGGCAGGCCCACGCTGGAGCACAACTTCGAGACCCTGTACTGGGTGCGCGAACTGGTCGAAAAAGGCGGCGCCTGGTTCGCTTCCCATGGCCGCAACGGTCGCAAGGGACTGCGCTCCTTCTCGGTCTCGGGTCGGGTGAAACAACCGGGCGTCAAGCTGGCGCCCGCTGGCATCAGCTTGCAGCAGTTGATCGATGAATATTGCGGCGGCATGCTCGACGGTCACCAGCTCTATGCCTACCTGCCCGGCGGCGCTTCGGGCGGTATCCTGCCCGCTTCGCTGAACGGCTTGCCACTCGATTTCGACACCCTGCAAGCCTATGGCTGCTTCATCGGTTCGGCCGCGGTGATCGTGCTGTCGGACCAGGACAAGGCGGTCGATGCGGCGCGCAATATGCTGAATTTCTTCAAGCATGAGTCCTGCGGGCAATGCACGCCCTGCCGTAACGGCACGGCCAAAGCCTCGGCCTTGATCGCCAAGCCGTATTGGGACCTCGAACTTCTGGCCGATCTGTCCACCGTGATGCGCGATGCGTCGATCTGCGGCCTGGGTCAGGCCGCACCGAATCCGATCGACTGCGTCGTCAAGTATTTCCCGCATGAATTGGCTTGAACCAGGAGCCCGAAAATGAACGCAATCAGCAAGCATGAAGCCGCGCAACTCGAAGCGCCGCTGCTGTCCTTTCGCCTCAACGGCCGTGATGTCTCCGCCAGGTCAAACGAAACCCTGATCGAGATCGCCGACCGCGAAGGCGTGGAAATTCCCCGCCTTTGCTACAAGCCGGGTCTGGACTGCGTCGGCAACTGCCGCGCCTGCATGGTCGAAATCGACGGCGAGCGCGTGCTGGCACCTTCCTGCTGCCGCACGCCAACGCCGGGCATGGTCGTCACGACTGACAGCGCGCGCGCGCTGAAGTCGCAGCAACTGGTGCTCGAATTGCTGCTGGCCGATATGCCAAAGGTGGCCGAAGGCGAGCACAAATACACCCGCAATAACGAGCTCGACCAATGGGCCGCCAAGCGGGCTGTGGGTACATCGCGCTTCGAGGCCCGCGTTCAAGCCAAGCCGGATTTCTCGCACCCGGCGATTGCGGTCAATCTGGACGCCTGCATCCAGTGCACGCGCTGTCTGCGTGCCTGTCGCGACGAGCAGGTCAATGACGTGATCGGCATGGCCTTCCGCGGCGATGAGTCCAAGATCATCTTCGACATGGACGACCCGATGGGCGCTTCGACTTGCGTGGCCTGCGGCGAATGCGTGCAAGCCTGTCCGACGGGTGCCTTGATGCCGGCACGCGAAGTCGCGCTGGTCGTCCCTGACAAACAGGTGGATTCGCTCTGCCCTTTCTGCGGCGTCGGCTGCCAGTTGACCTATAACGTCAAGGACAACAAGATCCTCTTCGTCGACGGGCGCGACGGCCCGGCCAACCATGCAAGGCTTTGCGTCAAGGGCCGCTACGGCTTCGATTACGCCCACCATCCGCATCGGCTGACGGTGCCGCTGATCCGGCGCAAGGATGTGCCGAAGGCCGGCAATTTCTCGATGGACCCCGAGCATGTGCTCGACGTTTTCCGCGAAGCGAGTTGGGAAGAAGCGCTCGAGCTCGCAGGCGGCAAGCTCAGGGACATCCGTGACCAGCATGGCAAGCGTTCGCTGGCCGGCTTCGGTTCGGCCAAGGGCAGCAATGAAGAGGCTTATCTGTTCCAGAAGCTGGTTCGCACCGGTTTCGGCAGCAACAACGTCGACCATTGCACCAGGCTTTGCCACGCCTCCTCGGTCGTCGCCTTGCTCGAAGGCATCGGCTCGGGCGCAGTCTCGAATCCGGTGATGGATGTGACCAAGGCCGAGCTGGTGCTGATCATCGGCGCCAATCCGACCGTCAATCACCCGGTGGCAGCGACCTGGATCAAGAACGCGGTCAAAGGCGGCACCAAGCTCGTCGTCTGCGATCCGCGCCGCTCGGACATGGCGAGGATGGCCGATCACTTCCTGCAGTTCAAGGCTGACACCGATGTCGCCTTGCTCAACGCGATGATGCATGTGATCGTGACCGAAGGCCTGGTCGACCAGGACTTCATCGCCAGCCGCACGATCGGTTTCGATGAGTTGCGCCGCAATGTCGAAGGCTACTCGCCCGAGGCGATGGCACCGATCTGCGGCATTGAAGCCGAAACAATCCGGGAAGTCGCACGGCTTTATGCCGGGTCCAAAGCCTCGATGATCCTCTGGGGCATGGGCGTTTCGCAGCATATCCACGGCACTGACAACGCCCGCTGCCTGATCGCGCTGGCCTTGATGACCGGGCAGATCGGCCGACCCGGCACCGGCCTGCACCCCTTGCGGGGCCAGAACAATGTGCAGGGCGCCTCCGATGCGGGGCTGATCCCGATGATGTACCCCGACTACCAGAAAGTCGTCGATGACGAAGTGCGCGGGCGCTTCGAGCAGGCCTGGCATCTGCCCGCAGGTACGCTCGACGCAACGCCCGGTCTGACCGTCGTCGAAGTGATGCATGCGATCAAGACCGGCGGAATTCGCGGCATGTACGTGATGGGCGAAAACCCGGCGATGTCCGACCCCGACGCCAACCATGCGCGGGAAGCATTGGCGGCGCTCGAGCATCTGGTGGTGCAGGACATTTTCCTCACCGAAACGGCCTATCTTGCCGACGTCGTCTTGCCAGCCAGCGCCTTTCCGGAAAAGAACGGCACCTTCACCAACACCGACCGCACGGTACAAATGGGGCGCCAGGCAATCGACCCCCCCGGCGAGGCCAAGCAGGACCTGTGGATCATCCAGCAGATCGCCAGCAAGCTCGGTCTGGACTGGCAGTACGGCCATGTCAGCGAAGTCTTCGACGAAATGCGCCACACCATGCCCAGCATCGCCGGCATCACCTGGGAGCGGCTCGAGCGCGAGCATGCGGTCACCTATCCCTGCGTCAAGGAAGGCGATGCCGGCGATGCGGTGGTCTTTACCGACGACTTCCCGCTCACCGGCGGTAAGGCGCGCTTTGTACCGGCCGACATCATTCCGGCAGCCGAACGTCCCGACGCGGATTACCCGATGGTGCTGATCACCGGCCGACAACTTGAACATTGGCATACCGGCAGCATGACCAGGCGCGCCACCATGCTCGACGCGCTGGAACCCGATCCGGTGGCCCTCGTGCATCCGCTCGACCTGCAGGCCATGGGCGGCAAGCCAGGCGACGTGATCACGCTCGAATCACGGCGTGGCCAGGTCGCCTTATATGCCCGTGCCGATGACAGCTCGCCGCGCGGCGCCTTGTTCGTACCCTTCTGCTATTACGAAGCGGCAATCAACCGGCTGACCAATGCCGCGCTCGACCCGTTCGCAAAAATCCCCGAGTTCAAGTACTGCGCCATCCGCGTCACCCTCGGCGGCGAAGTCGGCGCTCAGGGCAGCTATGGTGGCGGGCAAGCGCATCGCAAGCTGGAAGCGCAAGCCGCCAGCTGATCCGAGGCTCAATCCCGCGCCGGGCTGGCGCTGAGCCGGTGCTGCATCGTCCCGGCCAGCAAGGGCTTGCTGAGGCCGCGGGCCCAGTCCGCATGGCCCGCTCCGTAAAACGGTGATAACGGGTGGCCGCTCTGTCCGCCAGGCATGACCAGGGTCGCTTGCTCCTCACGGCCGGGAGATACGACCAAGCGCTGGGATTGCCCGAATGCCGGCCCCGCCACATGGGGCAGGTTCGAATCCCCTGACTGGGGCAGAGATGGCATGTCGAGCAGCCAGCCCAGCGCCGGGATGGCGCGCGCCAGCGGATGCTGAATGCGGCTGGCATTGAACTGTCCCCAGGTTGCCTGCTCCAAAGTTTGCTCATTCTTGCGCAGCTCGAGCAGCACCGCATCGACCTGCGCCAGCAGCAAGGCATCCCAGTTGGCAAAGTCCTTGGGCAGCAGATGGGCCGGACGCTGATCGATGGCGCGCGCCGCGCTGTACTCGAATTGCGCACGCCATTTTGGCCGCTGTTTGTCATCGGCCTGGGGCTCGCCCAAAGCCTTGCTGGTCCAGGCAGCCCAGAGCAGGTCAAGCGTCTTCAAGCGGACCATGCGGACCAGCCGATAGCCGGCCTGGTCGGCATCGGCCCGGCCATTCCATTGCTTGAGCAATGCAGCAGCGCCGGCATGCCCGGGGCTGGCATCCAGCAAGGGGCCGAGGCGGGCGGCCCAGCTCTGCATGAAGCGAGCCTCGTCGTCCAGATGAATCGCGGCCAGGCTGGCTTCATCGTGGATCGCGGTGGCGCTGAGCCGATCCCGAATCTGCAGGGCGCGTGCGCCGAGATCAAAGCCGCCGTCACCGATGGCCTCGGCGGCGACGCCTCCGAGCTGGCGATTGTTGGCCGTCCAAAGCTGGCCCGCCGCCGGATCGCGCTGCACCGGATAGTCGGCCGGACTCAGCCAGCTGTGCCCCGGCAGATCGATCGATTGAAAGCGTGCATAACTCTTGCTCATGCCGGCCTGCGACCAAAGCTGCCCGGCAATCGTCCAGCCGATATGGCCGGCCCGGTCGGCGATCAGGATGTTCTGATGCGGCAGGCCGGAACTCTGCGCGACCCGCAAGGCGTCTTCAACCGTGGCAGCTTGCAGCATCCGGTCCAGCTCCATATTGAATGCCGATCCTTGGTGCGCAACCCAGCGCAAGGCATAGCGTCGACCTTCGCGCTTTTGCACGATCGGCGCTCCGTCGAACTCTTCGACCACCAGCGTTTGCACCGCCGCCCCCTTGACGGCAATCACTTCATTGAACTTGCTCAACCGCCCTGGAGGCAGTTGCGCCGGCAACTCGATCCAGTCAAACCATTGGCCATAGGCGTTGGTGAATCCCCAGGCCACCGAACCGTTGGAGCCGACCACCAAGCTGGGCGTGCCTGGCAGACTCAAGCCGGCGGCACGCAAGGCCTTGGGCCCGTTGCCAAGTTGCAACTGGGTACGGAACCAGATGCTGGGAGCGCCAAGATTCAGATGCATGTCGTTGGCCAGGATCGCAGCGCCATGGGTGCTGCGGCTGCCGGCGACGGCCCAGTTGTTGCTGCCGATCACCTCATCCTCCTGGCCGTTCGAGGCGAATTGCGGCATGGCGCGCTGGCGCAGGTCCAGTTGTGCCGGGCCAGGCATGTCCGGATCGGGCAGCCGGCTGCCGTCAAGAGCTGCGTCGCGTCGGCCGCCGCGGGGATTGAGCCAATCAAACAAGCTGTCCCCTGCCCTTTCGCGCAGCCATGCGCGCTCGAAGCCACGGTCGAAACTGTCGGCCTGCAACATGAAGAACATCTCGCCGACGACCAGCAGCGAATCGACCGGATCCCAGGCCAGCGGTTCGGCCTGCAACAGCAGGTATTGCCAGGGCCGCAGCGGCAAGGCAGCCAGGCCGGCATTGACTCCGCGGGTATAGGCCAGCAGCAGCGTCTTGTCAGCCTCGGGCAATTGCGCCAGCCTTTCGGTCAGCCGCGTGCGCATGCGGTGCGCGCGCCGCGTCTTGTCGCGCTCCAGCGCCACGGCACCGAACAAGGCCGACAGCTCTCCCGCGGCTGATCGGCGGGTCAGGTCCATCTCGAAAAACCGCTCCTGTGCGTGGACGAAACCGAGCCCGCGTGCCAGATCCTGGCGATTTTCGCCTTGCACAGAGACCGTGCCGTTGGCGTCGCGACTGATGTCGAGCGGCGCCGTCAAACCCGGCAAGCTGATCGCCCCGTCGAGTTGCGGCAGGCTGGCCCGCAGCAGGCCCCAGGCCAGCAACAACAGCAGTACCAGCAAAGCCGGTACAGCGACTGAAAGCCGGATGGCAATGCGACGCAGCTTGCTTGAAGTCATGGGCGGATCCTGCAGTAAATCCTGCATTGTGGCTTTGCTGGATCGCTTTGGCATTCGGACTTTCCACTGCCAAGGCGGCGTAAATGCTGGTCAATCCCTAAAATGCGGGGATATGTCCAAACTTCCTGCAATGTTTTCTTCACGCCGGCGCGGCCTGGTCCTGTTGCCGCTGGCTCTGGCTGGCTGCGCCGTTGCACCCCGCCAGAACGAAACCTCGCCAGTGGCAGTGCCCGAGGCAAAGCCTCCGGGCAAGCTGGCGAAGCCGCCGCGCATTGGCCTGGCCTTGGGTGGCGGCGCGGCGCGCGGTTTCGCCCATATCGGCGTGATCCAGGTGCTTGAGGAACAAGGCATCAAGGTCGATCTGGTGGCCGGAACTTCGGCCGGCAGCCTGGTGGCAGCGCTCTATGCGTCGGGCAAGAACGGCCGCGAATTGGCTGCCTTGGCCGAGACGATGGACGAAGGCTCGATCACCGATTGGGCTTTCCCGACAAGGGGTTTGATCCGCGGCGAAGCGCTGGCGCGCTATGTGCGCGAAAAAACCGGCAACAAGTTGATCGAGCAGATGAGCATTCCGCTGGGCATAGTCGCGACTGATCTGTCGGACGGCGCAGCGATTCTGTTCCGCACTGGCGACACCGGTGCCGCGGTACGGGCTTCGAGTTCGGTACCGGCTTTGTTCCAACCGGTCCGTATCGGTACAAGGGATTATGTTGACGGCGGTCTGGTGGCGCCGGTGCCGGTGCGCTTTGCGCGCCAGATGGGAGCGGATCTGGTGATCGCGGTCGATATCACTTCGCCGCCTGAAGAAAAACCAGGTGGCGACGCGATGCGCATGTTGATGCAGACTTTCTCCATCATGGGGCGCAGCATCAACAACTTCGAACTGCGCGATGCCGACCTGGTGTTGCGGCCCAAGCTCGACGGTGTCGGCAGCGCCGACTTCGGCAGCCGCCGCCACAGCATCCAGGTCGGACGCGAAGTCACCTTGGCCATGCTGCCGCAGCTGCGCGCCCGGATCAAGGCCAAGACACGCTGAGGCAAGCCGTACAAAACCGGTCGCACAATTGAAAAAACCCGGTGCAAGCACCGGGTTTTGAGTTGGTTCAGACCGACCGCATCAGCGGCCGGAATTCCCCAAATCAGGCAGCTGCAGCAGCGCGCTTGTTGCCACGCGTCGCGGTTTGCGATGCCTTGACAACCGTGTTGGTTGCGCTCTGGAAGTTCGCTTCAGCGACATCAGCAGCTTGCTTGGCGGCCTTTTGGACGCTTTCGAAAGCGTTGCTGGCTGCGGCAACTGCCGACTTCATCAGCGCCACAGCGTTTTCGCTGCCGGCCGGTGCGTTCTTGGCGGCGCTGTCAACAACAGCCGTGAACTTCGACTGGACTTCAGCCAATTGGGCTTCGGCCAGCTTGGTCACTTCGGAGTTGGTGCTGGTGGCGATGTCATACAGATGGCGGCTGTAAGCAGCGGCCTTCTCGGCTGTCGGCTGCAGCAATGCGGCTTGCAGGCTCAGCAGTTCTTGTGCGTCCTTCACCGACAAGGCGGCTTGGGTGTTTTCGGCGACTTCGCCAAGGGCAGTTTTTGCCAATTGAAGATTCAGTTCGACGAGCTTCTCGACGCCTTCAAAGGCCTTGTTCGTCAAACCGAACAGGGTATCAAGATTGGCTTTGTGGGCGGCGAAGACTTGTTCAGCTGTAAGCATGGAGCACTCCTAATTCGGGGGCTACCCCGGGGTTGATTTCTGATCGAATTATTTCGTCAGCATTTAATGTTGCACTGCAACAAAAACGAAGTATAGACATATCTTTCAGCTTTGCAAGCTTTTTTTGTTGCACCGCAGCAAATAACTGGTCGAGCCGATTTTTCCTTGACAGCCCGCAGCCCTGCCGCAGCGCGCCGGCTCTCGTCATCGTTGCCCCAAGCCGGCGGATCGGTGAATACCCTGACGAATGTTGTGGCCCGCTGTTCACGGCAGCCCTGCCGGGGATGAAAGAATAGACCCCATGAAAAGACCAGAAGCCGAGCCGCGCAGCGCGTTCGCACATTTCGAACCGCTGACGACGCGGTGGATGGACAACGACATCTACGGCCACCTCAACAATGTCGTCTACCTCAGCTTGTTCGACACGGCGGTGAACCAATACCTGATCGCCGCCGGCGCGCTAGACATCCATGCCGGGACGGTGATTGGCCTGGTGGTCGAAACGCATTGCAACTTTTTTGACTCATTGGCCTATCCGCAGCGGATAGATGCCGGTCTCAGGGTCGGCCGGCAGGGTCGCTCGAGTGTGCGCTACGAGATCGGACTGTTTGCCGAGGGCGTGGAACATTGCGCTGCCCTCGGGCATCTGATCCATGTCTATGTCGACCGAGACAAGCGCCGGCCGGTGCCCGTCTTGCCCGATGAATATTTACTCGCCTTGAAAGGATTGACCCTTTGAACAAGTTTGAAAAACCCTCTCCCGAGGCCAGGGCTGCAGTCGATGCAGCGATCACCAGCCGCCATTCGATGCGGGCTTTTTTGTCGACTGAAGTGCCTCGCGAAACGATCGAGGAGATCCTGCAAATTGCTGCGCGCGCGCCATCCGGCACCAACACCCAACCCTGGCAGGTGCATGTGCTGACCGGCCAGGCCAAGGAGCGCCTGAGCGAACGCATCATCAAAGCCCATGCAGACCCGGTTGAAGCCGCCAGCCACCGCGAGGAATATGCCTATTACCCGAGCCAATGGGCCTCACCCTATATCGACCGGCGCCGCAAGGTCGGGTGGGATCTCTACGGCTTGCTGGGCCTGGGAAAGACCGACAAGGAAGGCATGCATAAACAGCATGCCCGCAACTACCGCTTCTTCGATGCCCCGGTCGGATTGATGTTCAGCATCGACCGGATGATGCAGCAGGGCAGTTGGCTGGACTACGGCATGTTCCTGCAAAACATCATGGTGGCAGCAAGGGCCAGAGGCCTGCATACCTGTCCGCAAGCGGCCTTCACCCAGTTCCACCGCTTGATCGCGGACGAGTTGCAATTCGGTCCGCAGCAGATGCTGGTCTGCGGCATGGCGCTCGGTTTTGCCGATCCGCAAGCGATCGAAAACAGCCTGGTGACTGACCGCGCGCCGGTGGCCGAGTTCGCCCGCTTTCATCAGGACTGATGCAAGCCCGGTTTCAATCAAACACAAGCGAAGGGACAAAATGAAGCTGCCTCAAATCGCCAGCCTGCTGGCCACCCTGCTGCTGGCTGGCCCGGCCTGCGCATCGGCTAACGGCCCAGCCTTTGCGGGCCCGACCTTGGCTGCCATTCCGCTCGAGTTCATTTTCTTTGCCGCCATACTGGCTGGCGTCGCGTTGTTCCACGATTCCACTTTGCGCACAGCGCTGGTCGGCGCCGCCGGACTGGCGCTCTACAAGATCTTTTTCTCGCCCTTCAAATCAGGCGCCGGACTGACTGGATTCGGCCTTCATCTGGGCGCCGAATGGGTCATCCTGGCCAACTTGTTCATGCTCTTGCTGGGCTTTGCGCTGCTGGCCAGGCATTTTGAAGAAAGCGCCTTGCCGGCGATGCTGCCGCGCTATCTGCCCGACGACTGGAAAGGCGGCTTCATGCTGCTGTTGCTGGTGTTCGTCATTTCGGCCTTTCTTGACAACATCGCCGCTGCAATGATCGGCGGCGCGATTGCCCACCAGATCTTCAACCGCAAAGTGCATATCGGCTATCTCGCCGCGATTGTTGCTGCGTCCAATGCCGGCGGCGCTGGCAGCGTGGTTGGCGACACCACGACGACGATGATGTGGATCGCCGGCGTGCAACCGCTGGAAGTCGCCAAGGCCTTCATCGGCGCCGGAGTGGCCCTGATAATTTTCGGAATTCCCGCCGCGCTGAAGCAGCATGCGCATTCGCCGATCCAGAAGGATGCCACCGCCAATGTCACGGTCGACTGGGCACGCATGGCGATCGTGGCGCTGATCCTGGTGGCGGCGGTGGTCGTCAATGTGCTGGTCAATACCCGTTTCACCCAGATCGCGGACAGCTTCCCCTTCCTGGGTGCTGCGGTATGGGTGACGATCCTGTTGACGGCCGGCCTGCGCAAGCCGGACTGGAACCTGCTGCCTGCCGCAACCAAGGGGTCGATCTTCCTGCTTTCGCTGGTGCTGTGCGCCTCGATGATGCCGGTCGAAGAACTGCCGCCGGCTTCCTGGCCCTCTGCGCTGGGCTTGGGCTTCCTGTCGGCAGTCTTTGACAATATTCCATTGACGGCATTGGCCCTCAAACAAGGTGGCTATGACTGGGGCTTCCTGGCCTATGCGGTCGGCTTCGGCGGCTCGATGATCTGGTTCGGCTCATCCGCCGGCGTGGCGCTGTGCAGCATGTACCCGGAAGGCCGTTCGGTCGGGCAATGGCTACGTCATGGCTGGTTCATCGTCGTCGCCTATATCGTCGGCTTTTTCGTGATGCTGGCCGTCAGCGGGTTTCACCCCGGCAGCGTGACCAAGGGCGCAAGCCCGTCGGTTCCAGCACCGCTTGCAGTTTCTATCGAGGTCAAAACATGAAAAAAAATATCCTGGTTGCCAGACGCGTGTTCGACAGCGTGCTGGAGCGTTTGCGAGTGCACTTCGAAGTCGAGCCCAATCAGGACGATCTGATCTGGAGCAAGGCTGAGTTGATTGCAAGACTGCAAGGCAAGGATGGCGCCTTCATCACGGCCAGCGAGCGTATCGATGCGGAGTTGCTGGACGCCTGCCCGCAACTGCGCGCCGTCTGCAATATGGCGGTTGGCTACAACAATATCGACCTCGACGCCTGCACCGCACGCGGCGTGCTGGCGAGCAATACGCCCGATGTCCTGACCGAAACGACGGCTGACTTCGGCTTTGCCTTGATGATGGCCGCAGCCCGCCGCATGGCCGAGGGCGAGCATTTCTTGCGCCGCGGCGAGTGGGACAAATGGGCGGTTGACCTGCTGGCCGGCAGCGACATCCACGGCACCACGCTGGGTTTGCTGGGCATGGGTCGGATCGGCCGGGCGATTGCCAAGCGCGGCGCCCTGGGCTTCGGCATGCAGGTGATTTATCACAACCGCAGCCGCCTCGCGCCTGAGCTCGAACAGGAGAGCGGTGCGCGCTATGTCAGCAAAGAGGCCTTGCTGCAGCAGTCAGACCATCTGCTGCTGGTCCTGCCCTACAGTCCTGCGGTGCATCATGTGATCGGTGCGGCCGAAATCGCCTTGATGAAACCGACGGCAACGCTGACCAATATCGCGCGCGGCGGGGTCGTCGACGAGGTGGCGCTGGCCGAAGCCTTGAGCAAGCATCAAATCGCCGCGGCGGGCCTGGATGTCTTCGAAGGCGAACCGGCAGTGAACCCGGTCCTGTTGACGCTACCAAACATCGTCTTGACCCCGCATATTGCCAGCGCCACCGTCAAGACCCGTTTGGCGATGGCCGACCTGGCAGCCGACAACCTGATCGCGGTCTTGACCGGCGGCGTACCGCCAACGCCTTTGAACGGCCAGGTCTTGCAACCCGGCCTGGCCTGAGCTGCTAGCCGAAGCGGCAGTCTCGCCGCCGCTTCGCTCACTCCTCGTCTTCAGGGTTGCTGTATTCCTTGGGCAGATGATGCGCGATGCCTTTGTGGCAATCGATGCAGGTCTTGCATTCAAGTTTGGCAGGCATACGATCTTCGGCCTCATGTGAGTGGAACACCTTGTCAGTAGCTGCTTTCGGCTATTGAAGCCGCCAGCCGCTCCAGGGTCATATCCAAAAAGGCGGTGACCGCGCGCGGCACATGACGCCTGCTGGGGTAGACCACATACAGACCTGCAGCCGCACTGGCCACACCGGGCAGCACTTGAACCAGTTCACCGGAGGCCAAGGCTTGGCGCAGCGCCCCGATCGGCTGCAGGCAAATGCCCAGGCCGGCGATGGCGGCCTTGATCTGGGCCTGGCCGGTGTTGGCCGCAAAACGGCCGCTGACCTGCACCTGCGTGCTGACCTCGGCCTTGCCCAGCCACCAGGTGCCACTGGGCCCCTGCTTGGCGGGGCGTATGCAGTCGTGGTCGGCCAACTCTGCCACCGTATGGGGGCTGCCCCGTGCCGCAAGGTAGGCCGGGCTGGCCGCCAGAGCCAGGTAGCTCGATGCCAGCTTGCGCGCTACCAGGCTGGAGTCCGGCAGGTCGCTGCTGCCGCGGAACGCCAGGTCAATGCCCTCACCCACAAAGTCCGCCATGCCGTTGCTGAGCACAAACTCCACCTGCACCGCGGGGTATTGCGCCAGAAACTCGGCCAGCCAGTCCATTTGGAAGTAGTCAAAGAAGTCAGCCGGGGCGGCCACGCGGATACGGCCTTTGGGCGTATGTGCATCCCCGCTCAATGCGTCTGCAGCTTCCGTTAGCGCTTCAATCTGCGCCGCGCAGCGGTCAAACAGGGTGCGCCCGGCATCTGTGAGGCTGAGTTTACGGGTGGTTCGCTGCAACAGCCGGGCCTGCAGGCTGTCTTCGAGTTGGGCGACCTGGCGGCTCAGGGTAGTAGGCGGCAGGCCCAGCCGGCGCGCGGCTTCGGCAAAGCTGCCCGCTTTGACCACCTGCACAAATAGCGCCATCTGGTTCAGATCGAGCATGGTATTACATTGAAAAATGGCATAGTAAATTTCAATTATTGCTTATAGACAAGTAATGTTGCCACTCCTAAGCTACAGGCATCACCAACAACCTTGAATCAGGAGTTCACCGTGGCACTGTCCCTCACCGCAAAAAACCGCGCCATTTGGGGCGTTCGCATTCTTCTGGCACTGGCTTTTGGCGCCGCTGGTGCGGCCAAACTGGCTGGCGTGGAGCAAATGGTCGCCACCTTTGAAGTCATCGGCTGGGGCCAGTGGTTCCGTTACGTGACCGGTGGTATCGAAGTGGCTGGTGCGCTGCTGATGCTGATCCCGGCCACCGGCGTCTATGCCGGTCTGCTGCTGGGCGGCACCATGGTTGGCGGCACGGTCTCGCACTTGCTGGTTGTGCCCGGCTCGCCGGTGCCAGCGTTGGTACTGGGCTTACTGTGTGCACTGGTC
>CAMDHE010000030.1 GCA_945898095.1 Roseateles toxinivorans | reverse complement strand
GATAGGCTGGCCGCCTGGACTGACCACCCTTTGGATCTAGGTGGATGGGCGGGCGACTGAAACGCAACTTCAAAATGGAAAAAACCCCAAGTAAATCAATTACTTGGGGTTATGTTCTGGCGGAGAGGGCGTCCGTCTCCGTAGAACTTTACCCCGTCTCAATGCGCATAAAAGTTAGTGGTCAATCATTCTCTGACCCCCTTGTTTACGTGTTTTTCTTGCATCGCATTGATTTATCCCATCTCACGCTGTAGCATTCAAGCGCAAACCCTTTGGGGGGTTAGATGAGGGGTCAAAAATGCCGCGTATTGCTAAGGAACTAGGGCCGCTTCAGGTTGGCAGGATTACCGCCGTTGGCTTGAACCCGGTTGGTGGCGTGGCGGGCTTGATGTTGCAGGTTTCCAAGTCGGGCGCACGGTCTTGGTTGTTGCGCATCAAGGTGGGCGACAAGCGGCGCGAGATCGGCTTGGGCGCATATCCCGGCGTCGGCGTTGCCCTGGCGCGTGAGAAGGCGCAGCAAACCCGAGATGACATTGCCAACGGCATCGACCCGGTCTTGCAGCGCGCCACGGCACGGCAAACCATCGTCGAACAGCAGATCGAAGCTAAGGCGCTTGATTGGACGTTCAAGCGTTGCGCCGAGGCGTACATCAAGGCCATGAAACCCGGCTGGCGCAATGCCAAACACGAAAAACAGTGGTCGAATACCCTGGCAACCTACGTCTACCCGACCATCGGCGACTTGTTGGTGCGCAGCGTGCGCATCGAGCACATCATCGCCATCGTCGAGCCACATTGGACGACCAAGAACGAGACCATCAACCGCGTGCGCAATCGCATCGAGTTGGTGTTGGATTGGGCGTCTGTGCGCAAGTTCCGCACCGGCGACAACCCGGCACGCTGGAAGGGCAATCTAGACAAGCTCTTGGCCGCTCCGTCGAAGGTTGCACCGGTCGTTGGGCATAGGGCGTTGCCTGCTGGTGAATTGTTCGAGTTCATTCAACGGCTGCGCGATGTTCCTGGCACTAGCGCACGTTGCTTGGAGTTCGTGGTGTTGGTGGCGTGCAGATCGGGCGAGGCACGGTTGGCGACCTGGGCTGAGATCGACTTGGCGACCAAGACCTGGAGCATCCCCGGCGAGCGCATGAAGTCGGGCAGGGCGCACAGTGTGCCGCTGTCGGATGAGGCTGTGGCGCTGTTGGAGGCACTGCCGAGGATGGAAGGATCAGACTTGCTATTTCCTGGCGCGAGGGCTGGCAAGCCGTTATCTGACATGGCTTTGACGGCTGTGATGCGGCGCATGGAAGTCGATGCCGTTCCTCATGGGTTCCGGGCGAGCTTTTCCAGTTGGTGCGCATCGTCAACGGCCTATCCGTCCGAGGTTCGCGAGATGGCGCTGGCGCACGCGATTGGCGACGGCACTGTCGCGTCTTACCAGCGTAGTGACCTGTTCGAAAAGAGGCGCAACCTGATGGCCGACTGGGCCAAGTTTCTTGGCACCGCGCCTGCGGTCGGCGACAACGTCGTGCAGATGCACAAGGCGGTTGCATGACTGATGGCGAGTACCGGGAAGAGACGATCAACAGGGCGCTGGCTGGCGACGCCGAGGCGGGTCTCGAAGCATTGAGACTCTGTCGTTCAGGTCTCGATGCCAACAACTTGCCAGCCGATCTGAGGTTCTATCTGGCCGAGCGCATTACAGAGCTACTGGACGGCGTTCGGCCTGACAAAGCGCTGTTCATTGCCAGAGACCGAGGCAGACCAAGGGACCCCTTTCCAGAGTGGCAGCAGCATCTAGGTGCACTAGCCGCTTTGCTCAGTAAAAGAGGGTACGGGCCTAAGCAGATCGCTTTAGCGCTGTGCGACCAAAGGGCAGCAATAAACGATAAGCCGTTGGAAGAGTCCGATGCCCATGCCATTCGCTCAACATGGAAGCCAATGCAAAGCCTGGACGTTGACTTGCTGCTGCACCTCGCGGGTCCCTACAGGAAAGTATTGTCGGAATATCCGCCAGTGATATAGCAGGCCTGTCGTTCTATCGTTTACCCCAACGCAACCGGAGTTAGCGCGCAGCAAGGGATGGCACACCGTCACCCCGGCGCACTGATAGGACTGCGCGAGGGGTTTCGATGGCACAACGTGTAATTCGTATCGCCGACCTGGCGACCACCAAGCACAGAGCAGGCCGCCTGCCGGTAAGTCCGGCAACACTTTGGCGCTGGGTGGCACAGTCCAAATTCCCGGCACCGTTCAAGTTGGGACCGAACACCACCGTCTGGGATCTCGACCAGGTCGAGGCGTTCCTGGCGCAACAGGCCGAGGTGCAGTAGATGCACGGCCCATATAGCAAGGGCGCTGGTGTTTGCGGCACCAACGCCCCCGAGACTCACAACAACCAACACCTGCATTTTGCCAACGACGATGTCAACGGTAAAGCACTGGCAACGATGACCGCGCAGGCGGCGCGCTGCGGCTGCGCGTTGCAAGAACTGGCGTCGGGTGGCTACCTGCTGTGCCGCTGGGGCATGGCGCGAGAGTTGCCCTGCCTACGCGCAGTGGGCAACATGCTGCGCCGCATTGCGGGCCAGCAGCAATGAGCGCCGCCGACAAGCTGTTGTCCCGCCTGCAACGCGTCAAGCGCACCGGCCCCGGCAAGTGGAGCGCAAGCTGCCCGACCAGGGAGGACAAGAGCCCGTCTCTGTCAGTCCGCGAACTGGACGACGGCACTGTGCTGCTGCACGACCACGGCGGCGATAGCGTCGAGGCCATCCTAGGCGCTGTGGGCCTGTCTTTCGCCGACCTCTACCCAGACAAGCCCGGACACTGCGCAAAGCCCACCAGGCGCCCATTCAACGCTTCTGACGTGCTGTCGCTGATGGCGTTCGAGTCCACTGTGGCCGTGCTGGTGATCGCCGACGTGGTGAAGCGCGACGGCGCCACCGAGGAAGACCTGGCCCGCCTGCTGGTGGCAGCGCAACGCCTGGGTAACGCAGCGGAGGCGTGCAATGGACCGCGTTAATGCTGCCCAGTTGGCCGCGACCGCCGAGAGGTTACAGCACATCGTCGACGACGACCTGCGCCAGCAGACACCGATAGCGCAGCCGCTGCGGGCCTTGAACGTCATGGAGTTGGGGGAACATCAATTCCCTAAGCGCGTGCAGTTGTTGGGGCCGCTGATCCACGCGGGCGACCTGGCAATGGTGTTTGCAGGCCGTGGCGTGGGCAAGACTCAGGTTTGCCTGTCTATCGGTGCGGCGCTGGCTTTCGGTGCCGTGTTCCTGCGCTGGAAGGCCGCGCAGCCTGTCGGCGTGCTGTATCTCGATGCCGAGATGGCCGGCGCCGTCATGCAGCAGCGCGTGGCGTCGTTCATCCCCGCCGACGCCAGCGACGACCTGGCCGATAACTTCCGCTTGTTCACGCCGGACCTGCTGCCTGAGGGTCAACCGCTGCCGGACCTGTCCACCGTGGCAGGTCAGCAAATGATCGAGCCGCTGATCGACGACAAGACCCGCGTCATCGTCATCGACAACCTGTCGGCGTGGTGCCGCACCGGCAAGGAGAACGAGTCCGAAAGCTGGACGCCGGTTAGCAATTGGCTGCTGACACTGCGCAGGCGAGGCATTGCCGTGCTCCTCGTACACCACGCCGGCAAGAACGGCGAGCAGCGCGGCAACAGCAAGAAGGAGGACTTGCTCGACATCGTCATCCAGCTTAAGCGCGCAGGCGACTATGACCCGAGGGCCGGCGCAGCGTTCACCTGGGCCGTGACCAAGGGCCGGCACCTTGTTGGTGACGATGCCGCCGAGCTCGACCTCGTGCTGACTATCGACGACGGCGTGGCGCGCTGGGCGTTCAAGGAGGCGGAGGCGTCGAGTGCCGAGCGCATCACAGCGCTGGCCGACGAAGGGTTGACCGCGTCGATGATCGCGGAGGAACTCGGCATCAACCGCAGCACCGCATGGCGGGCATTGAAGAAGGCCGGCAAGCTGCCCGTCAAGACCGGCACCGTGCGCGACCACCAGGAGGCGCACTGATGAGCCTCCGCGACCGCTACCTGTCGGCCCTTGTTGCGCGTTGCGTCGTTGCAATGCCTGGGGAATGCAACACGCAACAGCCCGCCAAGTTGTTGCGCGTTGCACCGCCTAGAGAAACGCAACACGCAACAAAAAACGACCAGGCGCTGCCGGCGCCCGCCATCGTTGCCACGTTGCACGCAACAAACGACGCAACAGCCGCGCAACAACCGCAACAGGCCGACCACGAAGCCAAGATCGAGCGCAGCGCCGTTATCAGCGTCGACGGCGTGCCGTGCTGGGAGGCCGATGACTTGGCGGGCCTGCCAGCCTTGACCGATGCCGAGATCGCCATGTTCGAGCAGCGCGTGGCGCGCAGCACTTGGCTGGGCTACCCCGACGCCAAAGGCCGCGCCGAGCGACTGCTGCACCGCGACCGCGACGACGACGACCGCCGACTGTGCATTGAGTGCCAGCACGCCGGGCCTGGCTACCGTTGCGCCAAGCGGGCGGCGTTCCTGGCCGACCAGTTGCAGCGTTGCCCAAAGTTCAAGGAGAACATGAAGTGAGCGAACCGATAAACGACCGTAAGAAATCCGACCGAGGCCCGCATGGCAGGTTCTCACAAGGCAACAAGTTGTCTCCTGGCCGACCACCTGGGGCTGGGCCGGTGGCCGAGATGCGCGCCAAATTGGCGACCGACTTGGATCAGATCATCGACACCTTGAAGGCGCAGGCGCTGGCCGGAGACCCGCAGGCCATCAGGATCATTCTTGACCGCGTGTTGCCGAGCTTACGGCCTGTCGAGTTGCCTGCTGTGCTGGCACTGCCTGCTGGCGGCACGCTGGCCGACCAAGCTCATGCCGTTGTCCAGGCTGCTGCTGATGGCGACTTGGCACCTAGTCAAGCCGCGCAGATCGTCACCGCATTGGGCGGCGTGGCGAAGATCATTGAAACCACCGAGCTGATGAGGCGCATCGAGGCGCTAGAGGCTCTCAATACGAAAGCGAAGGGCAAAACATGAGCACATCAATAGAGCGGCGCTTGGATGCGCTTGAGAGCGCTCGCAGCAATGAGCCTATCGGGCAACTGGTTTTCGCGAGGGTTGGCGAATCCGGCGCCGACGCACGCAAACGCTGCAATATCAAGGGCGACGCCAAATCTGTTGTGATCCTGCCGGGCCGGGCAAGCGGAGCATCGTCGAAATGACGGCTGCGTTAAAGAACCGCATCACCGCGCTGGAGTCCGACGCCAGCCAAGCCGACCGCAGCCTGCGGGTTGTCATCACCGAACCCGGCGAGACCGCCAACCAGGCGCTGCACCGACTGGGCATCGAGCGCGGTGCCGACAACGTGCTGGTCGTGGTGTTCGGGTAGCTGCGCCGCAACGGCAAGAATGGATGTCGGCGGAGCCGTTTTCCGCCATTTTCATCTATGGTGGCTTGGCAAAATTAACCGTCTACCCCACATAGAACCCGCCATCCCGGCAAGTGGTTGTTGTCTGGGGTGGATAACCCAGCGACCCAGCAAGATCGTTTTGTGCTCAAGACCCCACACCATCCCGTCTTATCCAAGCGCGCTTGGCTTGGGGGGTTCTATGTGGGGTAGAGCAGTTTATAGGCTATCTCTCATGGGTAAACTGGCGGAGAGGGCGGGATTCGAACCCGCGGTGGGGATAAACCCACACACGCTTTCCAGGCGTGCGACTTAAACCGCTCATCCACCTCTCCGGAGCCCGCCATCATAGCCCAGATAGGTATGCCCGCCTGGACTCAGGCCCTGCTGCTTACTGCTTCGGCGAGGGTGGCTTGATCAGGGCCATCGCGGTGGCGATCAGGCCCGATACCTCGCTCATATTGCCGGGCACGATCATGGTGTTGTTCTTCTGCGCCAGCTGGGCGTAGGCATCGACGGCTTTTTCAGCCACTTTCAGCTGCACGGCCTGGTCGCCACCGGGCATCTGGATTGCAGCGGCAATCCGGCAGATGGCCTCGGCCGTTGCTTCGGCCACGGCGGTAATCGCAGCGGCTGTGCCCTGGGCCTTGTTGATTTCGGCCTGTTTTTCGCCTTCAGAGCGGGCGATCGCGGCTTCACGGGCGCCAGTGGCGATATTGATCTGCTCCTGGCGGCGGCCTTCCGAAGCGGCGATCAGCGCGCGCTTTTCGCGTTCGGCGGTGATCTGCGCCTGCATCGCATGCAGGATCACGGCCGGCGGCGTCAGATCCTTGATTTCGTAGCGCAGTACCTTGACGCCCCAGTTCAGCGCAGCTTCATCAAGTGCTTGCACGACCGAGCTGTTGATGATGCCGCGTTCCTCGAAGGTGCGGTCAAGTTCCATGCGGCCGATGACCGAGCGCAGCGTCGTCTGTGCCAACTGCGTGATCGCGACGATGAAATTGCTGGCACCGTAACTGGCGCGCATCGCATCGGTGACCTGGAAGTAGAGGATGCCGTCGACCGTCAACTGGGTGTTGTCCTTGGTGATGCAGACCTGGCTGGGCACGTCGAGCGGAATCTCCTTGAGCGAATGCTTGTAAGCCAGCCGGTCGACGAAGGGCACGAGAAAATTCAAACCCGGCGTCAGGGTGGCGTGGTATTTCCCCAGGCGCTCGATCACCCAGGCGTTTTGCTGGGGTACGACCTTGACCGAGCGAATAATGAAAATGACTGCAATGACGAGCAGAATCAGCGCGACTTCCATGGTTTATTTCTCCTGTTGTGATTGAACGCTGTCGAGTATGAGACAGCTACCTTCGATGGCCTGGATAGCGAAATGGCCGGCATGCGGCTTGCCCTGACCGGCAAAACGCGCTTGCCAGTTGGCGCCGCGATATTGGACTTCGGCCGAGGCGTCTGCCGCCCAATGCTCGACTTGGACGATCTGACCGATGTCGAGGTTGCCGTCATGGATGGCGGCGGCGGCTGGCTTGCCGCCAGGACGCAGCTTGTGCCAGATGATCACGGCTGCGCCGCCGACCAGCGCCGCTGCCAATATCTGCTGGGTGTTGCCCAGGCCCAGATGCGCGCTCAGCGCCGCCGCAGCGCAGCCGAGCGCCAGCATCAGCAAGTAAAAAGTGCCTGTTGCCAGTTCGACCGCCACCAGGGCGCCACAGGCAATCCACCAGGCGGTGGCTTGATTCATGTCCATGTCACTCCCTCGGTTCATGATGCCGGCAGAGTGTAGCGCTGCGCCTGACTTGCTTTTTGACCTGAACCCGGCCGGATGGTTTTGAAAATTGATCCAGACATGACGGCTGTCAGGACCTACACTTCGCGCCTTTCAGATTCTTGTGTCCCAGCCCCTGGAGGCTTATGCCCATGCTTCGCTTTCGTTTCCCCATCGTCATCATCGACGAGGACTATCGCTCCGAGAACACTTCGGGTTTGGGCATCCGTGCGCTAGCCGACGCGATCCAGAAGGAGGGCTTCGAGGTGCTCGGCGCCACCAGCTATGGCGACTTGAGCCAGTTCGCCCAGCAGCAGAGTCGCGCCAGCGCCTTCATCCTGTCGATCGATGACGAGGAATTCACGCCCGGCCCGGAGCTTGACCCGGCGGTGCTGAGCCTGCGCAAATTCATCGAAGAGATCCGCTTCAAGAACGCTGACATCCCGATCTACATCTACGGCGAAACCCGCACCTCGCAGCATCTGCCCAATGACATCCTGCGCGAACTGCACGGTTTCATCCACATGTTCGAGGACACGCCCGAGTTCGTCGCGCGCCACATCATCCGCGAAGCCAAGAGCTATCTGGGCGGCCTGCCACCGCCTTTCTTCAAAGCCTTGATGGACTATGCGCAGGACGGTTCCTACTCCTGGCATTGCCCGGGGCATTCGGGCGGCGTGGCTTTCCTGAAGAGCCCGGTCGGGCAGATGTTCCACCAGTTTTTCGGTGAGAACATGCTGCGCGCCGATGTCTGCAATGCGGTCGAAGAGCTGGGGCAGTTGCTCGACCATACCGGCCCGGTGGCAGCCAGCGAGAAGAACGCCGCGCGCATCTTCAACGCCGACCATTGCTTTTTCGTCACCAACGGCACCTCGACCTCGAACAAGATGGTCTGGCACCATACGGTGGCGCCCGGCGATGTGGTGGTGGTCGACCGCAATTGCCACAAGAGCATCCTGCACGCGATCATCATGACCGGCGCCGTGCCGGTCTTCATGACGCCGACACGCAACCATTACGGCATCATCGGACCGATCCCCGAGAGCGAGTTTTCGCCAGCGGCGATCCGCAAGAAGATCGCCAAGAATCCGCTCTTGGCGGGTGTCGACGTCAAGACGGTCAAGCCGCGCATCATGACCCTGACGCAGAGCACCTATGACGGCGTGCTCTACAACACCGAGACCATCAAGACCAAGCTCGACGGCTGGATCGACACGCTGCATTTTGATGAAGCCTGGCTGCCGCATGCGGCTTTTCACACCTTTTACGGCAGCTTCCATTCGATGGGCAAGAACCGCAAGCGCCCGAAGACGGCGATGGTTTACGCCACCCAGTCGACGCACAAGTTGCTGGCCGGACTCAGCCAGGCCTCGCAGGTGCTGGTGCAGGATTCACAGACGGTCAAGCTGGACAAGCATCTGTTCAATGAAGCCTATCTGATGCATTCGTCGACCAGCCCGCAATACGCCATCATCGCCAGCTGCGATGTGGCCGCAGCGATGATGGAGCCCCCCGGCGGCACGGCGCTGGTGGAGGAAAGCATCTCCGAAGCGCTGGACTTCCGCCGCGCGATGCGCAAGGTCGACGAGGAATACGGCAAAGACTGGTGGTTCAAGGTCTGGGGCCCGGACCAGCTGACCGAAGAGGGTTTCGGCAAGCCGGCCGACTGGATGCTCAAGGCCAACGAAAAATGGCATGGTTTCGGCAAGATCGCTGCGGGCTTCAATATGCTCGATCCGATCAAGTCGACGATCATCACGCCCGGCATGGACATGAGCGGCAAGTTTGCCGAGAGCGGCATCCCCGCTTCGATCGTCACCAAATTCCTGGCCGAACATGGCGTGGTGGTCGAAAAGACCGGGCTTTATTCCTTTTTTATCCTGTTCACCATCGGCATCACCAAGGGTCGCTGGAACAGCTTGCTGACGGCCCTGCAGCAGTTCAAGGACGATTACGACAAGAACGCGCCGATCTGGCGCATCCTGCCCGAATTCGCCGCTGCCAACCCGCACTATGAGCGGCTGGGGCTGCGCGACCTGAGCCAGAGCATCCACGAGATGTATGCCTCGGGTGACATCGCTCGCCTGACCACCGAGATGTATCTGTCGGACCTGCACCCGGCGATGAAGCCCAGCGACGCCTTTGCGCATATTGCCCAGCGGCGTACCGAGCGGGTGCCGATCGACGAGCTCGAAGGCCGCATCACGACCGCGCTGCTGACGCCTTATCCGCCCGGGATCCCGCTGCTGATTCCCGGGGAGCGCTTCAACCGCAAAATCGTCGATTACCTGAAGTTCACCCGCGCCTTCAACGCCAAGTTCCCGGGATTCGCCACCGATGTGCATGGCTTGGTGGCTGAAAAGAGCGAAGAAGGGCGGATCAGCTATTCCGTCGATTGCGTACAAGCCGACTGATCGCAGCTTGGAAAGGAAAAGGGGCCTTGAGGCCCCTTTTTTTCGACCATCGATCGCTGGATCAGCCTTCGGCGGATACCGCCATATGGCTGAAACCGCCGTCGACATACATGATTTCAGCGCTGACGCCGGCGGCCAGATCCGACAGCAGGAAGGCGGCAACATTGCCGACATCCTCGATCGTGATGTTGCGGCGGATCGGCGTGGCGGCGGCAAACTGGGTCAGCAAGCGGCCGAAATCCTTGATGCCTGAAGCCGCCAGCGTCTTGATCGGCCCGGCCGACAGGCCATTGACGCGGATGCCACGGGCACCCAATGACTGGGCCAGATAACGCACACTGGCTTCGAGCGAAGCCTTGGCCATGCCCATGGTGTTGTAGTTCGGCACATAACGCATCGCGCCGAGATAGGACAGGGTCAGCAGCGAAGCCCCACTGCGCAAGCGCGGCAAAGCCAGCTTGGCCATCGCCGGAAAGCTGTAGGCCGAAATGTCATGGGCAATACGGAAGTTCTCGCGAGTCATGCCGTCGAGAAAGTCGCCGCCAATCGCTTCACGCGGGGCAAAACCGATCGAATGCACCAAGCCGTCGTACTCTGGCCAGGCCTCGCCCAGGTTGGCAAACAAGGCTTCCAGCTGGGCGTCATCCGAGACATCGCAGTCAAAGATCAGGGTCGAATCGAACTCGGCAGCAAATTCGGTGATGCGGTCCTTGAAGCGCTCGCCCTGATAGCTGAAGGCCAATTCCGCTCCTTCGCGGTGACAGGCTTTGGCAATGCCATAAGCGATCGATCGGTTCGAAATGACGCCTGTGATCAGCAATCGCTTGCCGGCGAGAAATCCCATGGTGGCTCCTGTTCATTGAATTAGCGGCGGATTTTCGCATGGCATTGACAGCACTGTGACCGAATGCTTGTCGGAAAGGTGCTTGCATAGTACAATCAGTCTTTCGCTGAAACGCGGATGAGCGGCTCAAAAAGCGGCTCACAAGCGGGGTGAAGAGCTAGCACAGATCCAAGACAGTGACGTGAACGGCAAAAAGCAGGCCTGTATGAAGTAGCAGGCAGGCGACAGGATTTGGGCGGATTCATCCAGCCCATTTTTTTTTGCTCGAACGAATTCGCTACCTGGCCCGGTATGGCTTTGAAACCAAAAAAATCAGCCCGGAAGACCCTATACGCAGCACGTGCCGCGGGAAATTGAAGATTACTGATTCATGAATTGGCAAGACGCTGTTGAGAAAACCGTGACCGGACTGGGTTACGACCTGGTGGACTGCGAACGCAGCCCGGCTGGATTGCTGCGCGTCTATATCGATCGGCTGCCTGAGTTGGCGGCTGCGGGCGAGTTGATCAATGTTGAAGACTGCGAGCGCGTGACGCGGCAGTTGCAATATGTGCTCGAAGTCGAGGAATGCCCCTATGAGCGCCTTGAAGTGTCGTCGCCGGGTCTTGACCGTCCGCTGAAAAAAGCCGCCGACTATGCGCGCTTTGTCGGCCAGGAAGTCGAGATCACGCTGCGCATGCCGTTCCAGGGGCGCAAGAAATACAAGGGAATGCTGGCCCTGCTGCCAGAGACGGCCGCGCCGGTTGACGCCGCAGCGCCCGAATGGCGCCTGATCATCAGCGAAGGTGGCGCTGATCAGGCATTGGATTTTTCTCTTGAGGAAGTCCGCGAAGCACGCTTGGTGCCCGTGGTGAACTTCAAGGGTCGCGGCAGCAAGCCCGCACCGGCCAAAAAAGGCGGTGGGGAAGAAGTCGTGCGCATTAATGACAAGGTTGACGGAGGTCCTGATCAATGAACCGCGAACTGCTGATGTTGGTGGATGCAATTTCACGCGAAAAAAGCGTGGAACGCGATGTGGTGTTTGGCGCTGTCGAGGCCGCTTTGGCTTCGGCGACCAAGAGGCTTTATGGCGGAGAGGCTGACATCCGCGTCTGCGTCGACCGCGATTCGGGCGAGTACGAGACTTTCCGCCGCTGGCATGTCGTGCCCAGCGAAGCCGGTCTGCAGAATCCCGATTCTGAAATCCTCTTGTTTGAAGCACAGGAACAGATCGCCGACATCGAAGTCGACGACCATATCGAAGAGCCGGTTGATTCGGTGCCGATCGGCCGTATCGGCGCGCAGGCCGCCAAACAGGTGATTCTGCAGAAGATTCGTGATGCCGAACGCGAGCAGTTGCTGAATGACTTCATGGCGCGGGGCGAGAAGATCTTCGTCGGCACGGTAAAGCGTCTCGACAAGGGCGACATCATTGCCGAGTCAGGTCGCGTCGAAGGGCGCCTAAAGCGCAGCGAGATGATCTCGAAGGAAAATCTCCGCACCGGCGACCGCGTCCGTGCCGTGATCCTGGGCATCGACTCGACGCAGCGTGGACCGCAGATCATGCTGTCACGCAGCGCGCCTGAATTCATGGTCGAGTTGTTCGCCCAGGAAGTGCCCGAGATTGAGCAAGGTCTGCTGGAAATCAAGAGTTGCGCCCGCGACTGCGGTTCCCGCGCCAAGATTGCCGTGATCTCGCATGACAAGCGCGTTGACCCGATCGGTACTTGCGTCGGCGTGCGCGGCTCGCGCGTCAATGGCGTCACCAACGAACTGGCTGGTGAGCGGGTCGACATCGTGTTGTGGTCTGAAGATCCGGCCCAGTTCGTGATTGGCGCTTTGGCGCCGGCGAACGTGCAGTCGATCGTGGTGGATGAAGAGCGCCATGCGATGGACGTCGTGGTCGACGAGGAAAACCTGGCGATTGCAATTGGTCGCGGCGGCCAGAACGTGCGGCTGGCTTCCGAGCTGACCGGCTGGCGCATCAACATCATGTCGGCCGAGGAGTCGGCCGTCAAACATGAGCAGGAATCCGAATCGGTGCGCAAGCTCTTCATCGAGAAGCTCGATGTCGATGCCGAAGTTGCCGACATCCTGATCTCCGAAGGCTTTACCAGCCTCGAAGAAGTGGCCTATGTGCCGATGCAGGAAATGCTCGAAGTCGAGTCGTTTGACGAAGACATGGTCAATGAGTTGCGCTCAAGAGCCAAAGATGCGCTGTTGACAATGGAAATCGCCCGCGAAGAACTGGCTGAAGGCGTGTCGCAAGACCTGCGCGATCTGGAAGGCGTCACGCCCGAGCTGATCGCCAAGCTCGCTGAAGGCAACATCAACACCCGCGACGACCTGGCAGATCTGGCCGTCGACGAATTGGTTGAATTGGTCGGCATGGACGAGGCTGAGGCCCGCATCATGATCATGAAAGCCCGCGAACATTGGTTCACGACCTGAGGCGATTTTCGCCCTGGCACAACCGATCAATCGCGCAGCACCGAACGCATAAGTTAAGGATTCAACAATGGCTGTGACTACCGTCGCCCAGTTCGCCGCAGAGCTTCAACGATCAGCGAGTACGCTGCTTGAGCAGCTGCAAGCAGCTGGCGTCAACAAGGCATCTACCGATGATGTAATGAACGAAGCTGACAAGGAACGTCTGCTGGCCCATCTGCGCACCGCGCATGGCACCGCAGGCGTCGACCGCAAGAAGATCACGCTGACTCGCAAGTCGACCAGCGAAATCAAGCAGGCCGATGCCAGTGGCAAGGCAAGAACGATCCAGGTTGAAGTACGCAAGAAGCGTACTTTCATCAAGTTCGACGAGACTGCGGGCGGCGACGACGCCGGCCATGTCGTCGACGAGGCCGATCTGCAGCGCCGTCAGGAAGAGGCTCTGGCCCAGGCCGACGCTTTGCGTCAGCAAGAGGCCGAGTTGGCGATCCGGGTGCGCGAGCGTGAACAGGCCGAGCGACTTGTCCGTGAAGCCGACGAGCAGCGCCGTCTGGCCAAGGTGGCCGCCGACATCATCGCGACCGACGAGGCCGCCGCGCGTGCAGTGGCTGATGCCGCCGCCGCCAGAGCCGCCTCGAGGGCGCCTCGCGGAACCGCCGAATCGGTGGCCAAGGAGGCTGCAGCGATCAACAAGGCTTCTGCCGCCAGCCGCAGCGCGAAAGCTGCACCGGAAGCTGTGGCCGAACCCCTTGTGATTGCAGCTGTCGAGCCGGTCGTAGTCGCCGCTCCAGTAGAACCGGTCAAACCAGTCCTGCGTGTGGTCAAAGCCATCGACGTCGGTGCCGAAGAGAAACAAAAACAGGTCGATCTGGAGCGCCGCCGCAAGGCCGCCGAGTCCGAGGCCTCGGCCATCCGCGCGATGATGAATGCCCCCAAGCGGGTGATGACGGCCAAGAAGGAAGAGCCCAAGCCGGTTGAACCTGCCAAGGAAATCAAGGGCACCATCCACAAGAAACCCGGAACTCCGGGCGCGCCAGTGGCTGGTGTGGCCAAGCCGGGCGAGAAGAAATCAGTCAAATCCGAAAAACTGTCATCCAGTTGGTCTGATGACAAGAAGCGCGGTGGCGTCAAGCCTGCCGGCCCGGCCGCACCCGGTGGTGCAAGGCCCGCAGCTGGCGGTTGGCGCGCTCCGACCCGAGGTGCCGCTGGCGGCCGTCGCGGCAGCAGCGACCGTGGTGCTGATCGCCGCGGTGGACTGACCAGTTTTGCCGCTCCGGTTGAAGTGCAAGCGCAGGAAGTGCATGTGCCCGAGACGATTTCGGTTGCCGATCTGGCGCACAAGATGTCGATCAAGGCCTCCGAGCTGATCAAGGTGTTGATGAAACTGGGCCAGATGGTCACGATCAATCAGCAGCTGGATCAGGAAACCGCGATGATTCTGGTCGAGGAAATGGGCCACAAGGCCTTCCCGGCCAAGCTCGACGATCCCGATGCGTTCCTGGAAGAAGAGGGCACGACATCCGAGCAGCAGCATGAATCCAACCCTCGCGCGCCGGTCGTCACCGTCATGGGTCACGTCGACCATGGCAAGACCTCCTTGCTCGACTACATCCGCCGTGCCCGTGTGGCAGCGGGCGAAGCCGGTGGCATCACCCAGCATATCGGCGCTTATCACGTTGATACGCCGCGCGGCATGATTACCTTCCTCGACACCCCGGGTCACGCGGCGTTTACCGCCATGCGCGCTCGTGGAGCCAAAGCTACCGACATCGTGATTCTGGTGGTGGCGGCTGATGACGGCGTGATGCCGCAGACCAAGGAAGCGATCAGCCATGCCAAGGCGGCTGGCGTGCCCTTGGTGGTGGCGATGAACAAGATCGACAAGCCAGGCGCCAATATCGAACGCCTCAAGTCGGAACTGGTGGCTGAGGGCGTGGTGCCCGAGGACTTCGGTGGCGAAACGCCATTCGTGGCGGTATCGGCCAAGACCGGCGAAGGCGTCGACAGTCTGCTTGAACGCGTTTTGCTGCAAGCCGAAGTGCTCGAACTGCGTGCTCCTTCGATGTCAATGGCCAAGGGCCTGGTAATCGAAGCCAAGCTCGACAAGGGCCGCGGTCCGGTTGCGACGATCCTGGTTCAATCAGGCACTTTGAAGCGCGGCGACGTGGTGCTGGCCGGTTCGACCTATGGCCGTGTGCGCGCCATGCTCGACGAAGATGGCAAGTCCTGTACCGAAGCGGGCCCGTCGATTCCGGTTGAAATCCAGGGCCTGACCGAAGTGCCGCAAGCCGGTGATGAATTCATGGTGCTGGGCGATGAGCGCCGGGCACGTGAAATCGCCACCTTCCGTTCGGGCAAGTACCGCGATGTGAAACTGTCGCGTCAGCAGGCCTCCAAGATGGAAAACATGTTCGAGAACATGGGTGCTGGCGATGTGCAGACGATGGCCTTGATCATCAAGTCCGATGTGCAGGGTTCGCAGGAGGCACTGGCGGCTTCGCTGTTGAAGCTGTCCACGCCTGAAGTCAAGGTGCAGATCGTCCATGCTGCAGTTGGTGCGATCAACGAGTCAGACGTCAATCTGGCGATGGCCTCGAAGGCCGTCATCATCGCCTTCAATGTGCGTGCCGATGCCGGTGCGCGCAAGCTGGCCGAGAACAACACGGTCGACATCCGCTACTACAACATCATCTATGACGCAGTGGATGAAGTGAAGGCAGCGATGACCGGCATGCTGGCTCCCGAGCAGCGCGAGGAAGTCATCGGCACCGCCGAGATCCGCACTGTCTTCGTGGCGACCAAGATCGGCACGATTGCTGGTTGCATGGTCACCTCGGGTACGGTCAACCGGGCCGCACGTTTCCGCCTTATCCGCGAGAACGTGGTGATCTACACCGGCGACATCGATACCTTGAAGCGCATGAAGGACGATGTGCGCGAAGTCAAGGAAGGCTTCGAGTGCGGTATCAAGCTGAAGAACTACAGCGACATCGCCGAAGGCGATCAGCTGGAATTCTTCGAGGTCAAGGAAGTTGCCCGGTCGCTTTAAGGCGGATTGCCCTCAACCAGCAAACCCCGCCCTCCAAGGAGTGGCGGGGTTTGTGTTTGAAGGGCCCAGCATTGATGGCTGGGAGCCGAAAAAAGCAGCAGGCAGGAGTTCAACATGAAACATAAAAGGGTCATACCCAACCGCAGTTTCCGGGTGGCCGACCAGATCCAGCGCGATCTGGCCGAGTTGATTCGCGAATTGAAGGATCCACGCATTGGTATGGCCACCGTCAACGCGGTCGAGGTCACGCCTGACTATGCCCACGCGAAAGTGTTCTTCTCGGTGCTGGTCGGTGATGCCAAGGAAACCGGCGAAGCATTGAACGAAGCCGCTGGTTTCTTGCGCAACGGCTTGTTCAAGCGCTTGCAGATCCATACGGTGCCAAGCCTGCATTTCCACTTCGACCGCACGACCGAGCGGGCAGCCGAATTGAGCGCCTTGATCAACCAGGCCAATTCGACCCGTGCCAAGGATGATGAGCCGGTAGCACAAGATGGTGCTGCAGCCGATACCAAGGCCGCCGACTAAGCCAACACCCGATGATTGCCAAAATCCAGCGCCCCAAGACGCCGCGTCGTGCTTTGCACGGCGTGCTGCTGCTTGACAAGCCGCTGGGTCTGTCGAGTAACGATGCCCTGCAAAAAGCCAAATGGTTGTTGCGCGCCGAGAAAGCCGGCCATACCGGCACGCTGGATCCTCTGGCCACCGGTCTGCTGCCGCTGTGCTTCGGTGCCGGTACCAAATTCAGCCAGATCAGCCTCGATGCCGACAAGGCATATGAGGCCGTGCTTCGGCTCGGCGTCAGGACCACAACCGGCGACGCCGAAGGGGAGGTGCTTGAACAGCACGAAGTGCAGGTCACGCGCGAGCAGATCGAAGCCGCCTGCATGGCCTTTACCGGGGCGATCGACCAGGTGCCGCCGATGCATTCGGCCCTCAAGCATGAGGGCCGACCGCTTTACGAATATGCCCGCGCCGGCATCGTCATCGAGCGACCCTCGCGGCGCGTGACGATTCACGCCATTGACATCATCGACTGGCAGGATGAGCGCCTGAGCTTGGCCGTACGCTGCAGCAAGGGCACTTACATCCGTACGCTGGCTGAAGACATCGGCCACCGTCTCGGTTGCGGCGCTTCATTGAGCGCGCTGCGGCGAACCGCTTCTGGCCCGCTGGCCATTGGTGAGGCGATCAGTCTGGACGCGCTGGCTGCCTTGACTGAAATCGAGCGTGAGGCCTTGCTGCGTCCGCCCGACTCCTTGTTGTCGGACTGGCCTGAGCTGCGGCTCGACCAGACCGAAGCAGCCCGTTTTCTGAACGGTCTGCGGCGTCGCCTTTACAGCGACAGCAATGAAGACGCAGCGCATGTACGGGTTTACGGACCCGAACCCCATGCATTTCTGGGCAGTGCCCATATCACTGACGGCGAGTTGATCGCCGATCGATTATTGAGTCCGCATGAGGTCAAAAGCCTCGTGAGTACTGAAAGCAGTTTTTTAGGAAGCCCCGTATGACCAAGCAAATCCGCAACATCGCCATCATCGCCCACGTTGACCATGGCAAAACCACCATGGTTGACCAATTGCTGCGCCAGAGCGGCACCTTCGCCGAACACGAAAAAGTGATCGACACCGTGATGGACAACAACGCCATCGAACGCGAACGCGGCATCACCATTCTGGCCAAGAATTGCGCCGTTTCCTGGGAAGGCACCCACATCAACATCGTGGATACCCCGGGACATGCCGACTTCGGCGGCGAGGTCGAGCGCGCTTTGTCGATGGTCGACGGCGTGGTGCTGTTGATCGACGCGCAGGAAGGCCCGATGCCACAGACCCGTTTCGTCACCAAGAAGGCCCTGGCCCTGGGATTGAAGCCGATCGTGGTGGTCAACAAGGTCGACAAGCCTGGCGCCAAGCCCGATGCCGTGATCAATGCCGCTTTCGATTTGTTCGACAAGCTCGGCGCCACTGACGAACAACTCGACTTTCCAGTGGTCTACGCTTCGGGCATCAACGGCTGGACCTCGCTGGTCGAAGGCGCGCCTGGTGAGCAATGGGGCCCGGACATGTCGGCCCTGTTCAACACCGTGCTGGCCCATGTGCCGCCACAGAAGGGTGACCCCGAAGCGCCGCTGCAATTGCAGATTTCAGCGCTGGATTTTTCGACCTTCGTCGGCCGCATCGGCGTCGGCCGCATCAGCCAGGGCACGATCAAGCCCGGCATGGATGTGGTGGTGATGGAAGGCCCTGAAGGCAAATCCACCAAGGGCCGTATCAATAATGTGCTGACCTTCCAGGGTCTGGACCGTGTGCAAGTTACCGAAGCCGGCCCCGGCGACATCGTGTTGATCAACGGCATCTCGGAAATCGGCATCGGCGTGACCGTGACGGATGTGCTGAGGCCCGCTCCGCTGCCGATGCTCAAGGTCGACGAGCCGACGCTGACGATGAATTTCTGCGTCAACACCAGCCCCTTGGCCGGCCGCGAAGGCAAATTCGTCACCAGCCGCCAGCTCTGGGACCGTCTGCAAAAAGAGTTGCAGAGCAATGTGGCGCTGCGCGTTGCCGAGACCGACGAAGAGGGCATCTTCGAAGTCATGGGTCGCGGTGAGTTGCACCTGACGATTCTGCTGGAGAACATGCGCCGTGAAGGCTACGAAATGGCAGTCTCGAAGCCGCGTGTGGTGTTCCGCGATGTCGATGGCGAAAAACATGAGCCCATCGAATTGGTCACCGCTGACGTCGAGGAAACTCACCAGGGTGGCGTGATGCAGGCGCTAGGCGAGCGCAAGGGCGACCTGGTCAATATGGAATCGGACGGCCGTGGCCGTGTGCGTCTGGAATACCGGATCCCGGCTCGCGGCTTGATCGGTTTCTCCAACGAGTTCATGAATTTGACCCGTGGTTCGGGTTTGATCAGCAACATCTTCGACAGCTACGAGCCGCACAAGGGCGAGATCGGCGGACGCAAGAACGGCGTCCTGATCTCGATGGACGCCGGTGAGATCTTCACTTACGCCCTGGGCAAACTGGACGACCGCGGACGCATGTTCGTCAAGCCCAATGACCCGGTCTATGAAGGCATGATCGTCGGCATCCACAACCGCGACAACGACCTGGTCGTCAATGCCACGCGCACCAAGCAGTTGACCAACTTCCGGGTTAGCGGCAAAGAAGACGCCATCAAGGTCACGCCGCCGATCGATTTGACGCTGGAGTACGGCGTCGAGTTCATCGAGGACGATGAATTGGTCGAAATCACGCCCAAGAGCATCCGCTTGCGCAAGCGTTATCTGACCGAAAACGAACGCAAGCGCTTTTCGCGTTGATGCTTGACGGCCATCTGCCCGGGGCGAATGACTCCCGGGCATGAGACAAGGCGCGCACAAGCTCTTCGGAGCGACTGCCGCCTTGTTCTATGTTGACAAGGTGTTTCCCCATTGCCTATTTCGATGAGTCATCGGCGCGCCTTGCTCCTGATGCTGCTGGTCACCTTGCTGTGGAGCATGGCCGGGGTGGTGACGCGGCATTTGCAGGACGCGCGCAGCTTTGAGCTGACCTTCTGGCGCAGTGCCTTCACGCTGGTTTTTCTCTCGATGGCGTTGGGCTGGCAGCGCGGGCCGGCGCTGTTCAGGCAGTTGCTGCTGGCACCGAATTTGGTCCGCTTCTCCGGCCTTTGCTGGGCGGTGATGTTCACCGCCTTCATGCTTGCTTTGAAGCTCACCAGCGTTGCCAATGTGCTGGTGACGATGGCCCTGGCGCCGCTGCTGACAGCGTTGTTCTCGCGCTTGTTCTTGCACCACAAACTGCCTTTGCGCACCTGGGCCGCCATCCTGCTGGGCAGCGCCGGTCTGGCCTGGATGTTCAGCCAGCAGTTCGATACCCATGCCAATCTGCAAGGCATTGCCGTCGCTCTTTGCGTGCCGCTGGCTACTGCGACCAATTGGTGTTTGCTCCAGCATGCGGGTCAAGCGCCGAAAGCAAAGCACAGCGACATGCCGCTGGCCCTGCTGCTCGGCGCCTTGCTGTCGACAGTTGCGACCCTGCCATTGGCTTTGCCATTGCAGGCCTCGGTTCACGATCTGTCATTGCTCGCCGGCCTGGGCTTGTTCCAATTGACCCTGCCATGCCTGCTGGTGGTGCGGCTGAGCCGGGTGCTGTCAGGGGCCGAGTTGTCACTGCTGGGTCTGCTCGAAGTCATTTTTGGTGTGTTGTGGGCCTGGCTTGGAGCCGGGGAAGACCCTTCTTCCTCGACCCTGGTCGGCGGTGCTATGGTGCTGGCAGCCTTGATCGGCAACGAGTTACTGGCCCGGAAAATCACTTCGTACGCAGCCATGCCGATTGTTTCAACCCCTAATTCACGGAGCCAGGCATGACGCCCGCTTTGATTCCCGTCCTGCAGTCCCAAGGCCAGATCCACGCCGAAGTCAACGGTTGCCTGGGCCTGATCACCTTGAACCGGCCCGAAGCGCTGAATGCCTTGTCGCTGGCGATGATTCGGGACATCACCGTCTTGCTGCAAGCCTGGCAGGACGCACCCGAGATCCAGTCAGTCATGTTGCTGGCGGCCGCTCGTCCGGGCAAAGCGCCGGTCTTCTGCGCTGGCGGCGACATCCGCTTTTTCCATGTCGCCGCCTTCAATGGTGATGCCGGGCTGGATGATTTTTTCACCGAGGAATACGCACTCAACCACCTGATCCACCATTACCCGAAGCCCTATATCGCGCTGATGGATGGATTGGTAATCGGCGGCGGCATGGGCATCAGCCAGGGCGCCCGCCTGCGCGTGCTGACCGAACGCAGTCGCCTGGCGATGCCAGAGACGCATATCGGCCTGTTCCCGGATGTCGGCGGCGGTTTTTTCCTCGGCCAATGCCCGGGACATGTCGGCCAATGGCTGGCCTTGACCGGCGAGCCGATTGCCGCCACCGAGGCAATTGAATATGGCCTCGGCGATGTCTTCATTCAGTCTGCGGCATTGCCGGCCTTGATCGAGAATTTGCGCCATGGCGAGCAGGCCAGCGCCGAGCATGTGATCGCCAGCGTGATGGAACAGGCCGATCTGGCACCGGCCAGCAGCTTGCCGCCGCAGGCCCTGATCGACCAGCATTTCGGTCAGCCTGATGTGGCGGCGATCATCGCGTCGCTGGCAGCAGCCGATGACCCTTGGTCGGCACGGATGCTGGCCAAGCTGCTGCAGCGTTCACCGCTGATGCTGGCCGTGACGCTGGAACAGTTGCGCCGCGCCAGGGCCATGACGCTGGCCGAGGACTTGCGCATGGAGCGCGATATGGTGCACCAATGCTTCCATCTGCGACCCTTGCTCGAGAACGAAACCGTCGAAGGTATCCGCGCCTTGGTGATCGACAAGGATCATGCGCCGCGCTGGAAACCTTCAGCCATCGAAGCGGTCACCCCGGCAATGGTGCAGGCCTATTTCGACAGCCCCTGGACGCCTGCGCAACATCCGCTGCGCGGCCTGAAATAACCGAACTCACCCAAACCGGAAAATCCTGATGCCTACTGACATCGACATCGCCCAGGCCGCAACATTGCAAAAAGTTCTGCCGCTGGCGCAAGCCAGGCTGGCCCTGCCTGAAGAAGCATTGATCCCTTATGGCCATTACAAGGCCAAGATCAACTTGTCTTATATCGCCGGCCTGGAAGGGCAGCGCAGCGAGGGTCATCTGGTGCTGGTCACCGCGATCTCGCCAACGCCGCCGGGCGAAGGCAAAACAACTACGACTGTCGGACTGGGCGACGGCCTGAACCAGATCGGCAAGAAGGCGGTGATCTGCCTGCGTGAGCCGTCGATGGGCCCATGCTTTGGCATGAAGGGCGGCGCTGCCGGCGGCGGCTATGCCCAGGTCGTGCCGATGGAAGACATCAATCTGCATTTCACTGGCGATTTCCATGCCATTGCGCTGGCGCACAACCTGTTGTCGGCCTTGATCGACAACCATATCCACCATGGCAATGCGCTGGCGCTGGATGCGCGCCGCATCAGCTGGCGACGTGTCGTGGACATGAACGACCGCGCCTTGCGTGACATCACGGTGAGCCTGGGCGGCCCGGGCAACGGCTTCCCGCGCCAGGACGGTTTCGACATCGTTGTCGCTTCCGAGGTGATGGCGATCGTCTGCCTGTCGAGCTCGCTCGCCGACCTGAAACGCAGGCTCGGCAACATCATCGTCGGCCAGACCGCCGCCCGCAAGAACGTGACGGCGCGTGACTTGAAGGCCGACGGCGCGATGGCCGCGCTGCTCAAGGACGCGCTGGCGCCAAATCTGGTGCAAACGCTGGAAGGCACGCCTGCCTTCGTCCATGGCGGTCCTTTCGCCAATATTGCGCACGGCTGCAACTCGGTCATCGCCACCCGCACCGCCTTGAAGCTGGCCGACTATGTCGTCACCGAGGCCGGTTTCGGCGCTGATCTCGGTGCCGAGAAGTTCGTCAACATCAAATGCCGCAAAGCGGGTCTGCAACCGGGCTGCGCTGTCCTCGTCGCCACCGTGCGAGCCCTGAAATACCATGGCGGCGCTGATGCCGCGAAGAACCCGGCCAGCAATACCTTGCTGGCGCTCGAGGCCGGTCTGCCCAATCTGGGCCGCCATATCGAGAACCTCCAGCAACATTTGGGCTTGCCGCTGGTCGTGTCGATCAACCGCTTTGATGCGGACCTGCCCGAAGAACTGGCCATGATCGAGCGCTTTTGCGCGCAATTCGGAGTCGGCTGCGTGGTCGCGACCCATTGGGCCGACGGCGGTCCCGGTGCGATGGCCTTGGCCCAGGCCGTGGTGAAATTATGCGAAGGCAAAGCTGCTGCTCGGGTGCCGATGTACGCCGATGCGCTGCCGTTGGCCGACAAGATCCGCCGGGTGGCGACCGGCATTTATCGCGCCGCCGAAGTCGTCTTTGCACCGAAAGCCCTCGCGCAATTGCAGGAATGGCAGGATGCCGGTTGGGGCGAGTTGCCGGTCTGCATCGCCAAGACGCCTTATTCGTTCAGCAGCGATCCGGGCTTGCGCGGTGCGCCGACCGGGCATAGCCTGCAAGTTCGCGAGTTGAGGCTGAATGCCGGCGCTGAATTCATCGTGGCGATCTGCGGCGACATCATGACGATGCCAGGCTTGCCCAAGGTCCCATCGGCCGAACGCATCGATGTCGATGCCGCAGGTCGAATCAGCGGTTTGTTCTGAATGACTTCATCGGCAAGCTCGGCAGCGCCGGAGCTGAGCCCATGGCGGCTCTCGGTGGCGCCGATGATGGACTGGACTGACCGGAATTGCCGCTTTCTGCATCGCTTGCTGACGCAGCGCACAAGGCTCTACACCGAGATGGTGACGACCGGCGCCTTGCTGCATGGCGATCAGCCGCGGCACCTGGACTTCAATGCTGAAGAACATCCGGTCGCGCTGCAGCTCGGCGGCTCCGAACCGGCCGACCTGGCCGCCTGCGCCAAGCTGGCCGAGTCCTGGGGCTATGACGAAGTCAACCTCAACTGTGGTTGCCCGAGCGAGCGGGTCCAACGCGGTGCTTTCGGCGCCTGCCTGATGCTCGAGCCGGTGCTGGTCGCTGATGGCATCAAGGCCATGCGCGATGCGGTCAGCATTCCGGTGACGATCAAGCACCGCATCGGTGTCGACCGGACCGAAAGCTATGAGTTCCTGCGCGACTTTGTCGGCGTTATCGCTGATGCCGGCTGCGAAGTCTTCATCGTCCATGCGCGCAACGCCTGGCTGCAGGGGATTTCGCCCAAGGAAAACCGCGAACTGCCGCCGCTGCGCTACCAGATGGTGCACCGGCTGAAAGCCGAGTTTCCGCATCTGACGATCGTGCTCAATGGCGGCGTCAAGAGCGATGCCGAGATCGCCTCACAACTCGAGCATGTTGACGGCGTGATGGTGGGGCGTCAGGCCTATCACGAGCCCTGGCAGATGTCGGGCTGGGACTCGCGCTTTTTTGGCCAGGCAGACCCGGTGCAAAGCCGCGAACAGCTTGAGACGCTATGGCTGAGCCATGTGGCACGGCAAGTGGCCGCTGGCCGCCCCTGGTCGCAGTCGATGCGTCACGCGCTGGGCCTCTGGAACGGTCAGCCCGGCGCCCGGCGTTGGCGGCAGGTCTGGTCAGACCACAAGCTCAAGGATCTGTCGCCGCATCAGGTGGCCGAACTGGCGACTTTGGCCCGCACCGAGATCGCCGCTGCCAGGACTGAAATCTCGCCAGTTCATCCGCTTGAGTCCAGCTTCTGACCCTGAGCAAGCAACTTGGAATTTTCCTCCGCAAGCCTTCGCGCTTGCCCTGCAGTACAACCAGGCCAAGCCTATGTCATTTGCCTCGCTGGGCTTGTCGCCCGCCATCGTCCACGCCGTACGCGAACAGGGTTATCACGCGCCCACGCCGATCCAGACGGCAGCCATTCCGGCGATTCTGCGCGGGGCCGATGTGCTCGGGCTGGCGCAGACCGGCTCGGGCAAGACCGCCGCCTTTGCCTTGCCACTGTTGCAGCGCCTGCTGCAGATCGGCCCCGATGCGGCGCGCCAGCCGTGCGTGCTGCTGCTGGTGCCGACGCGTGAACTCGCCGTTCAAGTCGCCGAGGTCATTGGCGGATTTGCGCGCCAGCTGCCCGAGCGGCTGAAGATCAGCAGCGTCTTCGGCGGCGTCTCGATCAACCCGCAGATGATGGCTTTGCGCGGTGGCGCCGACATCATCATCGCCACGCCTGGACGACTGCTCGACCTGATTGAACACAACGCGGTCAGGCTCTCGGCGGTGTCCTTGCTGGTGCTGGACGAGGCCGACCGCTTGCTTGACCTCGGCTTTGCCGAAGAGTTGCAGCGCATCCTCGCCTTGCTGCCTTCCAAACGCCAGAACCTGTTTTTCTCGGCCACTTTCGCGCCAGCACTGGCGGCGCTGGCGGATGGCTTGCTGCACGATCCCGAACGCATCGCCATCGAGACCGCGCCCGAGCTGCGCGGCCAGATCGCCCAGCGGGCGATCGAAGTCGATGCCAGCCGCCGCACGCCGCTGCTCAAGCATCTGCTGCAGACCGAAGGGTGGGAGAGGGCGCTGGTGTTCGTAGCGACCAAATATGCGACCGAGCATGTCTCCGACAAGCTCTGGGCTGCCGGCATCAAGGCAGCGGCCCTGCACGGCGAATTGAGTCAGGGCGGCCGCACCCGCGTTCTGATGGCCTTGAAGACGGCCGAAATCCAGGTGCTGGTGGCGACCGATGTGGCCGCTCGCGGTCTCGACATTCCTGAGCTTTCTGCGGTCATCAACTACGACCTGCCGCGCTCGGCCACCGACCACACCCACCGCATCGGCCGCACCGGCCGGGCCGGGGAAAGCGGTGCGGCGCTGAGCTTCATCTGTGCTGACAGCGTCACCAACAGCGAAGCCCATTTCCGGCTGATCGAAAAGCGTCAGGGTCAGCGGATCAAACGCGAGCAGATTGCCGGTTTCGAGCCAACCGGCCTGGCCTCGCCGGAAGCAGCGGTCGGTGGCGTGAAGGGCAAACGCATGAGCAAGAAGGACAAATTGCGCGCAGCCGGGCAGGGCTGAGGCCGGCATTGCCGCAGTTGCGGGCCGTTTGGCGGCCCTCATCACCAATTTTTCACAATGCGGAAAGATGACTTCACATCGTGGTTTATAAGCATGCTGCGCCGCCGCATTTTTTCTCATTATGGTGAATCACTTTTCACAATCAGAAATTTAACACTCAAGTCATTGATTTATAAAGGTAATATTTTTAGTCTTATATAAGACATAAGTCTCGCGCGGATGGACATGAAGGCTTAACCTTGGTCATCGAGTTTTTCAATCCACCACCGCCAGGAGATCACCATGACTGCATTGACCCGTGCCCAGCAAATCGCCGCCCTCGAAAAAGACTGGGCGACCAACCCACGCTGGAAGGGCATCACCCGCGGCTATAGCGCTGCCGATGTCGTTCGTCTGCGGGGCTCGCTGCGCGTCGAACATACGCTGGCCCAACGCGGCGCTGAAAAGCTCTGGACCATGGTCACCAACGACCCCTTCGTCGCGACACTCGGTGCCTTGACCGGCAACCAGGCGATGCAGCAGGTCAAGGCCGGCCTGAAGGCGATCTATCTGTCAGGCTGGCAGGTCGCAGGCGACGCCAACAGCAATGGCGAGATGTACCCTGACCAGTCGCTGTATTCGGTCGACTCAGTGCCCAAGGTGGTCAAGAAGATCAATGCCACCTTCACCCGTGCCGACCAGATCCAATGGTCGGAAGGCAAGAACGACATCGACTATTTCGCACCGATCGTCGCCGATGCAGAAGCCGGTTTCGGCGGTGTGCTGAATGCTTTCGAGCTGATGAAGTCGATGATCGAAGCGGGTGCCGCAGGCGTTCACTTCGAAGACCAGTTGGCCGCCGCGAAGAAATGCGGTCATATGGGTGGCAAGGTGCTGGTTCCGACCCGCGAAGCCGTCGCCAAACTGGTCGCAGCGCGACTGGCCGCCGATGTGATGGGCACGTCGACCTTGCTGCTGGCACGCACCGATGCCGAAGCCGGCGACCTTGTCACCAGTGACATCGACGACAACGACAAGCCTTTCTGCACCGGCGAGCGTACGGTCGAAGGCTTCTACCGCACCCGCAATGGCATAGAGCAGGCGGTCAGCCGCGGCCTCGCTTATGCGCCCTATGTCGACATGATCTGGTGCGAAACCGGCAAGCCTGACCTGGCTTTCGCCAAGGCCTTTGCTGACGCGATTCACGCCAAGTTCCCGGGCAAGATGCTGGCCTACAACTGCTCGCCATCGTTCAACTGGAAGAAAAACCTTGACGACGCGACAATAGCCAAATTCCAGCGCGAACTCGGCGCGATGGGCTACAAGTTCCAGTTCATCACCCTGGCGGGCTTCCACAGCCTGAACTACTCGATGTTCGAGCTTGCCCATGGTTATGCCCGCAACAATATGTCGGCCTTCGTCGAATTGCAGGAAAAAGAATTCGCAGCCGCCGACCGTGGTTTCACCGCCGTCAAGCATCAGCGTGAAGTCGGCACCGGTTATTTCGATGCGGTCACCACCACGATCGAGCGCGACGCATCGACTGCCGCGCTGAAGGGTTCGACCGAAGACGAACAATTCTTCGAAGAAGCCCACGCCTGAACCCGAGAACCGAGCTGTTTGTCCGGCCCGGCTTCCAGCCCAGGAAGCCGGGCTTTTTTTCTGGGCTTGCGCAAAGCTTGCCCGGCGGCAGCGTGATCCTCTGGCACATTAACGCACTGCCCCTGGATTGGGCAGTTGACCCGTTCTGGAGCCCCTTTGAGCAGTAATTTATTGACCCCCCGCATGGCCGGCCTGCTCGAGCGGATTCATCGCGCCGGTCGCCCACCGCTGCACAGATTGACGCCCGAGAAAGCCCGCATCGCCTACCAGATCGGGTCGGAGATCCTCGACCTGCCGCGGGCGAAATTGGCCCGCGTCGAAGACCTGCAGTTGCCCGGGGCTGCCGGCCCGCTGGCGGCAAGGCTCTATGCACCGACATCCGACCGACTGCCTTTGCTGCTTTACTTGCATGGCGGCGGCTTCACCATCGGCAATCTGGAAACCCATGACAGTCTGTGCCGGCAACTGAGTCTGCGCAGTGGCGCAGCGGTGCTGTCGCTCGACTACCGACTCGCACCCGAACAGAAGTTTCCGGCCGCGGTCGACGATTGCTGGGCAGTCATGCAATGGCTGGCTGAACATGCGGGCAGCCTCGGACTCGATGGATCACGACTGGCAGTTGGCGGCGACAGCGCCGGCGGCACGCTCGCGGCAGTCTGCGCCCTGCATGCGCGCGACATCCAGTTGCCGCTGGCGCTGCAGTTGCTGATCACCCCAGGCACCGCCGCCCATGCCGACAACGCCTCACACCAGTTGTTTGCCAACGGCTTCCTGCTCGAAGCCGCCTCGATCGAATGGTTTTTCAACCATTACATCGGCCCGCACCACCGACGCGACTGGCGTTTTGCGCCGCTCGAAGCTGCCGACCATGGCGGACTTGCACCGGCCTGCGTGGTGCTGGCCGAATGCGACCCGCTGGTCGACGAAGGTCTGGCCTATGCCGACGCAATGCGCTCCAATGGCGGGCAGGTGCAACTCGAGCTGTATCGCGGCGTCACCCATGATTTCATCAAGATGGGACGTTATATTCCCGAGGCCCTGCTGGCGCTGGACGCCTGCGGCTTGGCCATCAAACAGGCGCTACAGACATGACAACCATGACACGACAGGATTTTCGTTTTGCCGAGCGCCTGCGGGTGCGTTGGTCCGAAATCGATGCCCAACAGATCGTCTTCAACGGTCATTACCTGAACTATTTCGACCTCGCCGTTGGCGCTTATTGGCGCGCGCTGGCCTTGCCCTATACCGACACCATGGCAGCCCTCGGCGGCGACCTGTTTGTCCGCAAGGCCACACTCGAATACCTCGGCTCGGCCAGGTATGACGAACAGCTCGAAGTCGGCGTGCGCTGCGCGCGCATCGGCAACAGCTCGATGCAGATCATCGGCGCGGTCTTCCGGGGCCAGCAGCTACTGGTTCATGGCGAGCTGATCTATGTCTTTGCCGATCCGCTGACGCAAATGCCGATGCCGATTCCACGTCAATTGCGCGCGGTGATGAGCGATTTCGAAGCCGGCCAGAATATCGTCGAGGTCAAGCTCGGCAACTGGGCCGAACTGGGTGGTCATGCACGTGACATCCGCCAGCAGGTCTTCATTGATGAGCAGAAAATCCCCGCCGAACTGGAATGGGACAGTGAAGATGCCCGTTGCCTGCATGCGGTCGCATTCAACCGCTTCGGCCGGGCCTTGGCCACCGGACGCCTGATGGAACATGTACCCGGCGTGGCCAAGATCGGCCGCATGGCGGTGATGCGCAATCTGCGCGGCAGCCATATCGGCCGCGATTTGCTCGAAGCCTTGATGAGCCAGGCACGCCGCGAAGGCTATCGCGAGGCCGTCCTCCACGCCCAGCAATCAGCCGCCGGTTTCTATGCCCGCGCCGGCTTTATGCAACGCGGCCCGAGCTTCGAAGAACTCGGCATTGCGCATGTGGAAATGGTCTGCCTGCTCTGAGTCAGGCGCTGAGTTCATCTGTTCAGATTTCTCCCTGCACCCCCCCGACCAGGGGTCGAGATTCAACTTGCTTTCAGCAATTGATGGTGCGCAAGCGGCCTGACTTCGCGCTGCTGACACTGAGTCGTCCAAAGAATCGTTCCTTGGGTCGACGCCGAAACTGAAGTCGCGCCACGAGTAGAGCGTTTCCTGGTTCATTCCCTCAACACGAAGGAGCTAAGCCATGCCAAGTCTCTCCCTGCGACAGGTCGTATGCCGGGTTACCCGTCCGCTCATCTTGACTTTGGCCGTATTGCCTTTGCTGGCATCGGCCCAGAAGGTGATTTCCAGTTTTTCCGGCCCGTCATTGGTGGCGAAGGCCAAGGGCGCTGAATTTACTGGCAGGGGCTTCGTGCCCAATGCTGCGGTTTCGATTTCCATTCGCTCCCCCGATGGATCCGAAGCTCATTATTCCGCAGTAGTTGCAGCTGACGGCCAGTTGCTCTATCGGGTGTTGCCGAAGTCAGTGGGTAACCATACCGTGACGGTACTGGACAGCTCGGGCAAGGCGCTTTCGACGACAAAGTTCCAGGCGATTCAGTAATCGGGCCGACCGATGAAAATCAGGTTCAAACCGATAACTTTGCTTTGCCTTGGCCTCTGGGCATCCGCGTCAAGTGCCGCCGCATCGCTGGATGGCGCTACGGCGGCATCCTTGGCCTACGTGTCGATCCGCACGGGCGATCCCCAGATCTGGATCCGCGACGAGCAAGGTGGAGAACACATGTTGACCGATGGGAATCGCGTCAACGTCCAACCCGCTTTAGCGCGCGATGGAAGGGTGGCTTTCGTAGCCCGAGAATCCGGGCTTCCGCTGGTATTCGTGATGAACGAGGACGGCACCGGCAAGCAGCGCGTGTCCAGCGATACGCAAGCCGAAATGGCGCCGTCCTGGTCACCCGATGGTCGCTCGCTCGCTTATCACGCGCTTAACCTGGTAAATGGCGAAATGCATTTGCGCATTGCCGATTTACAGACCCGGACGGTCTTGACCGTCTCAGGCAATGCCAAACCCAAAGGTCCGGCTGCGCCGAGTTGGTCTGCTGACGGCCAGTGGCTGAGTTTTCTGGGCAAGGACGACCGGTCTAACAACCAGGTCTGGGTGGTGCAACGTGATGGCAGCGGCTTGCGCAATATCAGCAGCAAGGCCGCAACGCGCAGCGCAGCCTGGGCTGAATTGTCGCCCGATGGAAAAAAAGTCGTCTGGGTTGCTGACATGCGGGAAAAGGCTGCTCACATCATGGTGACCGATCTCGCGAGTGGCGAGGCCATCGATCTGACCCTCGGGGTTGTCGCTGCTCATGAGTCGCCGCGCTGGTCACCCGACGGGCGGCAAATATTGTTCTCAAGCACGCGCGACGACCTGGTCCATTCACGCTCCGACGTCTTTGTCATGAACTCAGACGGTCGCAATGTACGCAATCTGACTGATCACCCGTCCGAAGACTTCGACGCTAAATGGAGTGGCGACGGTCGAAAAATCGTGTTTGCCAGTCTGCGCAGCGGTACATCCTTGCTTTATGAAATCGATCTATCCAGCGGCGAGACACATGCTTTGACTCAGCATGGTTCACACGATATGGACCACTCGATGCGACCGCAGACCTTGATGCAGGAACGTTCTACCCATAGCAATTAACGCAGAGGAAAATCAAATGAACAAGCTCAATTGTGAATTGATTCAAGCTCGCCGCCTTCCCGTGGCGTTGGCGGTCATGCTGGTGCTGTCATGCAGTTCAGCCGTCATGGCTGCGTCGAAGACTTACACCTTCGACGCAGACTTCGACCAGGGATCGCTGTCCGGAGTCAACCATAGTGCCGTCAGCAACCAACTACAGCTCAATGTCGTCGGCACCACTTTCCCGGTGATGTGGATCGCCAACGCAGGTGAGGACACGGTAACCAAGTTCGACACCGTTGCCAATGTCGAACTCGCGCGGTACCGAACCTGGTTCGGGCCGTCCGGTCAACCGGGGTACATCAACCATCTCAACAACGCCTACGCTGGCGCGGCGCCATCGCGGACTGCGGTTGACATCACAGGCAACGCCTATGTTCTGAATCGTTGGTTTGACAACCGCAAGCCCGTCTTGCTGAAGATTCTTGCCGAAGGTTTCATCGACCGTAACGGCAACGGTGTCATGGATAGTTCCAGCGGCGCCACGCCTAAGGCCTTGGGGGACACCAATGGCAACGGCGCCATTGATCAGTCCGAGATCACCGATGAACGCGTCGCCTGGGCGGTCGCGGTGGGCGACCAGAACGGTTTGGGGCGCTCGCTGTGCATCGGCACCGACGGCAACCTCTGGGTCGGCATGTTCAATACCCAGCGCTATTACAAATACAGTTCGGTCGACGGCAGCCTGCTTGCAGGACCGGTTGCTACAACTCCCACGTTGGGGCAACCCAGTTCAGGGGCATGGCAGCCCTATGGATGCCTGATCGACAAGAACGGCGTGTTGTGGAGCGCATCACTGGGCGGCCCGCTGGGCAAAATCACCAACACCGCCAGCAACACAGGCCCCTACACCGTCGCGTCCTTTCCTGGCGGGATGTATGGCATCGCCTTGGGTAACAACAAGGTCTACACGGGCAGCAACAACGTCGTCTTTGATCCGGCCACCAATACTTCGGCGCCAATCGGTGGCATGAGCGTTGGCTCCTCCGGGATCGTGGTGGATGGCGCTGGCAATATCATCGCCGGCAATTACGCAGTGCAAAAAGTTTCGCCAGGCGGCGCTCTGTTGTGGACCGCCCCGTTGCAGGCCAATGGCGCCTTCTCTGTCGGCATCCAGGTTGATTCGAACAACGACATCTTCCAGATTGGTTATTCCTCGAACCGTGTTCACAAATACCGCGGTACAGATGGTGCGCCTCTGGGAACCTTTCCGGTCGGGAATATCCCTTACACCTACAGCGATGCAGCAGGATTTGCCGCCCGCAACTCGACCAACCCGACCGGCACCTGGACGGTGACTTTCGACAGCAGCGCAGCCGGTACGGCCTGGGACAAAATCAATTGGACCGACCTGGTGCCCGCCGGTGCCTCCGTGCAAGTGCAAGCACGTGCTGCCGATGTCGAGGCCAACTTGACCGGTCAAACTTACCAGACCACCAGCAAGAACAGCCCCTTGCCAGTCACGGGTCGTTTCATCCAGATTTTGACTCGTTTGAATGCAAATACGACCAACGATTCACCAATCCTCTTTGACCTGACGGTCAATAGCTTGCAGACCAGTTGCGATGTCGACAAGGACGGCGATGTCGACATCAACGACCTGAATCTGATCCGAGCAGCAACTGGTCAGACCCCGGCAGCCAACGATCCACGCGACGCCAATGGCGACGGCAAGATCACCATCAACGACGTGCGTGCCTGCACCTTCAAGTGCAGCAAGGCGAGCTGCGTTCCTTGAGTTTCAAGCTTTCTTTCAACCCTTCCATCCGTCAGACAATCAGAAAAGGAATCAATATGAAGAAATTACTCGCAGGCCTGGGACTCGTCAGCCTGGCTTTGCTAAGCGGGGGAGTGGCGCAAGCCAACCCGGTCGTCACCTTTTTGCCATCGTTGCAACATGTAAACATTGGGGACACAGCGACGATCGACGTCAGCATCAGCGGATTGGGGGCCGAGATCCTCTCTGCCTATGATTTGAACTTTCACTACAACGGGTCAATCCTTCACTGGAGTGCGGGCGGTGACGGTCCCATCCTCGCGCAACTCGGTTCTTCACCGTTTGTACTCAATGACCCATTTTCCGAAGGCAACCTTGGCTATTCAGCAAGTGCGACCTATCTTGATGACGAATTCCTAAAAGCCAATCAGGCTGACAGCTTCTTGCTATTCAGTTTTCAATTGATCGGGCAGACCGACGGTGTGACCAATTTTGGCCTGGGTGCTGATCTGGATTTCGATCGCAATTTTGTCGGACTCAATGCAAATAGTCTGACGGTCGACATCGGCAGCGCCTGCGTTGCCGTTGGCACCGGAAAATGCGAAATACCAGAGCCATCGTCGTACGGGCTGGTGGGGTTGGCACTGGCTGGCGCTTTCATCCCTGGCTTTGTGTCGAGGCGCAGGCGCACAGGACTTGCCTTGAAAAGCTGATTCAGGCGCTGACAAAGGCCTCGACATGTCTTGGCCCTGCCAGCCCGGCGTAGCTGGCAGCAGCTTCGATGGCCGCCTGTAGCGCAGCGTCGATGCCTTGTTCGCAGACATAGATTTCCATCAAGGTCAGCTGGCCCTCGGCAGCTTCCGGGCGGCGCAGCAATTCAGCCCGCAGGCCGGCATGGTCAGCGCAGAGCCTGGCCTGCAGGGCCAGCACCTTCTCGCGCACCGCGTCCAGATCGGCTTGGGCAATGCGGTAATAGACGTAAATCCTGCGGTCCATCCGGCTCAGACCTCGGTGCTGAACTCGTAGGGCATGGTCTGCGGCCGCAGCAGCGGGCCCTCGACGCTGCCCAGATGCAAGCTGCCTGAAGACAGCGCAGCGATCTTGGTTTCGGCCAGCACCAGGCTGAGCCCGTCGCGCAGCGCGGCGCTGGCCACCATGCCGGCGGGCTGACCTGGGTCTTCGCTGTGAAAAATCTCCTGCCCTGGCTTGGCTTCGCCATCGAGTTCAAACAGATAAGTCCGGCGCTTGATGCCGCCCCGGTATTGGCTACGAGCCACGACCTCCTGGCCCGGATAACAGCCTTTCTGAAAATTAACCCCCTCGAGCAGTTCGAGGTTCAGCATTTGCGGCACGAACTGCTCGCTGGTGGCATTCAGCACCCAGGCCAGCCCGCTTTGCGCCTCCAGCCAGTCCCAGTCAGCCTGCGCCAATGGCGGCAGGGCAGGGGACAGCGCTTGGGCATCCTGCACCAGCATCCAGCGCGAATGGCCGCCGGCATCGGGCAGGCGGATGACGCTATCAACACCGATCTGGTTGCGCCCCCAGCGCTGCGCCGGGGCCTGGGCACCCAGCCAATCAGCCGCATCGACCAGACCCCATAGATTGAATTCGCTGCTGACGTCGCTGAGCTTGCATTTGGCTCGCATCACAAACATGCTCAGCCGCTTCAAAATTGCCGGCAGCAGTTCGGCCGGCAGCGCCAGCAGAATTTCCTGCTCGTTATTTTTCCAGCCGATCAGATTGGCCAGCAAGCGGCCTTTGGCGCTGCAAAACCCCGCCAGCCGGGCCTCGCCCAGCCCCAGTTGGACAAAATCCTGGGTCAATTGCCCATGCAAGAACTTGGCAGCGTCCTCGCCCTTGGCCAGAATCAGGCCCCATTGAGTCAGGCGCAAAGCGCCACTGCCGATCGTTGATGTCTTGTTCATGGTCGCGATTATCATCAGCCTCCGGATCAGGACAAGCAGGCAAGGGTATTGATGAAGCGAACCATAGGCAAAATTCTGGCAATTTTGCTGTTTTTCCTGCTGTTGGCCGGCGCTTGGGCAAGCTGGTGGCTGATGACGCCGCTGCGCTTGGCCAGCGATTCGGTCGAGCTGTCGATCGAGCCGGGCAACTCGCCGCGCGAAGTCGCTTCAGCCTGGATCAATGCCGGTGTGCAGTCCGATCCGCGGCTGCTTTACCAATGGTTCCGCTGGTCTGGTCAATCACGTCTGATTCGCGCCGGCAGCTACGAAATCCATCGCGGCGAGAGCGCCATGCAGTTGCTGCAGAAGATGGTGCGGGGCGACCAGGTGCTCGAGCAGTTGCGTTTCATCGAAGGTTGGAACTTCGGCCAGATGCGTGCCGCCATCGCCCGCGCACCCTCGCTGAAACAAAGCACAGCGGGCTTGACCGAGGCGCAGCTGATGACCTTGATCGGCGCGCCGGGTCAGGCAGCAGAAGGGCGCTTTTTCCCTGATACCTATGCCTACAGCCGTGGCGTCAGCGATCTGACCTTGCTCAAGCGCGCGCATCAAGCGATGCAAAAGCGGCTGGCCGCTGCCTGGAGCTTGCGCGCCGACGGTTTGCCCTTGAAGAGCGCGGATGAAGCGCTGATCCTGGCCTCGATCATCGAAAAAGAGACCGGCGCCGCTTCCGAACGCGCCATGGTCAGCGCCGTGTTCATCAACCGACTGCGCATCGGCATGCCGCTGCAAACCGATCCGACCGTGATCTACGGAATGGGCGAAGGCTATAGCGGCCGTTTGCGCAAACGCGATCTGCAGGCCGACCAGCCTTTCAATACCTATCTGCGCCGCGGACTGCCGCCAACGCCGATCTCGATGCCTGGCAATGCGTCCTTGCTGGCGGCACTGCATCCGGCGCCAAGCCAAGCCCAATATTTCGTGGCCCGCGGCGACGGCAGCAGTGAATTCAGCGACACGCTGTCCGCGCATAATCGCGCGGTGAACAAATACCAGCGCGGCAACAAGTGACAGCCAGATTCATCAGTTTCGAGGGCATCGATGGTGCCGGCAAATCGACCCATATCGCCACCCTGACCGCAAGGCTCGAACAGCGCGGCGCCACGGTCATCAATACGCGCGAACCGGGCGGTACCGAACTGGCCGAGACCTTGCGCGAGCTGGTTCTGCACAGCAGCATGGACAGCTTGACCGAGGCCCTGCTGGTTTTTGCCGGGCGCCGCGACCATCTGCAGCAGGTCATCCTGCCGGCACTCGACGCCGGCAAGACCGTGCTTTGCGACCGTTTCACCGATGCCAGTTTTGCTTACCAGGGCGGCGGCCGCGGTGTCGACTTGACGGTGCTCGGAACGCTCGAAAAATGGGTGCAGGGCGAACGGCAACCTGATTTGACGCTGTGGTTCGACCTGCCGCCGGAGATGGCCGCCCAGCGTAGGGCTGCGGCACGTACCGCTGATCGTTTCGAGCAGCAGGATCTGGACTTTTTCGAGCGCGTGCGGGCTGCTTATGCAAGCCGCGCCGAGGCTGCACCGCAACGCTTTGTCCGTCTTGACGCCAGCCTGTCGGTTGACGCGGTGGCGGCCCAGATCGCCGCGGTGATGGAGTCGCGCGGATGGTAGGCAGTTTGCTTCCCTGGCTGGCCTTGCCGCTGAGCCAGGCCTTGGCGACATCGCACTCGCATGCCTTGCTGGTGCAGGGGCCGGCCGGTGTCGGCCAGTTCGACCTGGCGCTGGCCTTGGCCCAAGCCTGGCTGTGCGAGGCGCCGCAAACCGATTCGCCGCGCCAAGGCTGGGCCTGCTTGTCCTGCGCCAGTTGCAAACTGTTCAGTTCGCACACGCACCCTGACTTTCAACTGCTGCTGCCCGAAGCGCTGCGCGAATCACTGGGCTGGGAGGAGGGCGCCGAGGCGTCCGGCGAAGCCAAAGCCTCCAAGGCCAAGCCGAGCCGCGAGATCAAGATCGATGCAGTGCGCGCTGCACTTGGATTTGCCCAAGCCACCTCGGCCCGCGGTCGCGCCAAGGTGGTGCTGGTCTACCCGGCCGAAGCGCTCAATATGGTCGCAGCCAATGCCTTGCTGAAGACGCTGGAAGAACCCTCGGGCAGCTTGCGTTTCGTACTGGCCAGCAATGCGCCCGAAGCGCTGCTGCCGACGATCCGCAGCCGCTGTCAGCCCCTGCCATTGCCGCTGCCAGCCAGGGCACCAGCCTTGCAATGGCTGGCAGAGCAGGGCGTTGATGACCCCGAACTGCTGCTTGACGCGGCCGGTGGCCGGCCGCAGGAAGCGCGTGACTGGTTCGAAGCCGGTTTGCGCGCCAGCATCTGGCAACAACTGCCCCAGCAACTGGCCCGCGGCGAAGCCCAGGCGCTGGCCAACTGGCCGCCGGCGCGCGCGATCGACGCTTTGCAGCGCCTATGCCACGACCTGCTGCGCCGCGCCCATGCAGCGCCGCCGACTTATTTCCCCTTGTCCGCCTTGCCCAAGCCTGGCCCGGCCGCGCCTCTGCATGCCTGGGCGGCAGCGCTGCGCCAGGCAGCCAGGCATGCCGAACATCCGCTGAATGCCGGTCTGCTGATCGAGTCCTTGTTTGCCCAAGGCAAGCAAGCCTTGCAGGTCAGGGCGGGCTGAGCCTTCGGTATGAGCGATCTGCCTAGCAAACCCGACGACGCCAGCCCGAGCGTGATTCAGTTGATCTTTCGCGACAAGGCTGCGCTCTATGCGGCTTACATACCGTTGTTCAGCACTGGCGGACTGTTTGTGCCCACAAAGCAGGCCCATCTGCTGGGAGATCAGATCTATTTGCTGATCGGCCTGCCGGGCGATGCGCAGCGCTATCCGATCGTCGGCAAGGTCGCCTGGCTGACACCGGCCAATGCAGCCGGCGGACGCACTGAAGGCATCGGTGTGAGTTTTTCCGCAGACCCGGCCGGCAAAGATCTCAAGCAAATGATCGAAAAACTCCTCGGTTCAATGCTCGCATCGAACAAGCCGACCCAGACAATTTGAGCCACGACCTTCATCCATGTTCATCGATTCGCATTGCCACCTGAGTTTCCCCGAACTGCAATCCCAGCTGCCACATATCCTGGCCGAGATGAAAGCGGCACAGGTCGAGCAGGCGATCTGCATCTGCACGACGATGGGGGATTTCCCCAACGTCAGCAGGCTGGCCGATGAGCATCCGCATCTCTGGGCCACTGTTGGCGTTCATCCCGACAACGAGGATGTGCATGAACCCGATGTCAACGAGTTGGTGCAGGGCGCCAAGCACCCAAAAGTCGTTGCCATCGGCGAGACCGGGCTCGACTATTACCGGCTCAATGGCCGCAGCATCGAACAGATGGAATGGCAGCGCGAACGTTTCCGGGTTCACATCCGTGCAGCTTTGCTGGCGGCAAAACCCTTGGTCATCCATACCCGCAGCAGCGCTGCAGACACCCTGCGTTTGCTCGATGAAATGGGCGGCGAAAAAGCCGGCGGCGTTTTTCACTGTTTCACCGAAAGCGCCGAAGTCGCGCTGGCAGCTGTGGAGCGGGGCTTTTACATCTCCTTCTCGGGCATCCTGACCTTCAAGAACGCCCAGAGCTTGCGCGATGTCGCCAAATTGCTGCCGCTGGAGCGCCTCTTGATCGAGACCGACAGCCCCTATCTGGCGCCGGCTCCATACCGCGGCAAACTCAACAGTCCGGCTTATGTGCCCCATGTGGCGGCCGCTTTGGCTGAAGTCAAAGGCTGTTCGCTGGCTGAACTGGCGGCACAGACTTCGGCCAATTGCCGGCAATTGTTCGGCTTGAATTGACCATGAGAAACCTGCTGCCTGCCTTGCTGTTGGCCGTATTGCATGGCCTGCTTCAGGCGGGTCCTGTCGATGAATTGACCATTGCGGCTGAACGCAACAACGGCAGCGGCGTGCTGACCTTGTTGCTGCGGGGCGTCGATCCGAATGCGGCCGATTCCAATGGTCGGACCGCCTTGAACGTCGCCTTGCGCGAAGAATCGGACAAGGCGTTCAACAGTTTGTTGGCTTACCCGCAGCTTGACGTCAATGCCGCCAACGCCAATGGCGAGACCCCGTTGATGATGGCCGCGCTGAAAGGTCGGCTTGAATGGGTGCAATTGCTGGTCAAACGCGGCGCCAAGATCAACCGAAGCGGTTGGACGCCGCTGCATTACGCCTGCAGCGGCCCTGACAACGGCGTTGCCTTGTGGCTGATCGCCCAGGGTGCCGACATCAATGCGCGCTCACCAAATGGCACCACGCCCTTGATGATGAGCGTTCGCTACGGCCCGGTCGATCTCGCAGAAGACTTGTTGAAGGCTGGCGCTGATCGCTTGTTGCGCAACGAACAACAACTCGACGCAGCAGATTTTGCATTGGCTGCAGGGCGCGATCAGTTGCTGCAACTGCTCAGGCCTGCGCCACGATAGTCTGGCAAGAACGCCAGGCTGACTGGTTTCGGCAACACATTTGTGTCGAGGATGACACGCATCAATGTTCACGCGCCCACTGTACGGCCTCTTCGATGAGGTTCGTTATTTCTGACTCGCCCATACCGATCGTGGCTGCCTTGGCTTGTTCAACGGCCTTCTCCAGCAGGTAGGAGCGCACGGCCTCCTCAATGAAGCGTGACAGGTCACCTTTACGACCGCCGCCTTGCGCGGCGATAAACATGCGAACGGACTGATCCGTGTCTGGTGACACAGCGATGTTCCAGCGGACTGTATCCATGATGGCGCGAGTGTGAGAGTGTGTCGATGTTTATACACTTACCGATCGGGTCAGGCCAGCAAGCCCGAACCTCCATATATAGTCGACAATGTGTATTATGTAAAATTAAATTTATCGGTTGGCCAGAACAATAAACATAACCCCCTCCAAAGCCGCCAATCCCGTAGCCCGCGATGAGACCGAAGGTCGGAATGCGGGGATCGCTGCCGGGGCCGAAGCTCCAGACCTGGACCAGTTCGCCCGATCGCATCCCCGCATTCCGGCTGCGCCTTTATGCGGGCTACCGGTGATGCGAGGCCGCCAACCCCGTAGCCCGCGATGAGACCGCAGGTCGGAATGCGGGGATCGGCGCCGGGACCGAAGCTCCGGGCCTGGCCCAGTTCGCTTGACCACGACCCCGCATTCCGGCTGCTCCTTTATGCGGGCTACCGGTGATGCGAGGCCTCCGTATATTCCGTAACCCGGTCGGAATGCGGGAAATCCAGGTGATGCGATAGTCGAGCTTGCGGGTCGAGGACGGCCGGAATGAATTCAACCAGGATGAAAAAAGAATGACGATCAAGGCTGTGGTTTTTGATGCTTACGGGACTTTGTTCGATGTTTACTCGATCGGCGCGCTGGCCGAGCGGCTGTATCCGGGGCATGGCACGACCATCTCGACGATTTGGCGTGACAAGCAGATCGAGTACACCCGCTTGATCACGATGTCGGACCCGCATCAAGCGGGTGGCAGCCGGCATTACCAGTCGTTCTGGGACATCACGCGGCTGTCGCTGCTTTATGTCCTGGCGCGCTTGAAGCTGGCGCCGGCAGAACAAAGCGTCGACGCCCTGATGGCGCAATATGGTCAGTTGACGCCCTTCCCCGAGAACCTGGCCGTGCTGGAAAAGCTCAAAGCCGCCGGCATCCAGACCGCCATCCTCTCTAACGGCAACACCGCGATGCTCGAGAAGGTGGTGGCCAGCGCCGGCATGGCGCAGTTGCTGGACCATGTGATTTCAGTCGACAGCGCCCGTCTGTTCAAGACCGCGCCTGAAAGCTATGCGCTGGTGCAACAGAGGCTGCCGCTGCAGGCGGAGGAAATCCTTTTCGTCTCGAGCAATGCCTGGGATGCGCTCGGCGCCACCTGGTTCGGTTTCACCACGCTCTGGGTCAATCGCCAGG
>CAMDHE010000029.1 GCA_945898095.1 Roseateles toxinivorans | reverse complement strand
CGACCTGCAAGGCCCGGGCATCAGCCGCGCGGATGTGATGGCGGCAACTGAATGGGTGGCGCCCTGCTTCGAGATCGTCGATTCACGCATCGAAAACTGGCAGATCAAGATCCAGGACACCGTCGCGGACAACGCCTCATGCGGCGTGTTCGTGATCAGCAATCAGCATACCGACCCAGCCGCGCTGGATCTGGCCGCTGCCAGCATGCAGATGTGGAAAAACGGCGAACCGGCAGGCAGTGGTCTTGGCGCTGCGGTACAGGGCCATCCGGCCGAAGCCGTGGCCTGGTTGGCCAATACGCTGGGCGCTTTCGGGATTCCGTTCCGGGCTGGCGAAATCATTCTTTCGGGCTCATTGGCACCCTTGGTGCCAGCCCGGCCCGGCGACCGCTTCACGATGCAGATTGAAGGCATGGGCGGTTGTTCAATTTCCTTTACTGATTGACAGGTGGACTGGCGATGACAGCGAAAAAAATCAAATGCGCCTTGATCGGCCCCGGCAATATCGGCACCGATTTGTTGATGAAATTGCAGCGCAGCGAGTTTCTGGAACCGGTCTGGATGGTCGGCATCGACCCCGAATCAGACGGCTTGAAACGCGCCCGTGAGATGGGCATCAAGACCACGGCCGAGGGTGTTGACGGCCTGCTGCCCCATGTGCTGGCCGATCAGGTGCAGATCGCTTTCGACGCGACCAGCGCCTATGTGCATGCCGAGAACAGCCGCAAGCTGAACGAGTTAGGTGTGCTGATGATCGACCTGACGCCAGCCGCGATCGGCCCGTTCTGCGTGCCACCGGTGAACCTGAAATCAATGCTGGCTGCACAGACGATGAACGTCAATATGGTCACCTGTGGCGGGCAGGCGACGATTCCGATGATCGCTGCGATCAGCCGCGTGCAGGAAGTGGCCTATGGCGAAATCGTCGCCATGGCATCGAGCCGTTCGGTTGGCCCCGGAACGCGCAAGAACATCGATGAATTCACCCGCACGACCGCCAATGGCATCGAGAAAGTTGGCGGCGCAAAAAAGGGCAAGGCGATCATCGTGGTCAACCCGGCCGAGCCGCCGTTGATGATGCGCGACACCGTCCATTGCCTGACCGTCGATGCGCCCAAGGTCGATGAGATCAATGCCTCGGTGCAAGCGATGCTGGCCGAAGTGCAGCGCTATGTGCCGGGCTATCGCCTGGTCAACGGCCCGGTGTTTGATGGCAACCGGGTTTCGATTTTTCTGGAAGTCGAGGGCCTGGGCGATTACCTGCCCAAATATGCCGGCAACCTCGACATCATGACCGCTGCTGCAGCGCGTACCGCCGAGATGTTTGCCGAAGAAATCCTCGCCGGCAATATCAAGCTGGCACCTGTCAGCGCTTGAACAAGTTGGAGAACAAGATGAGCAGTCTCAAAGGAATGAAAGTCACTCTGCACGATGTGACCTTGCGCGATGGCATGCACCCGAAGCGGCATCAGATGTCGCTCGAGCAGATGAAGGCGGTGGCTTGCGGACTCGATGCTGCCGGTGTGCCCTTGCTCGAAGTCACCCATGGCGATGGCCTTGGTGGTAGTTCGGTCAATTACGGCTTTCCTATGCATACCGACGAGGAATACCTCGGTGCGGTGGTGCCGCTGATGAAACGCGCCAAGGTGTCGGCCCTGCTCTTGCCTGGCATCGGCACCGTCGATCACCTGCATATGGCCAAGGACTACGGCGTTGCCTCGATCCGCGTGGCCACTCATTGCACCGAGGCTGATGTCTCCGAACAGCATATCAACGCGTCGCGCAAGCTCGGCCTCGACACGGTCGGCTTCCTGATGATGGCGCATATGAACAGCGCCGAAGGTCTGGTCAAGCAGGCCCTGCTGATGGAGAGCTATGGTGCCCATTGCGTTTATGTCACTGACTCGGCCGGCTATATGCTGCCCGACGATGTGAAGTCACGCATCGGAGCGGTGCGCGCGGCCTTGAAGCCCGAGACCGAAGTCGGCTTCCACGGCCACCACAACCTGGCCATGGGCATCGCCAACTCGCTGGCGGCACTGGAATGCGGCGCCAACCGGATCGACGCTTCAGCCGCAGGGCTCGGTGCGGGCGCCGGCAACACGCCGATGGAAGTTTTTGTTGCCGTCTGCGAGCGCATGGGCATCATCACCGGTGTCGATCTCTTCAAGGTCAGCGATGTCGCCGAAGACCTGGTCTTCCCGATGATGGATCAAGTCGTCCGCATCGACCGCGACGCCCTGGTGCTGGGTTTCGCTGGCATCTACTCGAGCTTTCTGCTGTTTGCCAAGCGGGCCGAGAAGAAGTACGGCATCAATGCCCGCGAGTTGCTGCTCGAACTCGGTCGGCGCAAGATGATCGGCGGTCAGGAAGACATGATCGAAGACACTGCGATCAATATGGCGCGCGAGCGCGGCCTGCTGAAGGTCTGATCAAACCCAGCGCCGGTCTGCAACAGGCCGGCGTTTTTCCTTCAGGACTTGCGCCGCAGCAGGTAGTAAGCAACCGGCACCAGACTGCAAACCAGGGCCAGCAACAGCACAAAGGCAAAGCTGCCACCCGCGGCCAGTTGGCCGGCCAGGCCGGGCCCGACCATTGAACTGAAGGCGAAGATGGCCGGTGCCAGCATGATGGCGCGGCCCGAACTGTCGCTGCGGGCGATCGCCGCGGTCTGGAACACGCAACCGGCGGTGAAGGCAAATTCCCAGATCCAGGTGCCCAGAGAGAAAGCGGCAAAACCGGCCTGGCTGTGCAGCAAGCCCAGGCCAAGGCAAACGCCGGCAATCATCAACAGATAGGGCTTATTTGGACCCAGCCGCTCGCCGCCAATCGCGACTGAAAAAGCCGCCGCACCGCCCAGCAACTTGAGCACGGCGAACACCAGCCCCATCTGCGCCGGGGCGAAGGCCTGGGCTGCGCCGATCCGCTCGATGAAAGTCCACAGGCCGATATTGCCGGTCAGGAAGACGAAGAAAACCGCCATCGTCGCTGCCGATGTCAAGGAGATCGGGCCTTTCGGCACAAGCTCGACCGGGGCAACTGCCGCTGACCGGGCCGGCAGCCACAGCGCTGACAAGCCCAGCACTGCGACCACGGCGGCCAGCGCCAAGGCCGCGCCGCGGTAATGCCAGACTGCGATCACCAAGGGCGGCAAGGCGAACAGCACGGCCGCGGTGACGGTCAGCTCGGTGCCTTGGCGAAAGCCAAAAGCGCGAACTTTGTTGGGCAACTCACCCAGGATGCGCATGCCCAGACAGGTCATCGTCGAGGCGAAAAATCCGATCAAGGCCCAGACGATATAAAGCGCCTGCAAATCGATCACGAAGGCGCTGAAGGCAAAGGAGGCCGCTGTCCCGGCAGCGCTGATGATGGTCAGCAAACGCCAATTGACCCGGTCGATCCAGAAAGGCGCGCCCAAGGTACCGAGCAGATAGCCAGCGAAACAAATCGAGCCGAGCAGACCGATGGCCTGGGGCGCGAGCGAAAAGCTGTCGGCCAGACTGCCCAGCATCACCGGCAAGGCATTGAAGGGCAAACCACCGATGGTCGAGGCCAGGCTGGCAATGACCATCAGACGGATCAGACTTTTATCGTTCATGGTTCACGGTCCTGCTTACATATAGAGAATGACCTGCTCATTGAGCAGCGAGGGGCGATCATTGCCCAGCACATGGATGGCGATCTCGAGCGTCATTTGCAAGCCACTCTTGACCGATTCGACCGCCTTGACCCGGCAACGCCCATGGATACGGCTGCCCGAAGGCACCGGCGCGGTAAAGCGCAGGCGGTCGGAACCGTAATTGAGCATATTGTTGAAGTCCACCACGGCAAAACCCAGCGGCATGCGCAGCCTGCTGACCAGCGCGTGGATCAGCATGCCATGCGCGATCGTGCCGCCAAAAGGCGTTTCATCCCGCGCGCGCTGCGGATCGGTATGGATCCAGTAATCGTCACCCGACAAGGCGGCGAACTGGTCAATCAATTGCTGGCTGACGAGAAAATCATTCGACCAGTCGGTCCATTGATCGCTGACCAGGCTGCGCATGGCGGCCAGATCCTTGCAGGAAACCTGCCGCTGCGGGGCTGCCGCCGGGCTATCGACGACAACTTCGGCCGAAGCTTCGACAGATGCAGCCGGGATTACCTCGGCCTGCGGTGAATCGACCGCGGTATAGCGCAGCAAAGTCATGCTGCCAGGCCGTTCGTCGAACACCGGACGCACAAGCATGCCGACCTGCAGGTTTTCGGGCGCCACGCCGACCATGGTCGTGTTCAGATGCGGGCCTTGATCGAGTTCCACGACTGCCAGCAATTGCGGCATTTCATCGCTGAATTCAGCCAATGTCGCCACCCTCGCCACGGTGTAGCTGTAGAGCTTGCCCGTGCCGGCGACATCGCGCCAGGCCAGCCGGCGCGATGCGCATTGCGGGCAATGCAAGCGCGGGAAAAAGATCCAATGGGCGCAGTCTTCGCATTGCTGGATGCGCACCTGATGGGCTTTCAGGCCGTCCCAGAATGGCTGCGAAGCAACTGTCGGTTGGGGCAGCGGTTTGTTCCAGGTCGGCTGGCTCATCGGGTAGCCCCTTGCAGGATCAAGGCGCCCTGCTCACTCATCACGCCGCCGGTGCCCGATACATAAGCCAGGTCATGGCGCTGCAACTGGCGCTGGCCGGATCGGCCCTGGATCTGCTGCATCGCCTCGATCACCTGGGTCATGCCACCGGCTGTGCCGGTCTGCCCGAAGCTCAGTTGCCCGCCATGGGTATTCATCGGAAAGTCACCCTTGAAAGTGAAGTCATGATCACGCAGGAATTGCATGCCCTGGCCCTTGGCACAAAAGCCTGCATCCTCCAGCGTCAACAGGACGGTGATGGTGTAGCAGTCATAGATCTGCGCCATGTCCATGTCCTCGGGCCTGAGCCCGGCCATGGCGAAAGCGCGGCGCGAGGCCGGCCCTATCGGCGTGGCCAGCATGTCGGCGGCATAGGTTGGTGATTTGGTCTGCACATGCTCGCCGCAACCAATCACCTTGACAGCGCGGTGCTTGCAGCCTTTGGCGATGTCGTCGCGGGTGACGATCACCGCAGCGCCGCCAGCCACCGGCATCACGATCTCGAGCATGCGCAGCGGCTCGGCCACCATGCGCGAAGCCAGCACATCGGCCACCGTGATCGGTTGACCAAAAAACATCGCCTGCTCGTTCAGGCTGGCATTGAAGCGCTGATCGACCGCAATCCTGGCCAAGGCCGCGGCGTCATAGCCATGCATGGCGGCATAGCGCTGGGCGATCATCGCGTAGCCGGTGTTCTGCGCCATATGGCCGTAAGGCAGGTCGAATTCAGTCTCGGGTGCGCCGAATCTGATGCTGTGCCCGCCATAGCGCGAAGCCTTCATTACCGCCGCAGCATGATCGTCATGCGGCGCTGCTGGAGCCAAGCGCCCTGGCAGCACGCAAAGCACGGTTTCGCACAAACCCAACTCGATCGCTGCCGCGGCGCGCCAGACTGCGCCGACCGAACTGGCGCCTCCCAGGTCGACCACTTCGGCGAAATCAAGCTTGATGCCCAGATGCTCACCGACCATCGCCGGCACAAACATGCCGGCTTCGTGGAACTGCGGCCCATGCACGACCAGGCCATCGATCTGCTGCAGACCCAAACCAGCATCAGCCAGCGCCATGCCGGCGAGTTCAGCGACCTGGTCGAGATGAAACATGCGCGGCGCGCTGGCGTATTTTTCTGGTTTGTACTGAGCCGCCCCAACCAGGGCCGCCTTGCCTTGCAATCCCATGAATCAACCTTCCTTGCTTTGCCTGGGGCCTGCAGGCCCGAATTGGTCGCGATTTTCTGCTGCATCGCGAGGGTGCCCATCGTCTGATGGGACTATGGCGGGCGAGCCTGAAAGTGAAACAAGAAGGTACGGATTGCGGTCCACCGGCGTTGCCGATTTGCACTTAGTCCTTTTAGACGATGTTGGGAAAAGCCACAGTCCGAAAATGCACAGGCCTTATCGAGACAAGCATGACTTGGATCATTTTCATATCAAACAAGGAGACAACGGAATGAAGTTCCCACATTGTGAGTCAAAGCTGGCTGTGAAGCTGCTTCCATTGGCGATCGGCTTGATCTACGGCTCGGTCGCAGTTGCCGCCGGCGAAAATAATGCGAGTCAGACCACCGACAAGCTCGAGACCGTCGTCATCACGGCCCAGAAGCGCAAGGAGAAAATCCTTGACGTGCCTTTGGCGGTTACCGCCATCTCAGGCGAACAACTCGAAGCCCGCGGCATCGAGGGACCGAAAGGCCTCAGCGGCGTGATTCCTAATTTGAATATGAGCAACACGCCGGTTTCAGGCTTGATCGCCGCAGTCGGCATGCGGGGTATTTCCTCAGGTCAGCCTTCGATCTGGGCTGATCCTTCAGTCGGCCTGTATGTCGACGGCGTCTTCGTCGGCAAGAACATGGGCGCGCTGTTTGACCTGGTCGACATCGAGCAACTTGAAGCGCTGCGCGGCCCGCAAGGCACCTTGTTCGGCAAGAACACCGAAGCCGGCGCGATCAACTTCGTCACCCGCAAGCCTTCCGGTATCTTTGGCGGCAATGTCGGCGTCGAACTCGGCAACTTCAACCGCAAGCTCGAGCGCATCAGCGTCGACTTGGCCAAGATGGGCAACCTCAGCCTGTCGATCGCAGCACGCAACGAAACCCAGGACGGCTTCATCACCAACCCGAACGGCAAGGCCTGGGGTGACAAGAACCGCAAGGCCGCTCGTATCGCAGCGCGCCTCGAAGCGAGCAAGGATTTGACGATCGATTTCGCGGCTGACATCAGCCGGATCAATGAGACGATGCCGGCGGGTTCACTGATTTCGTCCACAGGCTATGGATCGCTCTACCCACTCAACACCCTGATTGGCGGCACCACGTACGCATTCCAGAATCCGACCTGCTTGTACAAGGTCGGTACGGTCTGCTACCTGCCTTCAACCGGCATCGGTGTCGGCATGAAGCAATATGTCATCAACGGCTATCCAACGTCAGTGGCTGGCGGCAGCATCGCTGGCTACCAGCGCGCTGACACCACCGGCAATTCGGTCAAGGTCGAGTACAAGATCAACCCCGACAACACTCTGAAGTACACCGGCTCTTTGCGCAAGATGATTTATGCGGATGCGGGTGACTATGACGGAACACCCGATCTGATCTTCCAGGGCCGGCGCGATACCGACTATTCGGCCTTCTCCAATGAATTCCAGCTGATCGGCAATTCAGGCCCGCTGCGCTATGTCGCAGGCTTGTATTTCTATAGCGACGAAGGCACAACCTTGCAGAATCAATCGGGCACGATGCTGACCTTCGCGCCCCAGATGATCGGTTATCAGGCTGCAAACTTCCGTGTCAGCAGCGACTCCAAAGCCGCTTATGGCCAGGTCGACTGGGACATCGACAAGTCGTGGACTGCAACATTGGGCGGCCGTTATACCCAGGAAATCAAGGGTGGAACATCCTGGCGCTACAAGACCGATGCGAACTTCGTTCAAGGCACCAATCCTTTGACAGTCAACACGGACGCTTCGGCCACCTTCTCGAAGTTCACACCGAGTTTCAACCTGCTGTTCCGCCTGAACGCCGATACGAATATCTTCGGTCGCTACGCTCAGGGCTTCAAGAGTGGCGGTTTCCCGGCTGAAGCACCGGTCATTGCCGGTGTCAGCGGCCCGAATATTCCGTTTATGCCTGAGACCTCGAAAGTTCTTGAAGTCGGCGTGAAATCGTCGATCTGGGACGGCAAGGGACAGATCAGCGCGAATCTGTTCCGTACCGACGTGAGCAACTATCAGGTCAGCTATTTGCCGGCTGGCTCGATCAACGCCACGATCATCAACGCCGGGAAATTGCGTACCCAGGGCCTGGAAATCGATGCAGCGGCGAGGATCACACGTGACCTGCGAGGCACCCTCACCTACGGCTATACCGATGCGAAGTTTGGTCAATATCTGACCACCAGCCCAACTGGCGCTCCAATCGATGCGGCGAGCAACACGGTGGTTTCAGGTGCGCCCAAGCACACCTTCAACCTGAACCTCGACAGCCGCCTGGCGACCTTGAGTTCGGGTGCAAACCTGAACGCGATGGTTGACTTCAAGTATGTGGCGGACCGCTATGGCTACCCTGGCCAGATCAGCGCCACGGCAGCCAATGCAACCGTCGGCAATACGGCTGCCGAGTCGCTGCTGCCAGCGACCAAGACTTTGAACGTGAAGTTGCAGATGACCGGCATCAAGCTCGGCGGCAAGGGTGAAGCCGAAGCCGCATTCTGGGTCAAGAACGTGACCAACCAACACACGATGATCGCCCAGATGGACGTTTCGGGCTTCTTCCAGATGGGCTACTGGAGCGACCCACGCACGATGGGCGTGACCCTCAACTACCGCTGGTAAAACAGCAAGCCCGCAGGGCTTGAGGGGCTGCAGGGGATCAAACCCTTGCAGCCCTTTTTAATTCAGGCGCCCGACAATTCCCGTCTGGCTTGCTCAGCCCAGATATTGCTGCTTGATCTGCTGTTTGAGCAGCTTGCCAGTCGGGTTGCGCGGCAGCGCTTCGAAGCGCAGGTGGATGATCAGCGGCACCTTGTAGGCGGCCAATCGGCCGGCAACATGGCGACGCAATGCTTCCGCGTCGACAAGGCTGTGCTCGCGGAGCACCACGACCGCTGCGACGGCTTCGCCGGTCTGCAGGTCGGGCTGGGCGAACACCGCCGCTTCGCTGACTTCCGGGTGCTGCAAGAGGCAGGACTCGATCTCGGCGGCGGCGATTTTTTCACCCATGCGGTTGATCACATCCTTGATCCGGTCGACGATGCTCAGATAGCCGGCGGCGTCAAGAACACCGATGTCACCGCTGCGGAACCAACCGTCATGCAGCGCGGTTCGGGTTGCTTCTGGCTGGCGCCAATAGCCCTGCATCAGGCTGACGCCGCGCAGCCAGACTTCGCCGGGCTGGCCTCTTGCAGCTTCGCTGCCGTCCAACTCCATCAAGCGCAATTGCATGATCGGCGAGATCAGGCCCGAACTGGTCGGGCGCTGCACAAAACCGTCTCCTGCCACTGCGGAGCCGACGCCATTCGATTCGGTCAGGCCGTAGCCGACACCCGACAAAGAGGGTTTCACCCGGCCGAGCACGGCGTCGATTGCGCGTTGCGGCAGGCCGGCACCGCCAAAACCGAGGCCCGACAGATTGCCGACCACCGCCTTGTCGTCAAAACCAGGCTCGGCCAGCAACTGCAGCACCATCGACGGTGCCCCATTGAATTGGGTCACTTGATGCTCGCGCATCAAGCTCAAGGCGGTCTGCGGGTCCCAGCGGTGCATGAAAACCAGCCGCCGGCCGTTGCGCAAGCTGGCCAGCAATTGGGCATGCAGACCGCTGACATGAAAAAGGGGCACGGCGGTCAGCACCGTTGGCAGCAGGCCGCGTTGCATGACGGTCTGCAGCGCAGCGGGCGAACTCATGGCGGCACAAGCGCCGATATAGTCGATATTGCAGAGCGCCTGACAAAGCGCCCGCTGCCCTGACAGCACACCTTTGGGCTGACTGGTGGCGCCCGAAGTAAACAAGATCAAGGCCGGATCTTCCGGGCCGAGTTCGGGCAAGATCGCTGGCGCGGCCTGACGCGAACAAAGTTCCTCGTAGGACAGCTCCGGCGCAACAGCGCTGCCGACCACCACCACCGGGAAGCCCAGCGTTTCCAGATCACCCGACAAACGCTGCAAGCGCTCGGCATCGACGAACAAAAGCTTGGGCTCGATGTCGCGCAACCCGGCCAGCAATTCATCACGCACACCGAAACTGTTCAAGGGTGCAGGCACGGCGCCCAGCAAGGCCACAGCAGCAAAGGCCACCGCCCATTCAGGCCGGTTGCGCATCGCAATCGCCACTCGGTCGCCCGGCTGCAGATGAAAGTCCTCACGCAGCCTGGCGCTCAGGGCATCGACCTGGGCAAAAAAGCGCGTGAAACTCCAGTTATCGCCTTGATAGACGATGAAGGGTTTGTCACCATGGACCCGGCCCGATTGAATCAGTTCGGGCAAAGTTTTGCAGGCGCGCGCATAAGCGGCCAGCTTCTGCCCGCCCTGCTCCACCCATTCGAGCTCGAAGGGCGCGCCTGGCGCCGTCATTTGGGACTGGATCAGGGCCAGTCTGGCATCGAAATCATCAGTCATCTGTGCCTGCTTCAGAAACCGTTCAGCCGCGCATAACGGTCGTTGTGAAAAACCGCGTCGCCGAAAGTCTGCTGGATCACCCGGCCGCGTTTAAGAAAGAGTCCGATGTCGAGCTCATCGGTGACGCCGATGCCGCCATGCAGTTGCACCGCCTCGTTGAGCAGCAATTCGCTGAGCTTGCTGACCTTGGCTTTGGCCAGGCTGGCCAGCTGTGCGGCTTGCACCGGATCGTCCTGCAACGCAGCCAATGCCGCAGCGACTGCGCTCTGGCATTGTTCGAGCTCGACATGTAGCCGCGCAGCCCGGTGCTGCAAGGCCTGGAAACTGCCGATCACCACATCGAATTGCACCCGCTGCTTCAGATAATCGAGCGTGCGCTCGAACACTTCGCGCAACAAGCCCAGGCCTTCAGCCGCCAGACAGACTCTGGCCTGATCGAGCACTGCGTCGAGCGGCTCGAAACCGCCATCCAGCGCGCCGAGCAAAGACTCGGCCGGGATCTGTACCGCGCTGAGCTGCAGCCTCGCCGCATTGCGGCTGTCGATCATGCGGCTGCGGCTGAGCTGCACACCGGCAGTTGCCGGATCGAGCAGGAACAGACTCAAGCCATGTTCCTGCCCGGGCAAGCCCGAGGTTCTGGCCACCACGATCAACTGCTGGGCGATATGTCCGTCGAGCACCAGCCATTTTTCACCATCGAGTTGCCATCCCGTAGCGGTTCTTGTGGCGTTGCAAGCGACCTGGCGCGGGTCATGGCGAGGCAGCTCTTCCAATGCCAGGGCGAACCAGGCCTTGCCCTCGGCCAGCAGGGGCAACCAGCGCTGGCATTGCGCCTGGCTGCCGGCGCGCAGCAGCAAGCCGCCGCCGAGCACCACAGTGGCGAGCAAGGGGCTGGGGGTCAAATAACGACCGCATTGTTCGAACAATGCGCCCATGCCCTTGAAACCGAAATCAAGACCGCCCCAATGCTCGGGCAGCAGCATGCCAGACCAGCCCATCTCGACCATGCGTTGCCAAAGCTCCGGATCGAAACCGGTTGCATCTTCGCTGTCACGCAAGCGCCGCATCGCAGTCACCGGCGCTTCAGCAGACAAGAAGGCCTGGGCGCTGTCGCGCAGCATGGATTCATCCTGATTCAATAGCAGCGTCATCATTCAGCCCGGCAGGCCAAGTACGCGCTTGGCAATCACGTTCAGTTGAATCTCCGACGAGCCGCCGGAGATGGTGTAAGTCTTGGTCAGCAGCCAGAGTCGCGCGATGTCATGTTCATCGCGACTGAACTCATCGCCTTCCCAGCTCAGCCCGCGCTGACCCATGACTTGCTGCAGCAACTCATATTTGGCAACTTCCTGCTCGGTCTGGACCAGCTTCATGATCGCCGCCAGCCCGTTGCAATCCTGCCCCGCCATGGCCTGCTCATGCAGGCGCTGCGCCGACAAGGCAAAGGCCCGGGAATCCATCATCAGGGCGGCAAGCCGATCGCGCCAGACCGGCTCGCGCAAGCGACCTTGGTCGTCGAACAGATAAGGCCTGGCGACAGCCAGGGGGTCATGCGAAGGCGCCGCTCCTGCGCTGAACTTGGACATCGCCGAACGCTCATGCTGGAGCAGCTTTTTCGCCACGGTCCAGCCATCGTTCAACGCACCGACCAGTTGCAGGCGCGGCACCCGCACATTGTCGAAAAAGACTTCACAAAAACTCGATTTGCCGCTGATCAGCTCGATCGGCTTGACCATGACGCCGGGGCTGTTCATGTCGATCAGCAGGAAGCTGATGCCCTGCTGTTTCTTGGCCTTGACGTCGGTGCGCACCAGGGCATACATCCAATCCGACTGATCGCCATAACTGGTCCAGATCTTGGCGCCGTTGACTATGAAGTCATCGCCATCTTCGATCGCCGAGGTTTTCAAGCTGGCCAGATCGGAACCGGCATTGGGTTCGCTGAAACCCTGGCACCAACGCACCTGGCCGGCCATCATCGGCGGCAGATGCTGGCGTTTTTGAGCTTCGCTGCCCAGTTCCAGCAAGACCGGCCCGAGCATCCAGACGCCCAGGTTGAACTGCGGCTGGCGGCAACCGAGGCGTTGCATCTCTTGCTCCAACACATGGGCCTGGCCGGCATCGAGTCCGCCGCCGCCATATTCACGCGGCCAGTCCGGCGCGAACCAGCCGCGGTCGCGCATGCGCTCGAACCATAGACGCTGGTCCTCGCTGCTGAATTTCAGCCGCGACCCGCCCCAGACCATCTGCTCGGCGCTGATCGGCTGCCGCATCGAAGCCGGGCAATTTGCCTCCAGCCAGTCGCTGACTTCAATCCTGAATTGATCGCTCACCAATGCATCCCCTTTTCGATCAGCGCGCCTGGCTCGCGCGAGTATCGCCATAAGCCGTCCTCGGCCAGTCGGCGCTGCAAACGCCCTTCCTTCAGCAACCAGGCCAGATGGGCCAGCGTCTCGCCCAGCGCCAGCATGTCGTCCATTGGATGGCGCAGTTTCTTGAACAGCAGGTTCATCGCTTCGAAGGCGCTGAACTCGGCCTGTTGTTCCAAAGCACCGAGCAACTGGGCAAACTGCTGCAGGTGATGCTCGCGCAATTCCTGGGTGCGCAAATGCAGACCGCGATAGACATTCTGATGCGAAGGCAGGATCAAGGTGTCGGCCCGGCAGACTTCCAGCCGGTCGAGCGAGTCGAACCATTGCTGCAGCGGATTGCCTTCGGGCTCGATTGACGACACCAGCACATTCGAGCTGATGCGCGGCAGCAACTGGTCGCCAGCAATCAGGATTCCTTCGGCCTCGCAATACAGGCAAGCATGTTCCGGTGAATGGCCTTCGCCGATAATGATGGTCCATTCACGGTTGCCGATGCGCAGAACCTGCCCGCCGCGCAGGCGCTGGAAGGCGGGCATCGGTGGCGGTGTGAAGGGATCCGCGGCCAGCGCTTCGAACATCTTGGTCAAGCGCAATTCCGGCAGGCCGGCGCGCTGGTAGAAGGCGATCTGCTCCGGCGGAACCGGGTCGGGCATCGGCGCGTTCAAGACTTTCATGGTCATGAACTCGCCCAAGGTCATGAACAGCGGCACGCCGAAGCGCTCGGTGATCCATGGCGCCAGGCCGGCATGGTCATAGTGGAAATGGGTGCAGATCAGCGCTTCAATCGGCAGCCCTTGCAGATGTTCAGCCGCGATCGACTCCCAGCGGGCGCGGCAGTCAGCCGTGTTGAGTCCGGTATCAACCAGGGTCCAGCCGGTTTCACCTCGCAGCAGATAGACATTGATGTGGTCCAGCGCCATCGGCATCGGCATGCGCGCCCAGAGCAGGCCATCGGCAATCTCCACCACCGAGCCATCGGTCTGCGGTGGCGTGAATGGATAGTCGAGCGCGACGCTGGCGCGCAAACGCCTGCCGCTTGCCGGCGTCATCAAAGTGCGCGCCAATTGTTCTTTCATCTCGCTTGTCTCTCGGTTCGAAAACGGCCTTGGATGGGCCTGGACGCAGATTATTCAGCCGCCATTCAGCCTGCAGCAATCAACGCAGCGTCTTGGGCGCATGCAGGCCGAATTGCGCGATCAATTCGCGCTGCAGTTCATTGGTGCCGCCGCCAAAGGTCGCAATCGTCGCCAGGCGTGCCTCATATTCAAGTTCGCCAAGCAATTGCCCGGCCGCCGAACCCGATCGCACCAGCGCCGAGGCGCCGACGATGTCGATCAGCGAGCGCAACACCTTGATCACCGTTTCGGAGCCGTAGACCTTGGCCGTCGAGGCCAGCGCCACGTCAAGGCGGCCGGCTTCGACATCGGCTGCGATACGGAAGTTCAGCATGCGCTGCGCTTCCAGCTTGGTGTAGCAATCGGCAAAGGCCCGCCGCACCCAGGGCTGATCGATGGCGCAGCGGCCCGATTCGTCGGCCACCTTGGCCCATTGCAGAACGCGCCGGAACGGGCCGAAGACCTTGTCAGCCCAGGCACCCAGGCCCAGGCGTTCGTGGTTGAGTTGCGAGGTGATCAACTTCCAGCCGCCATGCAAGTCGCCCACCAGCATGTCCCGCGGCACGACGACATTGTCGTAATAGCTCGCTGCGGTGCGGTTGCCTACAGTCTCGATCGGCGTATGCGAAAAGCCCGCCGCTGTCGCATCGAGGATCAGCAGCGAAATGCCCTTGTGGCGCGGCAGATCGGGATCGGTACGGGCGGCCAGCCAGATGAAGTCGGCAGCCTCAACGCCCGAGGTCCATAACTTGGCCCCGTTGACGAGGAAGTGATCTCCCTCGAGCCTGGCGGTGGTCTTCAGCGTGGCGAGATCGGACCCGGCAGAGGCTTCCGAATAGGCAATCGAAAAGATGATTTCGCCGGCAGCGATGCCTGGCAGGAAGCGCGCCTTCTGCGCCGCTGTGCCATGGCTCATCAAGGCCGGACCGACGGTCGAGATCGTCACGAAGGGCAGCGGCGCTCCGGCAATATTGGCCTCTTCGAAAAAGATCAACTGCTCAGTGCCGCTGAGGCCTGCGCCACCAAATTCCTTGGGCCAGCCGACCGCCAGCCAGCCGTCGCGCCCCATCTGGCGCACGGTGCTGCGGAACAGATCGCCGCCTTCGGCGCCGCGCAGCGCCAGTCGCAACTCTGGCGTCATCAGCTGATTGAAATAATCGCGGACCTTTAACCGCAAGGCATGCTGTGCCGGATTCAGATCGACGAACATCGCCGGCCCGCGCTCAGTGGCTGCCCGACTGGGCGGCATCGAGAAAGGCCGGTTTCTCACCCCCGCCATGCAGCAGCAAATTGCTGCCGCTGACATAGGAAGCTGCCGCAGAAGCCACATAGATGCAGGCCTGTGCAATGTCAGCCGGCAAAGCCATGCGGCCGGCCGGTATCGTCGCCGCAACCGCAGCGATGCCGGCCTCGTTGCCGTAATGCATTGCCGACTGTTCGGTCTGCACCAGACCCGGACTGACCGCCACCACCCGAACCTTGGGCGCCCATTCAACCGCCAGCGATCCGACCAGACTCAGCACCGCCGCCTTGGCCGCACCATAAGCCGCAGTTCCGGGCGAAGGCCGCAAAGCGCTGATGCTGCCGATGAAGATGATCACGCCGCCCTGATCCTGCTGCTGCATCTGGGCATTGGCAGCCTGTGCAAGATTGAAAGGCGCGAGCAGATTCAAGCGGATCACGCTCTCGTGAAAACGCGGCGATGCGGTGGCCGCGGCGGCCGACGGACTGCCGCCAGCATTGTTGACCAGCACATCGAGCCGACCATGGCGCTGCACGATTGCGGCAATCAAGCTTTGAACTGCGACCAGATCCTTCACATCACAGGCCATGAATTCGGCCGAGGCCGCGCCGCTGGACGGCAGGGATTCGGGTTCCTGCCTGGCACAGACGACCACCCGATCGCCCATTGCCAGAAAGCCCTCGGCGATACCGCGTCCGATGCCCTTGCTGCCCCCGGTGACCAGCACGACGCGGGGCTGAACTTGCTGATTGCTGTTGGAATTGTGCATAGGGGAGAATTTAGGCAGCATCGGCTGCATTTGACACGTCCAAACAGACGATGTTCGCCGATTCTCCATGGACGACGATGGCAACATCGAGATTCACTGAACATGCCTCCAGCATGGGCAGGCGATTGATTGAATGAACTGAGAGCCAATGTGAGCGATACCGCCAACAAGGAAGTTCTGGTCAGCTACCCGCAGGATGGGGTGGCCGTGGTGCTGTTGAACCGCCCCGAAGCGACCAATGCGCTGAGCCTGCCGCTGCAGGATCTGCTGTCCGAGGCATTCACCATGCTGGGCGCCGATGATTCCGTGCGTTGCATCGTCCTGACCGGCGGTGACAAGGTCTTTGCCGCAGGCGGCGACATTCTCGGCCTGCTCGAAGCTGATCCGATCGAAATCATGCAGCGCCACACCGAACTGGTCTGGGCACCTCTGGAGCAATGCCCGAAGCCCGTCATCGCCGCAGTCTGCGGCTATGCCTATGGCGGCGGATCCGAACTGGCCATGCATTGCGACATCATCATCGCGGGCGAAGCTGCGAGCTTCGCCCAACCGGAAATCCGCATCGGCATCATGCCCGGTATCGGGGGCACGCAGCGCCTGGTGCGCGCCGTCGGCAAGTTCAACGCGATGCGGATTTTGCTCACCGGTCGGCCGATTTCGGCCCATGAAGCGCAGGTGATGGGCCTGGTCAGTCTGGTCGTACCCGACGCCGAGGTGATGGCCGAGGCCTTGAAGATGGCCGGCCAGATCGCCGCCATGCCGCCGCTGGCCGCACGCCAGATCAAGGAAGTCGTGCTGGCGGGTGTCGATGCTTCGCTGGCCACCGCCTTGATGCTCGAACGCAAGGCCAACCAGTTGTTGTTCGCGACGCGCGACCAGAAAGAAGGCATGCAGGCTTTCGTCGACAAGCGCAAGCCGAACTTCGAAGGCCGCTGATCCAAACTGATTATTGAAGATAGAAGAGGAGCCCTGAATGAAAAGCAAAATCCTGCCGGCCATCCGTGCCTTCAGCCTGGGCCTGAGCGCCCTGCTCTTGCTGAGCGCGCAGGCGCAAACACCGCAGCGCCCGAACATCGTGGTCATCATGGGTGATGACATCGGCCCGAGCAATGTCGGTGCCTACAGCCGCGGCATGATGGTGCCCACGCCCAACCTCGATCGCCTGGCCAAGCAGGGCAAGCTGTTCACTGATCATTACGCCGAGCCGAGTTGCACGGCAGGACGGGCTGCCTTCCTGACCGGGCAGATGCCGATCCGCACCGGATTGACCACCGTCGGGCTACCAGGCAGCCCGATCGGGCTCGACAAGCGCGATCCGACCTTGGCCGAATTGCTGAAATCCCAGGGCTACCGCACCGCCCAGATCGGCAAACACCATCTCGGTGACCGCGACTCGCATCTGCCCAATCTGCATGGCTTTGACTACTTCTTCGGTAACCTCTATCACCTGAATGTCGAGGAGGAATGGGAGCAGCGGGACTATCCGAAGGATCCGGCCTTCCGCAAGAAATACGGCCCGCGTGGCGTCATCGAAGCCTATGCCGGCCAGGCACCGAAGGACATGGGGCCTTTGTCGATCAAGAGAATGGAGACGATCGACGACGAGTTAGTCGAGCATTCGCTGCAGTTCCTGGATGAATCGGCGAAGTCAAAGCAGCCCTTCTTTCTCTGGCATAACCCGACCAGGATGCATGTCAACACGCATCTGAAACCGGCCTCGCGCTATCTGGCCGCGCCCTATTCTTCCGAAGACGATGTCTACGGCAGCGGCATGATGGAAATGGATGCCCATATCGGGCAGTTGCTGAAAAAGCTTGATGACCTCGGTCTGGCCAAGAACACGATCGTTATCTTCACTTCGGACAACGGTCCGCAATTATTCAACTGGCCCGACGGCGGGACCACACCGTTCAAGGGCGAGAAGGCTTCTTCCTGGGAAGGCGGTTACCGTGTGCCGATGCTGGTTCGCTGGCCTGGCGTGGTTCCGGCGGATTCGGTCTCCAACGGCATCCAGACCCATTACGACTTGTTCACCACCTTGGCGGCTGCGGCCGGCATCCCTGATGTAGCGGCCAAACTCAAAGCCAGCCATCAAGTCAAGATCGACGGCATCGACAACCTGGCCCATTGGCAGGGCAAGGCCGATTCAGCGCGGAATTTCTTTGTTTATTACAACGAACGCGAGCTGATCGGACTGCGCACCGGCAACTGGAAAGGCCTGCTGAAGGAGCGCGAAGGGTTCTTCGATCCGCTCAAGCAGAGCTTCGCATTCTTCAACCTGCGCATGGACCCGTATGAAAAGCATGGCGGCATCTACTCCAACCAGTTGGCCCTGCGCAAGTCGTGGATAGGCGGGGTGATGCAGGACATCCTGGTCGACCATATGGTCAGCCTGCGCGAATATCCGCCGCGCCAAGCCGGCGGCAGCCTGCGGCCTGACGAACAAGCCAGCAAATCGATCAAGCAGTGAGCCCTTCGCGGTCGGCGCGACAACGTTTCCCGCTGCTGGGCCAGCCGCTGCAGGTGGGCGGGCTGACGCTGCGTAACCGCATCGTGATGGGCTCGATGCATACCGGACTCGAGGAACTCGATGATGGTTTCGAGCGACTCAGCGCTTTTTACGTAGAACGTGCGCGCGGCGGCGCCGCGTTGATGATCACCGGTGGCTTCGGCGTCGACGACATGGCGCTGGGCCATCCCGCTGCAGCACAGCAGGCGAGCTTGCAGAGAGTCGATCAGCTCGAGCCACACCGCAAGCTCTGCGAGGCCGTGCATCAAGAAGGCGCGTTGATCGCCTTGCAAGCCCTGCATATCGGCCGCAATGATTACGCCACAGGCGGCGTAGCCCCGTCGAGCATCGCCTCGCCGCTCGGCAAGAAGGCGCCGCGCGAACTCAGCGAGGCTGAAATTCTGCAGTTGATCGACTGCTACGCGAACACCGCCGCATTGGCAGCACAAGCGGGCTATGACGGCGTCGAGTTGATGGGCGCTGAAGGTTATCTGATCAATCAGTTCCTCGCGCCGCGCAGCAATCAACGCAGCGATCGTTGGGGCGGCAGCGCAGCAGCCAGGCGTTGCTTTGCGCTGGAGTTGGTCAAGGCCGTTCGCGCGGTGCTGCCGACGCAATTGCTCCTGTTCCGCATTTCATTGATTGATCTGGTCGACGGGGGCTGCAGTTGGGACGAGGTGATCGAGCTGGCGCTGGCCTTGCAGCAAGCAGGAATCAACCTGCTCAATAGTGGCGCGGGTTGGCATGAATCGCGTGTGCCCACCGTGGCCTCGCTGGTGCCTCGCGCACCGTTCGCCGCTTTGACCTGGCGCTTGAAACAGGTCCTGAAGATACCGGTGATTGCCAGCAACCGGATCGCCATGCCCGAGACCGCCGAAGCGTTGCTGGCGGATGGCCAGGCTGATCTGGTCGCGCTGGCGCGGCCGCTGCTGGCCGACCCGGACTGGGCAGTCAAAGCGCTCAGCGCCCGCAGCGACGAGATCAATACCTGCATCGCCTGCAACCAGGCCTGTCTCGATCGGGTTTTCCTTCAACAACCGGTGACTTGTCTGGTCAATCCCCGCGCCGGCTTTGAAACCCTGAGGCCGTTGCGCCCGGCAGCTATCAAGCGTCGCCTGGCGGTGGTCGGCGGTGGCCCGGCCGGGCTGGCCTTCGCCGCAACTGCAGCAATGCGCGGCCACCAGGTGACATTGTTCGAGGCCGGACCGGCCCTGGGCGGACAGTTCCTGCTGGCCCTGCAGATCCCGGGCAAGGAGGAATATGCCCAGACGCTGCGCTACTACCAGCGCCAGCTGGCAATACATGGCGTTCAAGTGCACCTGAATCGGGCGCCAAACGCCGGGCAGCTGCAGGGCTTCGAGCAGGTCATGCTGGCGACCGGCGTGCGGGCGCGCGAGCTCGATCTGCCGGGTCTGCAAGGCGATCCACGGGTGCTCGGCTATGCGCAGGCGCTGGCCCAGGGAAGGCAATCGATGGGTCGCAACATCGCCATCATTGGCGCGGGTGGCATCGGCTTCGACATCGCCGAATGGCTCAGCGATCCGGGCCTGCCGCCAACGCTGGCCAGCTATCAATCAACTTGGGGTATCGACGCGGAATTCCTCCAACGCGGCGGCCTCTGTGCGCCGGATTTGGCGCCTTCGGAGCGACAGATCTGGCTGCTGCAACGGCGCCCGGGCAAGCTGGGCCAGGATCTGGCACCGAGCACCGGCTGGATTCGCCGCAATTTGCTCAAGCGCCGCAATGTGCAGATGCTCGGTGGTGTTGACTATTTGTACCTCGACCAGCAGGGTCTGCATCTGCGAGTGGATGGCGTCGCGCAATGCCTGGCAATCGACCAGCTGATCATCTGCGCCGGTCAAGAATCAGAACGAAGGCTGCTACCTGAATTGCAGCGGCGAGGCATCGCAACCGCAGTCATCGGTGGCGCCGATGCCGCCGATCAACTCGATGCCCATCGCGCGATCGAGCAGGCTACGCTGCTGGCGCTGGAGGTCTGAGTCGCAGCCAGACCCGGTCGCCGGGATTGTCGGGTTCGTCAGTCTTTGGCGTGAATGGCTTCAAGTGCAAGCTGATAAGGCTGGATGGCCAGCCGCATCAGCCACACCGCGACCAAGGTCGTGGAAATCGCAATGGCCATCGCATAACGAAGCGAGTCCACCCCGCTGACCGGTGTCAGCAGATCGCTGATGGCACCCACGATCAGCGGCCCCAGTCCCATTCCCACCGCAGAGAAAGCCACTCCGAAAAAGGCCGTGGCAAAGCCGCGACGCTCCGCTTCGATCAGGTTGCTGATCGCCGAATAAGCCGGTGCTATCCACCAGCCGGTAAAAAAGGCGAAAGATATACCGAACAACATCACTGTCGGTACGGGCAGACGGCCCAATTGCCACATGATGTCGGCCGGCCAAAGGAAGTAAAGCAGGCCCATCGGTGTGGCCAGCAACAGCCCGAGCATCGGGATCCGGATCTGCCAGGCGCGATTTTTTGTTGTCAGCCGGTCGATCAGCCAGCCCGAAAATATCGTACCCAGGACATTGCCACTGATGCCTATCAGTCCGGTCAGAAGGCCCGCATGCTGCAGCGACAGCTGGTGCGACCGGATCAAGAAGCTGGTGCCCCAGGTACCGAAGGCGGTGGCAGGAATGGAAGCCAGAGCGCATGACAGGGTCAAAAACAGGTACGGTCGGTTGGTCAGCAAGACCTTGATCGAAGTGACTATGCCCTCTTGCGAGGCTTTTTGAGCAGGCAAGCCGGTACTTCCCGTTTGCGGGCTATCGGGGCCGCTGCGCTTGGGCTCCCTGACGCAAACATAAAGCAAGAAGCCCAGCAAAAGGCCGGGAAAGCCCGCCAGCGAAAAGGCTGCACGCCAACCGTAGTTCTGGGCAATCCAGGAACCCAGGCCGATGCCGACCAAGACGCCAAAAGGCGCGCCCAGAAAGTAGATGCCGGTAGCCAAAGACCTGCGATTCGGCGGGAACATCTCGGCAATCAGCGGGACAGCCGTTCCGGCCGAGCCTGCTTCTGCCATGGCAACGCCGGCCCTTGCCAGCGCCAGTTGCCAAAAACTCGTCGCCATGCCGCACAGCATGGTCAGCCCGCTCCAGAGAACACAGGCGGCGCTCAATAACTTCACCCGGCTCATCCGGTCGCTCAAATGCCCCAGTACGAGGCTGGCAACCGCATGCAGGATGCCAAAGATGGCGCCAGCCACCAACCCGAGCAAGGTGTCGCTGACCCCGAACTCGGCCTTCAAAGGCTCGAACAACACGCCCATGATGTTGCGGTCCACGGTCTTGGTCATATGGATCAAGAGCATGATCAGCAAGGCGAATCCGGCCGAGCCCAGCATCCGGTTGCGGGCCGGCAGCGTCGGGGAGCTAATTTTCAGCATGGAATGTCGCCCTCGATCGTGACGCGCTCCATGGTCCGCACAGCCGGCCAGTAGTCGGACACTGCGTAATGTTGCGTGGCGCGGTTATCCCAGAAAATCAGACTGTTTTTCGTCCATTTGAAGCGGACCTGGTACTCCGGAATGCTGGCTTGCGCATACAGGTGCTGCAGCAAGGCGTCCGACTCCGAACGATCCATGTCGATGATGTATTCGGTGAATGCGACGCTGACGTTGATCAGCTTTCGACCTGTTTCAGGATGGGTGCGTACGACTGGATGGGCCGTCGGGGGAAACTGCGCTTCATATCGGGCAATCTTGTCTTCGGCCACCCCTGCCTTGCGCATCAGCACGCGATGGGCGCGGAAGTCATGGATCGCTTGCCGGCCCTCGATCTTGTGTTTGACCTCATCCGACAAACCATCGTAGGCAGCGCTCATGTCGGCAAACAGGGTGTCGCCACCGATCGGCGGAATTTCGTGGGAATAAAGCAGGCTTCCCAAAGGTGGGGCCGGAATAAAGGTCACATCGGAATGCCAGAGGTTTTCCCCGCCACGCCGCTCGCGATTTCGGCTGATTGCCAGCACTTCCGGGTGGTCGGGCTTGCCGATCAGGAAGGGGTGGAGGGCCAGTTTTCCGAACCTGCCTGCGACAGCGACGAGTTTTTCGGTGTCGAGCTGCTGGTCCCTGAAGAAAATTACTTTCCAGTCCAGCAAGGCTTGTCGAATGAACGCGACAGATTCGTCGCTCAGCGGCCCGCCCAAGTCGACATTGCTGAGTTCGGCACCGATCGCTGGTGTGAGCGGCGTGCATTGAATGCCACAGTCGGAAAGCTGGCTGACCTGATCCATCGTGATCTCCTTTGCAACTGAAAAAACTGAAGTATTGATATTGCCTTTGCCTGTCGAACGGCAATCAGCCCAGGCCGCGCGAATTTAGGCAACATTGCCAGCAACTGATACGTCCGAACAGACGATATTCGGCAACTCTGCATCACCGCAAATGCTGGCTTGGGCCGATGCAGCCCATCAGAAAGACGCTCATCGCACGATCGAGCGAACTAAGCGCTACGCAAACTCAGGGCCTGGTCTCGCGACCGATTTGCAGTTTCAACCGCACCATATGCTCCATATAGACCAGCGCTTCCTGGGTCGTGGTGTCGCGGCCGATGCGCGCGCCATAGACCTGCAGCGCGCCCTGCAGCACTTCGACATCTGCAGGCGCAGCCAGCCAGGCCCAGTCGGCCAGACTGGCGGCCAATGCCGAATCGGTGCGGCTGAGCGCAATCGCTTTGCTCATCAGCAAGCGCGGTCCGCCGGCCAGTTCGGCGATTACCCGGCCCTGTTCCGACAGCGGGGCCGGATTCCAATGCGAAGGCAGATCGTCCCACCAGCCGCCGTATTGCTTGACCACCATGCGCGCTATGTCCTTGGCGGTGGAATAGTCCTCGCGCAGATTCTCACGCCCAGCCAGGGCAGGCGCCAGCTTGATGCGGTCGATCACCTGGTCGGTGCGCAGACCGGCGTTGAGGCCTGCCAGCGTCTGCTCTGCAATCGACTCCAGCGCCTGCGCATGGCTGCCGAGCTTGTCCTGGATCTCTTCCTCGCTCAGCAGCGCCGGGCCATGCATGCTGAGCAAGCGCTGCGGCTTCAAGGCCATCATCTGGCGCAATGCCGAGGCCCATTCCTCCGGGTAACGCTGGCGCCGCTTGCCATTGCCCGCATTGGGCATGAAACCCTGGTAATAGTCGGCGCTGACGACGATGCGCCGGCCCGGCACGTTGACCCAGAGCTGATCCTCGGTCTCGCCGCGCGACTGCGTCAATACGAATTCCTCGCGCCCGACCTGCAAGCTGATCCGGTCATGGAAAGTCAGGTCCGGACGCAGCACATCGCCCCAGTTTCGCGGCACGACGACTTGTTGATTGTTGCGGGCGATCAGGCCGTAGCTGAGCAGATCCTGGTCCATCTGCGTGATGAAGCCCGCCGAGCTGACGATGCGCGGTTTGCCGCCACCCGGCCCCATGTCCATCAAGGCCCAGGCGCCCCAGGCATGGTCAGCGTGGTAATGGGTGAAAACAATGGTGTGGATCGGCTGCTGGCTCAGCGACTTGATCACATCGCGCAGCGCCGGTCCTGCGGGTGCATAGCCGGAATCGATCAGGACCAGACCAGCATCGGTCTCGAACAAGGCGATGTTGACAAAGGGCAGCCGCAACAGCCAGCTGCGCGGCCCCTGCGGCTCGACCTTCAGCTTGGCCCTGGCATCAGCGATCGCCGCCGCATCGTCGCGGCTGTACATCTTGTTGGCAATCGCTGCCGAGAAATCGCCACCGAAGGCGCCGCCCCTTGTAATCGCCTGCATCAGCGCCGGATACTCGCGGATCACTGCAGCTCGCGCCAGTTTGGCGGCTTCATTGGGCGCAATGACAGGTTCATCATGGGCAGCTGCTGGACAAGCCAGAAACAGGCTGATGGCTGCATATTGCAGTGATCGCATCCATTGCGATGGGCGTATGGGCATGGCGGCTCCTGAGAAGGAATGCGTCAAGGGAGTTGACGTTCGACTTTGGGCATCGCCCATTCGGCTTTCAAGACTTCGGCGCGGGGTTGGTAGATGCGTGCATTGATGTAGAACTTGTGGGCCAGCGGGCTGGGCAACCAGTTGGCCAATTTTGCAGAATCGATTGGCGGCGCAGGCTGGATCCAGATGTCGAGGCTGCCGTCGCCATTGCGGACCAGCCCTTCGGTGCGGTCGCCGATTGAATAGCGGTCGATCTTGTTGGCGACCATATATTGCCCATCAGGCAGAAATTCGTACAAGCTCAAGGACCAGAAAGCATCGGCAGGCAGCTCGCCAGCGGGCAAATGCAGTCGATAGCTCCGTCCCTGACCGAGGATTTCATCATTGCCGTCGGTCACGCCCATGAAGTAGACCGCCTCGGCGGCTTCGAGCCCGAAAATGCCGCCCGAATTGGCCGCCGAACCAGCCCGCACCGGGAAATTGGCGGCAAAGTTGCGCGGCAAACGGAACGGAATCCAGCCATTGACCCGGATGACATCGCGGCGCGCCCCATCGAGCGCGGTCTTCAGCCGGCTCAAAAGCGGCGGCACCAACTCGCGCCAGCGCTGCTGCAAGTCGGGGGCAAGTGCGCCGAAACTACAGCCAGCACCGCAAATGCCGACGGCCTTGAAACCCTGCAACATGGCTGTGCCGCCCGCGGGCGGAGGATTGCGGATCAGCGCTTCATTGATGACGTCGAACATCCGCGCCACATCACCCTTCAAAGGCTGTTGGCGGGGACCGTCCGGCCTGTCCAGACCGTCGATTGCGACCGGCACAAGGCCGAAACCATTCTGCACCTGATGGGCGTTGGTCAGATCGGCCGGATCGCGCACCAGCACACGCAAGTTGACATAGAGGTCACGCGAGCTGGCCCGAACGACCTCATCTGCAGGCGGAATTTCACCCTGCCAAGCGGGCCCGATGATCGCCACCTTGCGCGCCTTGGTGCCGCTGCTGCGGCGGCCGAAATAGGCGAAGCTGTTCGTATCGGCACCGATCAGCACCAGCACATAGTAACGATCAGCAGTGTCGGGCAAGCTCAGGACGACCGGCGCTTTGCCGACGTCGAGCCAGGCGGTCGAATAAAAGGTGTCATTGATCGGCCCATTGGCCCAGCGATCAGCGGGTGTGGCGAGATGGCGCTGATGGCGAAACTTGTTCAAGCTCGTGGAGGTCAGCGAATCGGCATGATTCAGCGCTTGATCGCGCAGCCACATGAACTCGTAATAAGGGTAGGCATAGATGAAGGCCGCGCGCAGTTCGGCATCGCTCGGCGCAGGCGCTTGCGCGCTGGCCGGATTCAGTCCGAGCAGCAGCGCCCAGAAGCTGAGGCATAAACCGAGTTTCTTCATCATGGGGGCATGGTTAACCGGATCATTGGGCCTACTCCGCATCATTCTTGTATCCGACGCGCGGGCTTGCATCGTCCGTTTGAACAGCAATCGCAATGACCCGACCGAAAGCCGAAGCGTCCGAACGGACGATGCCTGAAACGGCTTCTGACCAACAATGCAGGCCTCAAGCTGCTCGCTCCAAATCCATGAATCCATCCTTCACCGCCCTGCTGCAAACCGGGCGCATCGGTTCGCTGGAACTGAAAAATCGCATCATCATGGCCCCGATGGGCTCCAACTATGCCGAGGTCGATGGCTTCTGTGGCGAGCGCATCCAGGCTTATTACGAAGCCCGGGCCAAGGGTGGCGCGGCCCTGCTGACGATGGGGGTCTGTGCCGTTGCCTACCCCGCAGGAACGGCCGAGCCCTTTCAGGTCGGTGTCTCGCGTGACGATTTCATTCCCGGCCTGGCAGGCATTGCCGAACGCGTCCACAAGCATGGCGCGAAGATCGCGATGCAGTTGCAGCATGCCGGCAAGACGGCGACCCGCGACCTCGCCGAAGGTCGTGAAATGTGGGTGCCTTCTATGCCGCCACGTGGCAAGAGCGATTTTCTGAGCGCCTTGACCGATGCCGAGATGGCCAATTTCGTCGGCGGCATGGGCCGCACCAAACCCCGCATCCGCGTCATGGACAAGGCCGACATCGAGCAGATGGTCGAGTATTTCGCCGCAGCTGCAGCCCGTGCCCAGGCCGCCGGTTTTGACGGCATCGAACTGCACGCCGCCCATACCTATATCTTGGCGGGATTCCTCTCGCCCTACTACAACCAGCGCGAGGACGAATATGGCGGCCCGCTGGAAAATCGCGCACGCCTCCTTCTCGAGACCCTGGCCGCAGTCAAGCAGCGCGTCGGTGCCGATTTCCCGGTCTGGATCCGGCTCGATGGCGAGGAGTTGCGCACGCCGGGCGGCATCACGCTGGCCGATTGCGTTGCCACCGCCAAACTCGCTGCTGCAGCAGGCGCTGCGGCCATTAGCATTTCGGCCTATGCCACCATCACCACGGGCAGCGCGTTTACCGAAGCGCCGCTGGTGCAGCAGCCCAACGGCTTCGTCAACTATGCCCGGGCGGTGCAGGCGGCAGTCGATGTGCCGGTGATCTGCGCAGGTCGAATCGAACCCGAAGATGCCAGTCGCGCCATTGAGCGCGGCGAATTCCAGTTCGTCGCGATGGCGCGCAAATTACTGGCCGACCCTGATCTGCCGATCAAGCTGATCGAAAACCGACCCCAGGAAATCAGGCCCTGCATCTACTGCTACACCTGCGTGAGCCAGATCTTCATCAATCAGCGGGTCAAATGTGCAGTGGCCGCCGAGACCGGTTTTGAATCTGTCGCGGCGATCCTGCCGGCTGTCCGGCCCGGCCATGTGCTCGTGGTCGGAGGTGGACCCGGCGGGATGGAGGCCGCACGAGTCGCCGCCCAGCGCGGCCACCGGGTGACTTTGCTTGAGCGCAGCCAGCGCCTGGGTGGCACCTTGTTCTTCGCCGCCCTGGCCTACCCCGAAAATGGTCGCCTGCTGGACTATCTGGTCGAGCAGATGAAGCAACCCGGCATCACCGTGCATTTAGGACAGGAAGCGACCGCGGAGAAGCTGGCCGCCATGAAGCCTGACGCCATCATCGTCGCGGCGGGCGCGCTGCGCGAAGCGCCGGCGATCCCGGGTGCGGATCAGGCCCATGTCTGGAGCGGCGACGAGTTGCGCCGTTTGATGACCAACGATGGTGCTGATGAGATCGTCAAGCGCAAGCTCAATTTCGCCGAACGTGCTTTGTTCAAGGCCGGCGGCATGCTGCGCGTCACCGACAGCCAGGCTGCGCTGCAGAACCTCTCAAAGCTCTGGATGCCTTTGGGCAAACAGGTCGTGATCATCGGCGGCGGCCTGGTCGGGCTGGAGCTGGCCGAGTTCCTGCTGGCCCGCGGACGCAAGGTCACGGTGCTGGAATCAAGCACCAAACCGGGCGCCGAGCTATCGATCGTGCGCCGTTGGCGAGTGCTGGAAGCGGTTGAAACCCATGGTAATTTGCAGCGTCAGGCCAGCGTGGTCGAAATCACCCGCGACGCCGTGCATTGGCGTGATCACGAAGGTGCAATACATCAGACCGCCGCCGATTCGGTCGTGCTGGCTACAGGGGCGAGCACCAACCATGCCCTGGCCGATGCGCTGCAAGCAGCCGGTCTGCCAGTGCAGCGGGTGGGCGACTGCGCAACGATCGGCTTCATCGAAGGCGCCATGCGCGAAGGCCACGAAGCCGGACGCAGGGCCTGACCTCGATCAGCGCCTTGCCAGTAACAAGGCTGCGGCTACTTCGGCAAAACCATCGCCGCGCTCGGCTTGGGTCACATAGGCCGGCCGCGTCAGCAATTGCGGCAGGAAGCGCGCGATATTGGCCACGCCGATGCTGAGCGGCAAGCTGGCGAACATCTGCTGGTCATTGGTCGAATCGCCCACATAGAGCCATTCTTCGGCCAGAAATTTCCGGGCGAACAAGGTCTGCACCGCCCAATGCGCAGCGGTCAATTTGTTGTGCTCGCCGATCCAGCCGTTGATATGGATCGAGCTGACCGTGGCGTGCAAGCCATGACTGCGCATCAGCAGGCAAACCGCTTCGATCTGCCTCGCATCGAGATGGGTATGTTCGCTGTGATCGATGGCAATGTCGGTCAAGCGTCCAGCGCTGTCCGTCGCGAGTCGGCTGCCGGGCACTTGCGACAGCACAGCCTGCGCGCAGGCCTGGAGACGCAAAAAATTGTCCGCCCGCTCGTTTGCAGCTTGGGTGAAATCGCGACGCAACTGCTGGCCATCGCGGCGCAGCATCACCGCGCCGTTTTCGGCCACGATCGCATGTACCGGCCAGGCCAGCACGAACGCTTCGCTCCAACCCGCCGGTCTGCCGGTGATTGCAATCACAGGCACAGCCGCCGCCTCGAGCACATGCAGGGCATGCAGTGCCGCAGGAGCTATCGCGCCCTGCGAAGTCAGGGTGTCGTCGATGTCGGTCAACACGCCGCGGATTGCGCGCAAGGCCTGGGGTGGGCAAAGTCGGAATTCCTGCATGGGCCTGATTGTCAGCGCAGATCTCTGCCATCGCCTCGCGCCTCTTGTTAACATCAATGATTAAAGATTCACGAACTGTCACAGCTGACAAATATGATCGGGCTTGTTTTCTACAACCCGGCCGATTTTTTTGAGGATCAATCGAACCATGAAACTACAACATCTGATCATCGCTTCTGCAGCCCTTGGCCTTGGTGCCCAGGCCCAGGCCCAGACTGAAATCCAATGGTGGCATTCGATGGGGGGCGGGCTCGGTGACTGGGTCAACGACCTGGCGCGTGAATTCAATGCCAGCCAGAAGGACTACAAGGTCATGCCCTCGTACAAGGGCAGCTATGACGAATCGATGACGGCTGCGGTGGCCGCTTTCCGGGCCGGCAACGCGCCACATATCCTGCAGGTCTTCGAAGTCGGCACTGCCACCATGATGGCCAGCAAGGGTGCGATCCAGCCGGTCGGCGAAGTGATGAAGCTCGCAGGCGTCAAATTCGACGCCGGCGCCTATGTGCCAGCAGTCGCCGGCTACTACACCGCGCCGAGCGGGCAGATGCTGAGCATGCCGTTCAACAGCTCGACGACGGTATTCCATTACAACAAGGACGCTTTCAAGGCAGCCGGCATGGATCCGAACAAGCCGCCCACCACCTGGCCTGAGGTCGTGCTGGCGGCAGCCAAGCTCAAGGCCAGCGGCAGCAAATGTCCGTTCACCACCAGCTGGATCAGCTGGACCCAGCTGGAAAGCTTTTCGGCCTGGCACAACGTCGAGTTCGCGACGAAGAACAACGGCTTTGGCGGCCTCGACACAAGGCTGAAATTCAACACACCGCTGCATCTGCGTCATATCGAGAACCTGGCGAATATGTCCAAGCAGGGATTGCTGGTCTACAAGGGCCGCGCCAATACCGCTGACGCGACCTTTGTCTCGGGTGAATGCGCGATGATGACCGGTTCCTCCGGCCTCTATGCCAATGTGAAGAAGAACGCCAAGTTCGCCGCCGGCATCACCGCCCTGCCCTATTACCCCGATGTGCCCGGCGCACCGCAGAACACCGTCATCGGTGGGGCCAGCCTGTGGGTGATGTCGGGCAAGAAAACGCCCGAATACACGGGCGTGGCCCTGTTTTTCAATTACCTCGCACAGGCCGAAGTGGCGTCCGAGAGCCACAAGCGCACCGGCTATCTGCCGGTCACCAAAGCGGCATTCGAGTTGACCGAGAAATCAGGCTTCTACAAGCTCAACCCAGGCACAGATGTGGCCGTGACGCAGATGATCCGCAAGACCACCGACAAGTCGCGCGGCATCCGCCTGGGCAACTTCGTCCAGGTCCGCACCATCATCGACGAAGAGATGGAGCAGATCCTGGGTGGCAAGAAGACCGCCAAGGAAGGTCTTGACGCGGCAGTCTTGCGCGGCAACGAACAGCTCGAACGGTTCCAGAAAGCCAACAAGAGCTAAGCCCCGATCAGTTGATGCCGCCGGCCTTCATGCTTGCCTGCCGATGAGCCTGGAAAAGCGCGTTCTCTTCAAGTCAAGCTGGCTGCCCTGGCTGTTGCTGACACCGCAATTGCTGGTGATTGCGGTGTTTTTCTTCTGGCCGGCGGGTCAGGCTTTGCTGCAATCTCTGCAGCGGCAGGACGCCTTCGGTCTCTCGACCGAATGGATAGGCCTGGAGAACTTCCAGCAACTGTTCAACGATGCCGGCTACCTCGGCTCGTTCAAGACCACGGCCTTGTTTTCGGCCCTGGTGGCCAGCATCGGCATCAGCCTGGCGCTGCTGCTGGCAGTGATGGCCGATCGCGTCGTCAAGGCTGCAGGCGTCTACAAGACCCTGCTGATCTGGCCCTATGCAGTGGCGCCAGCGATTGCGGGCGTGCTGTGGCTGTTCATGTTTGCACCGTCGATCGGCGTGCTGTCCTACGGCCTGAACAAGTTCGGCTGGCAATGGAACCATCTGCTCGACTCAGACCACGCGATGATCCTGGTGGTGGCCGCAGCGGTGTGGAAACAGATCTCGTACAACTTTCTGTTCTTCCTCGCCGGCTTGCAGTCGATCCCGAAATCGCTGATCGAAGCGGCGGCGATTGATGGTGCCGGGCCTTGGCAGCGCTTCTGGACCATCGTCTTCCCGCTGCTCTCGCCAACCACCTTCTTCCTGCTGGTGATCAACATCGTCTATGCCTTTTTTGACACCTTCGGCATCATCGACGCGGCGACCCATGGCGGTCCGGGCAAGGACACCAGCATCCTGGTCTACAAGGTCTATTACGACGGCTTCAAGGCCATGGATCTCGGCGGATCGGCCGCGCAGTCAGTGGTACTGATGGCGATCGTGATCAGCTTGACTGTGCTGCAGTTCCGCTATGTCGAGAAGAAAGTCCAGTACTGAGATGGCACAGCGATGATCGAAAAACGCCCCGCCCTGACGCTGCTCTCGCACCTGGTGTTGATCCTTGGCGTGCTGATCGTCGCGTTTCCGATCTACATCGCCTTTGTGGCCTCGACCCACACAGCCCAGGCGATCGTGCAAGCGCCGATGCCGCTGCTGCCGGGTGATCATCTGCTGGAGAACTACCAGGCGGCCCTGTCCGGCCACAACAGTGGCTCGGGATCGACCGCACCGGTCGGTCGGATGATGCTGGTCAGCCTGATCAGCGCGCTGACGATTGCGATCGCCAAGATCGCCATTTCGCTGCTGTCGGCCTTCGCCATTGTCTATTTCCGCTTTCCGCTGAAGACCTTCGTCTTCTGGTCGATCTTCGTCACCTTGATGCTGCCGGTCGAGGTGCGAATCGGGCCGACCTACCAGGTGGTGTCGGATCTGGGCATGCTCAACAGCTATGCGGGCCTGACCGTGCCCTTGATCGCATCGGCCACCGCGACCTTTCTGTTCCGCCAGTTCTTCATGACCGTGCCCGACGAGTTGGTCGAAGCGGCACGCATCGATGGCGCCGGGGCGATGCGTTTTTTCAAAGACGTGCTGCTGCCGCTGTCGAGCACCAGCATCGCGGCCTTGTTCGTGATCCAGTTCATTTACGGCTGGAACCAATACCTCTGGCCGCTGCTGGTGACGACCGACGAAAACATGTACCCGGTGGTGATCGGCATCAAGCGCATGATCAGCGGCGGCGATGCGGCCAATGACTGGAACATCATCATGGCCACCGCCATCCTGGCGATGATCCCGCCAGCGCTGGTGGTGATGCTGATGCAGCGCTGGTTCGTCAAGGGTCTGGTGGATACCGAAAAATAATGGCAAGCATTTCATTACGCAAGATCGTCAAGCGCTATGGGTCGGGGCCCAAGGCCAACCAGGTGATCCACGGCATCAGCGCCGAAATTGCCGATGGTGAATTCATCGTCATCGTCGGACCCTCGGGCTGCGGCAAATCGACGCTTTTGCGCATGGTGGCCGGCCTGGAAGAAGTCTCGGCCGGCGAGATCGCCATCGGCGCGCGCATCGTCAACGAGGTCGAACCGGCAGACCGCGACATCGCCATGGTGTTCCAGAACTATGCGCTCTACCCCCATATGACGGTCTTCGACAATATGGCTTACGGCCTGAAGATCAAGAAGGTCGCCAGCGCCGAAATCAAGACCCGGGTCGACCGTGCTGCAGCGATCCTCGAGCTCGGTGGCCTTTTGCAGCGGCGGCCGCGCGAGCTCTCGGGCGGCCAGCGCCAGCGGGTCGCGATGGGCAGAGCGATCGTTCGCAACCCGCAGGTGTTCCTGTTTGACGAACCGCTCTCCAACCTCGACGCCAAGTTGCGCGCGCAGACAAGACTCGAAATCCAGAAGCTGCACCGTGAGCTCGGCGTGACTTCGCTGTTCGTCACCCATGACCAAGTCGAGGCGATGACATTGGCGCAGCGGATGATCGTGATGAACGGCGGCCATGTCGAGCAGATCGGCACGCCCGAAGAAGTCTATGGCCAACCGGCCACCACCTTCGTCGCCAGCTTCATCGGCTCGCCGCCGATGAACCTGCTGAAAGGCCAGGCCTCGGGCCGTGACTTCACCGTCGGCGGCATCACGCTGCAACTGCCTGCAGCGGCAGCGCGAGATGGCGAGTTGATCATCGGCCTGCGCCCGGAACATCTGGCCAACTGGGATGCCGCTGAGGGCTGGCCCTTCAAGGTCGAGATGATCGAGATGCTGGGAGCCGAGCGTCTGGTCTACGGGCGACTGGGCGATGCGGTTTTCACACTGCGCATCGACGCCAGCCTGCCACCGCCGAAGGTCGGTGCAACGCTGTTGCTCGAACCCTCGGCCGGGCAATTGCATTGCTTTGATGCGCAGACCGGGCAGCGCATCAACGCTTGATGGCAGGCTCGTTTTTGCTCAATGGCAGGCTGGACCGGACATACCAGTCGCGGCATTCGGCCTCCCGGCCTCTCACCACGCGGCGGCCGGCCATGACCCCGCCGGCCGGCGTCACCACGGTGTATTGATGTTCGACGTGATCCTGGCCTTCGCAGTAAAGGATCACCCAATCATGCACCCGGTCGAGTTGATGGGCCCGCGCGGTGTTCGAGTAGATCGCAGTGAAATGCCAGTCACCACGCGAGTTGTGCAGCACCGGCAACCAGGCTGATCCGTCCGGATTGAAGCGCCGCGGCGCTATCGTCGGCAGCTTGCCAGCCATGGCGCCCTCACGGTACTCGCGATCGACATCGAGCAGTAATTCGACCGGCGGCTCAAGCGCCGAAGCCGCGGGCAATGGCCTGCGGCGCAGCGCCCGGTTCCGGTCGAGCATCTGCGTCAAGGAAGCGCGGATCGCTGCAGCACGCCGTATGCCGATGCGCGGCACCTGCAACTCGAGCCTGCCATCGCTGGCGGCCAGTTCAAGCGCCTCGAGCGTATCGACACCGAGGTTTTCATGCAGGCTTCGCGCCAGCTCAGGACCGACGCCGGGAATGGAGCAGAACAGGACTTCGGGCTCGGCGTCCCCGCGCAAACGATCGAGCCGGCTCCAGCGGCCCCTCGTCAGCATCTCGGCGATTGCCGCAGCGATGCTCGGGCCGATGGCAGGCAAGGCGTCGAGCCCCGCAAGACCGTCACGGTCAAAGATGTCCCGCAGATTCAGGCCCGCAATGCTGTCTGCGGCCTTGCGATAGGCGGCCGCCCGATAGTTATTGCCGCCCTGCGCATCGAGAAGGCTGGCCATTTCGCGCAGCATCTCGGCCACGTTTGCGCTATCAGAAAGCAATTGCGCGGCAGGTCGGCTGCCGTCGCTTGTTGGTGTCGGCGTCTTGTCCTGCATGGCGTACCCCGTTTGTTCGGCAAACCCGAAAGATTCGCCAAGCGCCGCATGGGCGTGGCCTCGTGGTGAGCTATTTATCCAGCCACGGATAAAGATCGAAGGCCGCCGATGTCGCCGCCGCCAACAGCGCAACAGCCGCTATTGTCAAGAACCATTTCTTCGCGTTCATGGTCGACGTTGCTCCTTTGAAACCGATGTTCTGGCCGGTCAGCAATTGCTGATTGCCTCGCCCTCACAAGTCCTTGATCTGGCGAGGCAATAGCTCGGCATGCTGCTTGATCTGCCCACGCCGGCGCCGCGAGTAATCCTGCAGCTTGCGGCGCATCGCATCAAAAGAGTTGCGCATGGCCACGGCGATGTCCTCGTCGGCTTGATGCTCGCCGACGAAGATCTCTTCATCCGGCACGCGCAAGTCGATCCTGACCTGGTAGCGGTGTCCCTGATGGCGCCGATTGGCGGTGGATTCCACTGTCACATGACAGCTGATCAATGCTGGCGCGAACTGTTCCAGCTTTTCTACATGTTGCCGGATCTCGCTCTCGAGTGAAGGCAGCGGCACGAGGTCACGGAAGACGATTTGTACTGGAAGTTTCATGAAAGGCACCCGATCGAGCAATGGTCGGCAACTGACAAGCCTGTCTCGGGTCATGCCAGCAAGGCATGACCGGCAAGATGCAGGCTCAGGAAATCGCTATCTTCCTGGTCTCGCTGGGAGACTTCTTGGGCAAGGTCAGCTCGAGGATGCCATCGTGGTATCTCGCCGCTGTCTTGGCTTCATCGACTTCACAGTCGAGGCTGAAGGTCCGGCTCGCATAACCATATTGGCGTTCGCAGCGCAGCAGACGACCGTCCCTCTTTTCTTCACTTTCTTTCTTGACCTCGGCAATGATCGTGACCTGGTTGCCGTCGATCCGGATGTCGATGTCTTCCTTCTTTACACCTGGAATCTCGGCCTTGACCTGGTATTGGCCATCATGCTCAGACAGGTCCAACTTGATCCTGGGTGAGTTTTGCGCCACTTCACCGCGCCAAGGCATGGCCCAGTTGCGGAAAAAACTCTCCGCCGGTTCCATTCCGAACATGTCTCTCGCAAGCAGATCATTCATCTTGGTTCTCCTCGTATGGCGTCGATCAGGCTGACAATATCGTCCGCCCTAGCCGCCTCGGGGATTCTCAACAGCAGAGGGAATTCGCTGTTGATCGCAAGCAAGCAGCGCCAGCAGGAAAGCTGGCCTGGAGAGCGGCACGCCTCAAGCCAACGCTTCGCGAACGAACTCCAGCCGGTCCTGGCCAAAGAATTGCTGATCGCCGACAAAGCAGGTCGGCGCGCCAAACACGCCACGGGCAACCGCGGCTTCGGTGCGCGCCACCAGGTCTGCCTTGACCTCGGCATCCCCCACCAAGGCCATGAAGCTCGCTGGATCGAAGCCGGCTTCCGTCAGCATGGCGGCCAATTCAGCGGCATCGCCCAGATTACGTGGCACCACCCACATCGCATGGAAGACAGCATCGACATAGCGGCTGAAGTCATCCGGATGGCGCATCAGCAGGCCGCAGGCACCGCGCATCAGCGTAACGGTGTTGATCGGAAAATGTGGATTGAATGCGAAAGGCACGCCCCAACGCCTGGCCCAGCGTGCAATGTCGTCGTGCATCCAGCGGCCTTTGGCCGGCACGCTCACCGGGCTCACATTGCCGGTGGCCTTGAACACGCCGCCCAACAGCATCGGCTGCCAACGCAGCGTCGCTCCGGTCTCTTGTGCGATACGTGGCAACTGGGTGTAGGCCAGATAGGTGGTGGGGCTGCCGAAGTCGAAGTAAAAATCCAATGTCTTGTCAGTCATATTGATCCTCAGAATTGTTCCATCCATGGGCGCAGATCCATCTCCTGGGTCCAGGCACTGCGAGGCTGCTGGTGGAGTTGCCAATAGGTCTCGGCGATATGGTCAGGGTCAAGGATACCGGCGCGATCGCTCAGCGCATGGCGCTCCGGAAACATCTCCGCGATGAAGGCGGTATCGATGGCGCCATCGATCACGACATGCGCAATATGCAAACCCTGCGGCCCTAGCTCGCGTGCCATGCTTTGCGATAGCGCCCGCAAGGCATGCTTGGCACCGGCAAAGGCGCAAAAGCCCGAACTGCCGCGCAGGCTGGCTGTAGCGCCGGTGAACAAGATGGTGCCATGGCCACGCGGAAGCATCACGCGCGCCGCCTCGCGTCCCAGCAAGAAGCCCGCCAACGCACTCATCTCCCAGACTTTTCGGTAGACGCGCTCGGTGGTATCCACAACTGGAAAGCGCACATTGCCGCCCACGTTGAACACCGCCACTTCAATCGGAGCGATGTCGCCTTCAATCGCCTGCACCATGGCCGAAGTTGCGGCCTCGTCACGCGCATCGCAGCCGAAGGCATGGGCCTCGCCCCCTTCAGCGCGTATGCGTTCGACCAAGGGCTGCAACTTGTCGGCCTGGCGACGGGTGACGCAGGCGATATAGCCCTCGCGGGCGAAGCGGCGCGCGATGGCACCCCCCGTGGCGTCCCCCGCACCCACTACGAGCACGGCTTTCTTTTTGATCATTGGCTGGTCTCCTTGCTCTGAATTTTCGACCAACTCAGCCGCGGGCTGCCTTGGGTCTATTTGTCTCACACTTACTGATTTCGAAGAGCGGTCAACAAGACGCCGTCCTTTTGCAACTGCTCGCATAGTGACGCCGAATAACCCAGTTCTTCCAGTATCTCGGCGTTGTGCCCGCCCAGCCCAGGTGCAAGGCGCCGGATGCTTGATGGCGACTTGTCAAACCGGGCTGCGGGTCGCGGCTGTCGTACCTGTCCCAAGTGAGGATCGTCGAAAATGTGTAGCAGATCGTTTTCCCGGACCTGGTCGTTGTCCAGCAGTTCCATGCGGCTAACGATCGGCGCACACGGCACACCGTGCGCATGCAGCCGTTCGAGTATGTCAGCAGAACACCATTGTTTTAGTGCCTCGGACGTAATCTGGCGGCGGGCCGCCCCGTTTTCGATTCGCGAGCGTGCCGTTATAAAACGCGGGTCATTGATCAAGTCTTCTCGCTCCAACGCGCGACACATGCCGAGCCATTCTTGATCGGACAACGCGCCGGCTGTGATGAAGCCATCGCGCGTGTCGAACACCAGGTCTAGCCCCATCTGGCCGGATGCCGGATCACGTTCCCGGCCGACGAACGACAGGCTGGAAATCGCTTCTGGCCAAAGGTAGGCAACCATCGCATCCAGCATGGCGATGCGAATATGCTGGCCTTCGCCAGATCGCTCGCGATAGAACAGCGCAGCGCTAATTGCCTGGGCCGCGGTAAGTGCGGTGGTCTTGTCAGGAATGATGGTTCGCACCATGCGCGGACGTCCTGTCGACTCTCGGTCGGCTTGCAATTCGGCCAGCCCGCTCAAGGCTTGAATGATCGGGTCGTAAATACGCTGCTGTGAATAGGGGCCAGTCTCGCCAACACCGGAGATGGAGACATAAATAATGTCTGGTCGGATTTTCCGTATGGCTTGTTCTCCTAACCCCACACGATCCATGGCGCCAGGTCGGAAGTTTTGTACCAGCACATCGGCCTTGCCCGCCAGGCGCTGAATAATTTCAAGACCGGCAGGCGTTTTCAGGTCGACGCACAAACCGCGCTTGCCGCGGTTGCAGGACAGGAACGATGATGAAACGCCCTCTACGATACTGCCATATTGGCGCATCAAGTCCCCGCTAGGTGATTCGACCTTGATCACGTCGGCACCTTGGTCCGCCAGAATCATGGTTGCCACTGGTCCAGACACCATGGTGGTCATGTCAAGTACGCGCACACCTTGAAGGGCACCGTGCATGGTTCTATTCCTCGCGGCAAATTAGCGTCAGGCAATCGGCCTGAACGTACGTGAACGCGCTGCCTGGTATGCCGGCCTTGCTACGGTACGACGATGATAGGCGCGGACTTCTTCCGGTAACGCAATCGCGGCGCTTTCGGCCCAGTCCAGGGTGGTCGCCATCAAGATGTCGACGGCGCTGAATTCGTCTCCCATTAAATAGTTCGAAAGTCCGCCGATCCGTGGACGCATTGCTTCGATTTGGGCGTTGAAGTAGGTGCGTGCAGAGTCGACCACCACCGGCGCATCGCCGAACAAGTGCTTGAGATCGGTATGCCGACGGATGACGTAAAGCGCAGTCGCATCGAGCTCGGTCATTATGAAATATGACCATTCGTCTCGCCGGGCGCGTGCTACCGGCCCGCGCGGCGACTGTAAGCCGGCAGGCGTCGGAAAGGTGTCGGCCAAATAGTGAACGATCGCGGCGCTTTCGGTCAGTAGGAAGTCCTTGTGCCGTAGCACGGGCACCTTGCCGCGCGGGCTGATTCCACGGAATTCTGGTGTTGCCGACTCCATGCGCGGTCGTACCGGTACGAATTCATACGGTAGATTCATTTCCATCAACATCCAGTGAGCACGCAGCGCCCGGATACTTTGCGCTCCCCACAGAGTCAGGTCACTGGATGTGCCTGCTGTTTCTATTTTTTCTGCTTGTCCTGCTGGATCATCGGTATTCATTTCAATTCCTTCTGTTGGTATTTTCAGGCGCTCAGTAGTCTTGGAAAACCATCATAAAAAAGTTTGGCTCAGAATTTCTTTCATCAGGGTCGAAGATCGATGTCATGTGACGAGGCATTGCGTGGTTGGTGGTGCATCGACAGATAGGTTTGAGCGATTTCGGAGGTAAGCATCAGACCGTCTTCCATCGTGGACGTCCGTAGGTCTGGAAAGCATTCGTGTGTGGCGGCATGTCGATAGCTCCATCGAACACGATGTTGGCGACATGCCGTCCTTGTGAATGGCTTGCGGTATCGGTCGCCAGCATTGAATACAACGAGGTCCGGCACGCCATGCAAGGCATTGACTTGCTTAGACAATGCGTCGACTGCAAACGGGTCGCGCAGGTCTGCCTGATGGCAGGCGAGCCGGTCGCCCGCGCCAGCCAGCGTCGTCATGCGTTGCTGCAGTCTTTGAAGCGAGCGGCCGACAACAAGCAGGGTGAAGCCAGCGGCCAAGCTGGCAAGGGCCAGCGCAATACCCTGGCCATCCCCAGCGCTGGCGATCATTGGGACGTCGCTTTGGCCCGGCCTTCGCCATTCGCCTTGCCGCCGCGGGACTGTATCCAATTTTTTTCCTGGATCAGTCGACATTGAATTTCTTGAATATTTTCAAGCGTTGCGGTGCACTCATTTCGATACGGGCAGTCCACTCACCTACCATTTCTGGTCGGAGCAGTGCCGTATAGAGACCGGGCGTACTAGTGGGCGTGGCCAGCACCGGCGGCACATGATGCGCTCCAGGCATGCTCGGCATATCCAGGCTGATCGTTACCTTGGCGTTAGATATCGGCTTGCCTGCGCGATCCGTAATTGTGATTATCGACTCGCGTTCGAGCGAATTTTTCGAAGGTTTCAGGACCCATTCGATCTTTGGCGCTGCACTGGTCGCGTGAGCAGCAGGCGTGTCGCTGGCCAAGCCATGCGGCAGCCAGCCAAGGCCCAGCGCAGCAGTCAGCAACAGACGTGCAATGCTTAGTCTGGTCACCATCGTGGTATCTCCTTTTGCAAAATTTTTTCAGAACCGGGAAACATATTCTGTATTGCCAATTGGAAGTCGCCGTGGTCACCACGTCCGGTCATGACAACTTGCCCCTCATTCATCATGCCGATCGCGGTGGAATAGCCTTCTACCAGGCTGAGTCGGTGTTCAACCATCAGCACCGCACCCACCTTTCGGTCAAGCACGAGCGCATTGACCCGGTCATAAAGGGTGCACGCCTCGTCAAAATTGAGACCAGCGGTGATTTCGTCCAGCAAAAGCAAATGCGATGCCGAAAAAGAAGCCATGACCAGTTCCAACCGCCGCCGATCTAGCAGGTTGATTGCGTCAGGGTATTGGCGATGAATGGCGACATCGAGCCCAACCAGCAAAGCCAGCGCATTCATCCGGCCAACGGCCTGCGCCGAACCACGCGTTTCAGCCACGGCCAGCAAATGTTCACCGACGGTCAAGTTAGTCCAGAGCCGGCTGTCCTGGAAACAGCGCCCAATACCGACTTGCGGGCGCCGCCATGCGGGCCACGACGTGATGTCGTTTCCCGTCACGCAAATATTGCCACGATCGACCGCTTCAGTACCACTAATGAGATTCAGCAGTGTCGTCTTGCCCGAACCGTTCGGACCGATCAGGCCAATGATGTCGCCCTGCTTGACGTCTAGCTGCAGTCCGGACAACACCACGAGTTGGCCGAAGCTTTTGTGCAGGCCGCGTACCGCCAGCAAGGGACTCATCGATCTTTGCTCCTAATGCGCCCCAGCACGCCATGTGGAAAGACGATCAGCACGACGACGATCAGTACGCCAAATGACACCATCCTGTAAGGCCCGGTGATGCGCAGGCCTTCCAGCAGGCCAACATCAATGAAGGTACCGATTGCCGGACCGAACACATTGGTCAATCCACCCAGCAGCGTGTACGCCACAGCATGCACGCCAGACATCAGACTGAAATTGGCAGGCTCGATATAGCTTGCCTGGTGAGCGAACACAGCTCCGCCCAGGCCGGCGATTGCACCTGCGGCAACGAAGGCTTGCAAGCGTGTATGGACCGGATTGATGCCGACATTGGCCGCCAGGCCTGGGTCGACGGCAACCGCCCTGATCCGCCGTCCGATGGCACCGCGCTCGAGCAGTGCAATAGCCAGCAGACAGCAGAGTGCGGCGGCTACCGCAATGGCGGCCTGCTCCCAGACCGAAAGGCCATGTTCGAAGTAGTATTCGATTCCTGAAAAACCAAGCGCGCCTTGCAGGCCTGCATCACGGCCGTTGATTTCCTTCACCCAGTTCAGTCGGCCCAGTAGCGCGCGGACGAATTCGCCAAACACGAGCGTCAGCAAGGTGAATCGAAAGCCCACGCTTCGGCAAATGCTCTGGCCGACAACCCAGGCGGTCAAACCCGCAGCCAGCGTGGCAACCACCATTGCAGCGGCCAGCGGCCAGCCGAACATCACGGTCGCGCTTGCACCGGCATACGCACCAATACCGAAGAAAGCCTGTTGTCCAAAAGAGATCTCGCCCGAACGCAGCACGAGATAGCAGCTCAATGCCAGTACCAGCGAAACACTGAAATGCTGGACGATGAAAAGCCAGTAGCTCATGCGGTCTTCT
>CAMDHE010000028.1 GCA_945898095.1 Roseateles toxinivorans | reverse complement strand
GATTCGAGCGCCACTTCAAGCACCCGGTCAATCCAGCGCACCGGCACGATTTCGAGATGGCTCTTGACGTTTTCAGGGATGTCCTGCAAGTCCTTGACGTTGTCCTCGGGGATCATCACGATCTTGATCCCGCCGCGATGCGCAGCCAGCAGTTTTTCTTTTAAACCGCCGATGGCCGTGACTTCACCACGAAGCGTGATTTCACCGGTCATTGCCACATCGGCACGTACCGGAATACCCGTCAACGCCGAAACAAATGCTGTCGTCATGGCAGCACCAGCGCTCGGGCCATCCTTGGGCGTCGCACCGTCAGGCACATGAATATGCACATCGCGCTTCTCGAACATTTCATCCTTGATGCCCAAGCGCCTTGCTCGCGAACGCACCACGGTGCGCGCCGCCTCGACCGATTCCTTCATCACATCGCCGAGCGAGCCGGTGCGGATGATATTGCCCTTGCCAGGCACCACCATCGCTTCGATCGTCAGCAGATCGCCGCCGACTTCGGTCCAAGCAAGGCCAACGACCTGCCCCACCTGGTTCATCTTCTCGGCACGTCCGAAGTCGTACTTGCGTACGCCCAGGAAATCATTGAGATTGTCTTCGGTAACGATGGCCTGGCTCTCGAGCGTCTTCAACGCCGCGCCCTTGACCACCTTGCGGCAGATTTTGGACAACTCGCGCTCGAGCGCACGCACACCGGCCTCACGCGTGAAGTAACGGATGATGCCGCGGATTGCTGACTCGGTGACGTCGAGCTCTTCATCCTTGACACCGTTGTTCTTGCGCTGCTTGGGTAGCAAGTAACGCTGGGCGATGTTGACTTTCTCGTCCTCGGTGTAACCCGACAAACGGATGACTTCCATCCGGTCAAGCAGGGCTGGCGGAATATTCATCGAATTCGATGTCGCCACGAACATCACATCCGACAAGTCGAAATCGACCTCAACGTAATGATCCCCAAAAGTATGGTTCTGTTCAGGGTCAAGGACTTCGAGCAGGGCCGACGAGGGGTCGCCGCGGAAATCCGTCCCAAGCTTGTCGATTTCATCGAGCAGGAAGAGTGGATTGCGCGTCCCGATCTTGGTCAGGCTCTGCAACACCTTGCCAGGCATCGAACCGATATAGGTGCGGCGATGGCCACGAATCTCGGCCTCGTCACGCACACCACCCAAGGCCATGCGAACGAACTTGCGACCGGTTGCCCTGGCCACTGATTGGCCCAGCGAGGTCTTGCCCACACCCGGAGGTCCGACCAGACAAAGAATCGGCGCCTTGAGTTTGTCCACGCGTTGCTGGACTGCGAGGTACTCGAGGATTCGATCCTTGACCTTGTCAAGCCCGTAATGATCCTCGTTCAAGACGCTTTCGGCACTGGCGAGGTCGTACTTGATCTTGGTCTTCTTGCTCCAGGGCAGATTGACCAGGGTATCGATGTAATTACGCACCACGGTAGCTTCAGCCGACATCGGCGACATCAGCTTGAGCTTCTTCAGCTCACTATCGGCTTTCTTGCGGGCTTCCTTGGGCATGCGCGCAGCCTGGATTTTCTTGTCCAAGTCATCCAGATCAGCGCCTTCTTCCCCGTCGCCGAGTTCTTTCTGGATCGCCTTGACCTGTTCGTTCAGGTAATACTCGCGCTGGCTCTTTTCCATCTGGCGCTTGACGCGACCACGGATGCGTTTTTCGACCTGCAGGATGTCGACCTCATGCTCGAGCAGATCAAGCAGCTTTTCGAGTCGCTTGCCGACTTCGGCCAGGTCCAGCACCGACTGTTTGGCATCGAGCTTCAACGGCAAATGTGCGGCAATGGTGTCAGCCAGCCGACCGGCTTCGTCGATGCCGCTGATTGAAGCCAGAATCTCTGGCGGGATCTTCTTGTTCAGCTTGACATATTGGTCGAATTGCTGAGTCACCGCTCGGCGCAAGGCCTCAACTTCAGGTTTCGTGTCCTGCTCCGGCGGAATCGGCACGACTTCGGCAACAAAATGCTCGTCGTTCTCGGTAATCGACTTGGTGCTTGCGCGCTGCAGGCCTTCAACCAGCACCTTGACTGTGCCGTCGGGCAACTTGAGCATTTGCAAAATGCTCGAAACGCAGCCGACTTCGAACATGTCATCGGACTGCGGCTCATCCTTGCCGGCCGCTTTTTGTGCGACCAGCATGATCTGCCGGCCAGCTTCCATTGCGGCTTCCAGCGCCTTGATGGACTTGGGACGGCCGACAAACAAGGGAATCACCATATGCGGGAACACAACCACATCGCGCAATGGCAGCAGCGGCAAAGTGATCAACTCGGCAGGCAAAACGGGATGACCAGACATGAGGAACCTCTCTTTCTCAGACCCATCTGCGGCCTGAGCTCTTAAATGCAAGACGAAAAATGAATCAATCAACTGGCCACGCCAGCCGATCGAAGCAGATCAAGCGCTGGCCTTGGCCGGTTCGCGGTACACCAACAGCGGTTTGGCACCGTCATTGATGTTGTTCTCATCGAGCACCACTTTGGCCACGCCATCCAGCGCCGGCAGTTCAAACATCGTATCGATCAGCGACAGTTCCATGATCGAACGCAGTCCACGAGCGCCGATCTTGCGCGCCAGCGCCTTGCGCGCGATCGCCAACAAGGCTGATGGCCGCACCTCCAGTTCAACCCCATCCATCGCGAACAATTGCTGATATTGCTTCAGCAGGGCGTTCTTTGGCTCGGTGAGGATCTGCACCAGGGCGTCTTCACTCAATTCGCCCAGGGTGGCGACGACAGGCAGACGCCCGACCAGTTCAGGAATCAACCCGAACTTGATCAAGTCATCGGGTTCGACTTCCCTGAACACCTCGGAGACGCGCTTTTCGCTCTTGCTCTTGACCGTCGCACCAAAACCGATACCTGACTTTTCTGAACGGTTCTGGATGACTTTTTCAAGGCCGTCAAAGGCGCCGCCACAGATGAACAGGATGTTGGTCGTGTCAATCTGGAGGAAATCCTGATTCGGATGCTTGCGACCGCCCTGCGGCGGCACCGAAGCCATCGTGCCCTCGACCAACTTCAGCAGGGCTTGCTGCACACCCTCACCCGACACGTCGCGAGTGATCGATGGGTTGTCAGCCTTGCGAGAAATCTTGTCGATTTCGTCGATATAGACAATGCCGCGCTGGGCGCGCTCGACGTCGTAATTGCAGTTCTGCAGCAGCTTCTGGATGATGTTCTCGACGTCTTCACCCACATAACCCGCTTCGGTCAAGGTGGTGGCGTCGGCGATCACGAAGGGCACATTGAGCAGGCGTGCCAGCGTTTGGGCCAGCAAAGTCTTGCCCGACCCGGTCGGCCCGATCAAGAGGATATTGCTCTTGGACAGTTCAACCGAATCCTTGTTGCCCGCCATATGGCGCAGCCGCTTGTAATGGTTGTAGACAGCGACCGCCAAAGTTCGCTTGGCCACGTCCTGACCGATCACATATTGATCAAGGCTGGCCTTGATCTCGCTCGGCACAGGCAGATCGGACTTGCTGGCACGCGACTGTGGTGTCTCGGCGGGGATTTCATCGCGGACGATGTCATTGCAAAGCTCGATGCATTCATCACAGATGAACACCGATGGGCCAGCAATCAACTTCTTCACCTCATGCTGGCTTTTGCCGCAGAAAGAGCAGTAGAGGACTTTTTCGCTGGAGTTGCCTTTTTTCTCGGCCATGGATCTGCTTGTTGGTTCAGGCGTTACTGCCTGCTGGGATGATAGTTCAAACGCATCAACGGCCTTCTGCAGAAGAAAGCCCCGATTGACCGTGGTTGTCGGAAAAACTCAGGGGCGATGTTCCAGCACCTGGTCGATCAGCCCATAGGTCTGCGCCTCGGCGGCTGACATGTAATAGTCGCGCTCGGTATCAGTCTGGATTTTCTCCAGGCTCTGCCCACACCGGTCGGCCAGGATCCGGTTCAGCGACTCCCGGGTCTTGAGGATTTCGCGGGCGTTGATTTCGATGTCTGTCGCCTGCCCCTGGGTGCCGCCCGAGGGCTGGTGAATCATGATCTTCGAGTTAGGCAGCGAAAACCTCTTGCCCTTGGCCCCTGCCGCCAACAAAAACGCCCCCATGCTGGCGGCCATGCCCAAGCACAAAGTTGAAACTTCAGGCTTGATGAACTGCATCGTGTCGTACACCGACATGCCGGCTGAAACACTGCCGCCAGGCGAGTTGATATAGAGGGAAATCTCCTTGTCAGGATTTTCGCTCTCGAGAAACAGCAACTGCGCCACCACCACGTTGGCAACGGCGTCGTTGACCGGCCCGACGAGAAAAATGATGCGCTCGCGCAAGAGGCGGCTGTAAATGTCATAGGCGCGCTCACCACGGCCCGATTGTTCGATAACGATAGGCACCATGCCCAGATTACTAATTTCAAGCGCGCTCATGTGATCCTCAAGGTCTTTACAAGACTAAATTATGTAGCGTAAGCAAAAAGACTGCCTGAAACGACAAAGGCGCCTGCCTTGCGGCACGGCGCCCTTGGCATCCGGCAGTATTGGACTATCAGTTGGCCGTGGCCATCAATTCATCGAAAGGCAGGGACTTGTCGCTGATCCTGGCCTGGGCCAGCACAAAATCGGTGACGTTGTTCTCGATCACAACGGCTTCGACTTCGGACATGCGCTGACGGTCGCCCAGGTACCAGCGCATCACGTCGGCAGGCTTTTCATAGCTCTGTGCCATTTCTTCGATATGGGCCTGCAATTGCTCGGGCTTGGCCTGCAGATTGTTGGATCGGACCAACTCAGCCACCACCAGGCCCAGACGCACACGGCGCTCAGCCTGCGGCTTGAAGATGTCGGCCGGAATCGGCGCCTTGTCGGCGTCCTTGATGCCGCGTTTTTTCATGTCCTCGCGGGCATTGGCGATCATGCGCTCAGACTCGTTTTCAACCAGTGAGTTCGGCACATCAAGCTCGGCTGATGCGACCAGAGCGTCCATCACGGCGCCCTTGTTGCGGGCCAGCACGCGGAATTTGACTTCACGCTCAAGATTTTTCTTGATGTCGGCGCGGAGCGCTTCCACCGAGGCATTGGCGATGCCCAGCGATTTGGCAAAAGCTTCATTGACGTCCGGCAGATGCTGAGCTTCGATCTTCTTGACGGTGACCAGGAAGTCAGCTTCCTTGCCTGCCACGTCTTTGCCGTGATAGGTGTCGGGGAAAGCCAGTGGGAAGGTCTTGGACTCGCCAGCCTTCATGCCTCGCACGGCTTTCTCGAAGGCTTCGAGCATCTGCCCTTCACCGATGAGGAACTGGAAGGCCTCAGCCTTGCCGCCCTCAAATGGTTCGCCGTCGATCTTGCCTTCGAAGTCGATCGTCACACGGTCGCCTTCGGCAGCCACATCCGCAGCCGCCCGTTGGGCGAAATTGCGGCGCTGCTTGCGCAGAATTTCTACGGTCTTGTCGATCGCCTCGTCAGTCACATCGCTGGACACGCGTTCGACCTCGGCCGCAGACAGATCGCCGAGCTTGATTTCAGGATAGACCTCGAAAACAGCCTCGAACGCCATTTGTCCCGCAGGAGACTCGTCCTTCTGGGAAATCCGTGGTGCTCCGGCAACGCGCAATTGGGCTTCGTTGGCAGCGCTCGAAAAGGCTTCGCCCAGTTTATCGTTCATCACGTCGTACTGGACCGAATTGCCATAGCGCTGGGCGACAACGCTCATCGGCACCTTGCCAGGACGAAAGCCATCAGCCTTGACGGTTTTGGACAGCTTTTTGAGTCGGTTTTCGACTTCGCTGTTGATTTCAGTTGCCGCCAGCATCAACGTGATGCGGCGTTCAAGTTTTTCGAGAGTTTCGACGTTAACGGCCATTTTTGACTCAATACAAAGTTATCTGGTGCGCGGGGCCGGACTCGAACCGGCACGCCGGTGAAGGCGTCAGGACCTAAACCTGGTGCGTCTACCAATTTCGCCACCCGCGCTGATGAGCCAGCCCCACCCGCTTGCGCTTTCGATCAAAAATCGGGCGAGAAGACTGTGGCTATCCGGCAAACCGAGGATTGTAGCGGCTTGAACTCCAAAAAAAGCAGCCAGCCGAATTCGAGGCCGCTCAGTCTCGTGACGAATTCATCAGAGGGCCTCTTCGACCGGCCTTTTCACGCGGAACCAGGCTGCATACATGGCGGGCAAAGCCAGCAAGGTCAGCGCCGTGGCAACGATCAAACCGCCCATGATCGCGACCGCCATCGGCCCCCAGAACAGGCTGCGCGACAAGGGCACCATCGCCAGAACGGCCGCAGCAGCCGTCAGTACGATCGGCCGGAAACGCCTCACAGCGGCCTCGACGATGGCAGACCAGGCAGGCACACCGCGCAGACGATCTTGCTCGATTTGATCGATAAGGATGACCGAATTCCTCATGATCATGCCCATCAAGGCGATCACACCGAGCAAGGCGACAAAGCCGAAGGGCTTGCCGAACAGCAACAGCGCCGCTGCCACGCCGGCAATTCCCAGCGGACCGGTCAAGAACACCAGCATGGCCCGTGAAAAACTCTGCAATTGCAGCATCAGCAGGGTAAAGGTAATGAACAGCATGACCGGCACACCGGCTGCGATCGAGCCCTGGCCCTTGCTGCTTTCCTCCACTGCGCCGGCTATCTCGATGCGGTAACCGGGTGGCATTTTTGCCTGCATGGCGCGCAGCTCAGGCCAGAGCTGCGCCGTCACGGTAGCGCCCTGCAGCCCTTCGACCACATCGCCCTGCACCGTCATCGCATAGCTGCGACCTTCACGCCAGATCACACCCGGCTCCCAATCAAAACGAATCCTGGCAACCTGTGTCAACGGAATCGAGCGTCCGCTGCTGGTCGGCAGATAGGCATTGCCGATGTCCGAGATGACATTGCGCTCATCCAGCGGTTGACGCAGGACGATGTCGATCAGCTTGTCAGCCTCGCGATATTGCCCGACGGAACTACCCGATAGCAACGTACGCGAAGCTTGCGCCAGACTCTGACTGCTCACACCCAAAGCGCGCGCCTTGTCCTGATCGACATCGAGCTTGATGACCTTGATCTGCTCGTTCCAGTTGTCGTTGACGCCCCGCATATTCGGGTTGGCACGCAAGATCTCCTTGGCCTGATCACCCCAGCGGAGGACCTCGTCAGACCGCTCGCCGACGATCCGGAACTGCACCGGATAAGCCACCGGCGGCCCATTGGGCAAGAGCTTGATACGCGTGCGCAGTTCTGGAAATTCGGCGGCCAAGATCGCAGGCAGACGCCGCAGCAAGGCCTCGCGCTCCTCCATGCTCTTGCTCAGCAGAATTGCCTGGCTGACATTCGACTGGGCAAATATTTGTTCCAGCGGAAGGTAAAAATGCGGTACTCCGCTGCCAATCCAGGTACTGACCGTGGCAACACCGCTCTCCTTGAGCATGCGAGCCTCAAACCTTTTGGCAGACTGCAGGCTCTGTTCGATCGTCGAGCCCTCAGGCAACCATAGGTCGACCATGATCTCCGGCCGACTGGAGTCAGGAAAGAACTGTTGCTGTACCTTCCCCATGCCTGCCAATCCGAGGCCAAAAATCAGCAAGGTAGCGCCGATGGTCTTCCAACGATTTTCCACGCACCAGTTCACCAGGGCCCGGAAGCGGGTGTAGAACGCGGTATCGAAAAGCTCATGCGCAGCCCCGTCGTTGGCAGCATGGGTGCGCAGCAACAGCGAGCCCAGGTAGGGTACGAAAAAGACCGAAACGACCCAGGAAATCAACAGGGCTGCAGCGGTGACGGCGAAAATCGCGAATGTGTATTCGCCGGTCACCGACTTGGCCATGCCGATCGGCAAAAATCCGACAGCCGTGATCAGCGTACCGGTCAACATCGGCATCGCGGTAGCCTCGTAGGCAAAGGTGGCCGCGTGCATCATGTCGTAGCCCTCCTCCAGCTTTCGCACCATCATCTCGACCGAAATAATCGCGTCGTCAACCAACAGTCCCAAGGCAATGATCAATGAGCCCAGAGAGATCTTGTGCAGCCCCACACCCCAGTAAAACATTGCGATGAAGGTGACTCCAAGCACCAACGGGATCGTGATAGCGACAACCAACCCAGGCCAGACGTCAATCCGTAGCGGCCGGGAATGCAGACCCAAGGCAATGAAACTGACTGCCAGCACGATCGCCACAGCCTCGATCAAGACACGGACAAATTCATTGACCGAGCGTGCCACCGAATCGGGTTGATTCTGGATCTGCACCAGTTCGATCCCAGCCGGCAGATTCGCCCTGATCTGCGTCGCAGCCTTCTGTAACGAATGCCCCAAAGCAATGATTTCACCGCCTTTGGACATAGAAACACCCAAAGCGATCACCGACTTGCCCTGATGGCGGACCATGACCGCTGGCGGATCGAGATAACCCCGCTTGATCTCGGCAATATCTGCCAAGCGCAAGTTGCTCGCCTGCCCTGTTACGGGGTTGACGGCACGGATGGAAAAATCCTTCAAGGCTTGAACCGAATTGAACTGACCTTGCACCCGCACCTGCAGGTTGCCGCTGTCGGTCTTTAGTACGCCCGCGCCCTCGACGGCATTTTGTGCGCCGAGCTGATTGATCACCTGGCCGAAATCAAGCCCAAGACTTGCCAGCCGTTTTTGGGAAATTTCGATGAAGATCTTCTCTGCCTGCGCGCCAAAAACCTCGACCTTGGCCACATCCGGCACGGTCAGCAGCCTCGAACGCACGCGTTCGGCATGCTCGCGCAGTTCCTCGGCACTGAAGCCATCGGCAGAAAGCGCAAAGATCGAGCCGTAGACATCGCCGAAATCATCGTTGAAGAATGGTCCGACCGTACCTTGCGGCAAGTTTCCACGTTGGTCGCTGACGCGTTTGCGCACCTGGTACCAGACATCGGCAACTTCCTTGGCCGGAGTGCTGTCCTTGACCTGGAAAAACGTCAACGATTCACCCGGCTTGGTGTAGCTGCGAATCTTGTCGGCATAGGGAACTTCCTGCAGGGTACGTTCGATCTTGTCGGTGACCTGCTCGGCCATTTGCTGGGCGGTGGCGCCCGGCCAATAGGCTCGCACGACCATCGCGCGGAAAGTAAACGGCGGATCTTCGTCCTGAGCCAGCTGGAAATAGGTCGCGAAACCGACCGCCATCAGCACGATCATCAGGTAGCGGGTCAGTGCCGGGTGCTCCAGCGCCCAGCGCGAGATATTGAAGCGGCTTTGCATATTTGCGTTCATGGTTGCGCGCGATTCAATTTGCTGCCGCCGCGGCGGATACTTGATAGCGTTTGACCTTTTGACCCGAGGTCAATGTGTGCACGCCAGCCACCACCAATTCCTGACCGGGCAACAAGCCGGCAGCGATCACCACCTCGTTGCCGGCAGCTGCGCCGACCTGAACAACCTGCTGTTTGACTGTCATCGAGGCCGAGTCCAGCAACCACACCATGGTCTGGCCTTTTTGTTGCATCAACGCCGTCAGCGGCAGCTTGATCAGGGAATCGACGCTTTGCAATCGCAAGATCACCGTCGCCGATTGCCCCAACTTGACATCATTGCGGCCTGCATCGGCCTTGACCAGAAAGGTGCGGGTGACAGGGTCTGCTGCTGCAGAAACTTCGCGCAATGTCACGGTACGCGCTGCTTGAGCAGGTGGATCGCTCCAGAGTTTGATTTGCAAGCCCTCGGGACGGTTGGCTGCGGCGCGCAAGACGGGCAATTGATCCTCTGGCACAGAGAACACCACGTCGCGCGATCCATCCTGTGCCACTCGCAGAATGCTCGCACCAGCCGGCACCACCATGCCAGGCTCGGCATCGACACCGGTCACCAGGCCAGCAACATCGGCAAGCAAACGCGCATAGCTTGTCAGGTTGCCCTGGGCGCTGGCCTGCGCCTGCGCTTGGTCAAGTTGCGCCTGAGCGGCCTTCAATGCGACATCGCGTCGATCAAGCTCGGCCGCGCTGATGAAACCTTGTTCGCGCAACTCGACATAGCGTTTGTAGTCGGCCCGCAAGAGGTCGCGGTTGATCGTTGCGGCCTGCAATCCAGCCTGAGCCGCGGCCTGGGCCAGCAGCAAATCCTGAGCATCGAGCCGGGCCAGAAGCTGCCCTGCTTTGACCTGATCGCCAAGGTTGACCTTGCGTTCGAGCAGTTTGCCGGGAACACGGAACGACAAGCGGGACTCGATCCTGGCGCGAATCTCAGCTGCATATTCGCGACTCAATCCGGTGGCCTCTGTTTTTACCACCAGCGTACGCACGGCTCGTTCGGGTTCTGGACCCACTGCTTGCTGGCTGCACCCATTGAAAAATAGCAGCGACACAATCAATGGCAGGATTTTTTTGGGGGAGAGTTGAGACATGAGGAACCTCGACAAGTACAGCCTGGATCAGAGCATTCAAACTCGATTTGGACTCAGGACCCCGAGGTCCGATGGTCTAAAAAGATTGCTACTGACCGAAGGGTCATTAATGTACGCAAACCCTCGTCAATTGTCAAATGAAGACTGTCCCCGCAGCAGACCTAAAACACCCACAATCCTGCCCGTGAGCCAACAACACTACGAAAATTTCCCGGTAGCCTCCTGGCTTTGCCCAATGGCCCTGCGTCCTGCCGTGGCTGCCATCTATCAATTTGCCCGCACGGCCGATGACTTGGCCGACGAAGGCGAGGCCAGCCCGGAGCGCCGCAGCGCCGAATTACGCGACTATCGACGCGATCTACAGGCAGTTACAGATGGCCGGGAGCCGTCAGCACGCTGGGCCTCAAGCGTATTTAATCCATTGGCTGAAGTCCTGCACCAGTTTCGTTTGCCATTGCCCTTGCTGCATGACCTGCTGGATGCGTTCGAGCAGGATTTGCACAAATCCTCTTATGTCGACCGGGAAGATCTGCTGGACTATTGCCGCCGCTCGGCCAATCCGGTTGGGCGTCTGTTGCTGCACCTTTATGGTGTCGGCGATGCCGCAGCGCTTGAACGTTCGGACGCGATTTGCAGCAGCCTGCAATTGATCAATTTCTGGCAGGATTTCAGTCGTGATGGGCCTCAAGGTCGCGTCTATGCCCCCCAGACCGATCTCGACCGACATCGCCTCAACCGCGGCGACCTACTGGCTTGTAGCGACAGTCAGGCAGCCCGTGCAATGACCCGGGAGCTCTGCGAATGGGCCAGGCAACTGATGCTGGAGGGCGCGCCCTTGGTTCATCAAATCAAGGGGCGCGCAGGTTGGGAGTTGCGACTGGTCGTACAAGGCGGCTTGCGAATTCTTGAGAAAATCAAAGCTATGCATTACGCCAGTCTGACTCAGCGCCCTGTGCTGACCGCAACGGATGCCCCCACAATGCTGTGGCGAGCGCTGCGGATGCGTGCGCCGATCAACCCCAAGGAGGTTTCTTGACTCCCGAGCAATATGTGCAGGAGAAGACCGCCAAGAGCGGCTCGAGCTTCTACTACGCCTTCTTGTTTCTGCCTTCGGACCGGCGCGCAGCCATCACTGCCTTCTATGCATTTTGCCGCGAAATCGATGATGTCGTCGATGAAACGCAGGATCCAGGTGTTGCAGCGACCAAGCTGGCTTGGTGGCACAAGGAAACTGCCAGCTCATTTGCAGGAGCTCCCCAGCATCCGGTCATGCGCGCGCTGATGCCGCATTGCGCCAGTTACGACATCAGGCTCGAGCATTTGCATGCAGTCATCGAGGGTTGCCAGATGGATCTGGACCAGAACCGCTTTCTGGACTACGCCGGCCTGCAGCGCTATTGCCATCTGGTCGCCGGCGTTGTCGGTGAAGTCGCAGCCGGCATTTTTGGCAGTACCGAGGCGGGCACCAAAGCCTATGCCCACAAGCTCGGCCTAGCCATGCAACTGACCAATATCATCCGCGACGTTGGCGACGATGCCAGGCGCGGCCGAATCTACCTGCCCATTTCGGAACTCCAGCAATTTGACGTCAGGGCCCATGAAATTCTGCAGCGCAGCCGGCCCTGGGGATATAGCGAGCGTTTCACCGCCTTGATGCAGTTCCAGGCCGGCCGTGCGCATCAACTTTATGACGAAGCTTTCGCCTTGCTGCCCGAGTCTGATCGCCGCACGCAAAAGCCCGGGCTGATGATGGCGAACATCTACCGGACCTTGTTGCGCGAAATCGAGCGCGAAAATTTCCAAGTCCTGCAGCAGCGCATTTCTCTAACGCCACTGCGCAAGGTCTGGATCGCAGTTCGCACCAGCTTGTACGGCCGTTGATGCCAAGTCGAGCCTTGCCCCAACGACGCGTGGCAGTGATCGGCGGCGGTTGGGCCGGCATTTCAGCTGCAGTACATGCAAGTCAGCTCGGGCAAGCGGTGACGCTGTTTGAGATGGCCCCGCAATTGGGCGGCAGAGCGCGCAGCCTGTACGACAACACAGCGGTTTCGTCAGATCTTGGCGGAGCGCCTCTGGACAACGGCCAGCATATATTGATCGGCGCTTATCGACATTGCCTGGAGTTGCTGGCAACCATTGGCGTCGATCATTCTGAAGTCCTGCTGCGTTTGCCACTGCGGCTGCGCTACCCCCGCCATGAGGGCTTGAGCCTGCCCCCGGGTCGGCCGTTGCCGAGCTTTGTGAGAGGCATATTGGCCTATCAAGCCTGGCCGCTGGCAGCGCGGGCGCGTCTGCTGGCGACGGCAGCCGGATGGTTGCTGCAGCGTTTCCAATGTGCGGCCGAGTTGACCGTCGATCAACTCTGCGCTGATTTACCCGCCATTGTCAGGCAAGAGTTGATCGCTCCGCTCTGCATTGCGGCCATGAACACAGCCTCAGGACAAGCCAGTGCGAGGGTGTTCCTGCGTGTCTTGCAAGATTCGCTATTTGGTGGAAGCGGCAGTTCCGACCTGCTGCTGCCGCGTGTCCCGCTGTCCTGCTTGCTGGCCGACCCGGCCCAAACCTGGCTTCAGGACCAAGGGTCCGTCCTGCGCCTTGGGCAGCGTCTGCAAAGCCTGGAGCAGCAGGGAAATCAATGGCTGGCCGACGGCGAACCGTTTGATGCCGTGATCCTCGCCTGCACCTCGGCAGAAGCAGCAAGGCTTTGCAACAACAATGCACCGGACTGGGCATTCAAAGCAAGGGCACTGCGATTCGAGCCGATCATCACCGTCTATCTGGAAAGCCCGGGATCAGTCCTGCCTGCGCCGATGCTTGCCTTGCAGGAAGGCGCGCAAGCGCCAGCCCAATTTGTCTTCGATCTGGGCCAATTGGGTCACGCGCCTGGACGTTTTGCCTTCGTCATCAGCGGCGCAGCACCCTGGGTCGCGCGCGGTTTGGCCGAAACAGGCTTGGCGACCTTGCAACAGGCTGAGCGTGAAATCAACTGGCACAGCCCGCCAAAAATCCTCAAAGTTCTGGCTGAAAAACGCGCGACTTTCGCCTGCACGCCAGATTTGCAACGCCCCGCAGCGCGCATAAGCCCTGGACTTTTCGCCGCCGGGGACTATGTAGCGGGACCCTACCCGGCCACTTTGGAGGGCGCGGTCAGGTCGGGGCGGACAGCAGCGATCACAGCAGCCACCGGCCATTGGTGAATGTGCAAAATCCAGCCAAGTCTCAGCTCGGCAATTGTCTTCAGCGGGGCTATTCGATGCGGATTTTCAACAGCGAAGAACAGCAACTGCTCATTCGACTGATGAAACTAATTTTCGCAATGCAAAAATTTGATTTCTCCAGCACAATCGACGCATGAAAAACGAAGAGGTCAAATCACCCGCCATCCAGGTGCTGGAACGCACTTTTGCCTTGCTTGACGTGCTGGCAAGTCACCAGGATCCGGTCTCCTTGAAACAGATCAGCGCAACAACCGGTTTGCATCCGTCGACTGCCCACCGGATTCTCAATGATCTGGCCTTGGGCCGATTCGTCGACCGTCCGGAGGCCGGAAGCTACCGGCTCGGTATGCGGATGTTGGAACTCGGCAACCTGGTCAAAGCCAGGCTTGATGTCCGCGAGGCCGCCCTGGGGCCTATGCGCGAGTTGCACAAATTCACCCACCAACCCGTCAATCTATCAGTACGCCAGGGCGATGAAATCGTCTACATCGAGCGTACCTATAGCGAACGGTCGGGTATGCAAGTCGTGCGCGCGATCGGTGGACGAGCGCCACTGCACCTGACATCGGTAGGGAAATTATTCCTGGCCAGTGACGAGCCGGTACGGGTCCGCGGTTATGCGACGCGTACCGGTCTGGCCGGGCATACCCACAACAGCATTACTGACATCAATGCGCTGGAGCGGGAAATGGCATTCGTACGTCAGCGCGGTGTCGCCCGCGATGACGAAGAACTGGAACTTGGTGTTCGCTGTATGGCTGCAGGCATTTACGATGACCAGTCCAAACTGATCGCCGGGCTGTCGATTTCGGCACCTGCTGATCGGCTAGAAGAATCCTGGTTGCTCAAGCTGAAACAGACCGCCGCAGAAATTTCATCAGCGCTGGGTTACCGAGGTTGAAAGCGTTCACGCAAAAAAACGCGCTCAATTGAGCGCGTTTTTTATGCGAATCAGCCATCTCAGATAGCGACCTTCGCTTCTTTCAATAAAGCTGACGGGTTGCTGTTGATCCATTTGCGTACGCGTTCCGCGTCGCCGATTCTGGTGTTCTTACCGGTCGAGTCCAGGAACACCATGATCAATTTGCGTCCGGCCATGCGGGCTTGCATCACCAGACAACGTCCCGCCTCATTGATGAAGCCGGTCTTTTGCAAACCGATGTCCCATGCCGGGCTGCTGACAAGTCGGTTGGTATTGTGGAACTGCAGTTGTCTGCGACCTAACGCCACCTGGAATTCACGTGAAGTAGACAATTCACGCAACAGCGGCACTTCATGCGCGACCTTCACCAGCACAGCAAGGTCCATGGCGGTCGATTGATTGCGACTCGACAATCCGCTCGGCTCAACATATTGCGTGCCGCTCATGCCTAGAAGTTGCGCCTTGTGATTCATCGCGTCGACGAAAACCTGCAGTCCACCCGGATAGTTGCGGCCGAGTGCAGCCGCAGCCCTATTCTCGGATGCCATCAAAGCGAGATGCAACATTTCCCCACGCGACAAGCTAGTGCCGACGGGCAAACGCGAGCTTGAGCGCTTTTCGGTGTTGATGTCTTCCTCGCTGATGGTCAGCTTTTCGTCCAGGGACTGCCCCGCTTCAACGACGACCAGCGCTGTCATCAACTTGGTAATCGACGCGATCGGTAAAACAGCTTGCGAATTTTTCGAAAACAGGACTTCGTTGGTGTCCTGGTCCAGCACCAGCGCCACGCCTGACTTCAAATCAAGCGCATCTACGACCGAATGCAAACCATGAAGTTGCCCGACCGAAGGTACTGCAACCGCAGCAACGCCCGCCACGGCAGCGGCTTTGCGCAAACGCGAACCGGTCGTTTTGGCAGGCTTGGTCTTCTGCAGACTCTTGGCCAGTTTGCTCGGGGCTGACTTTGGTTCGTCAACGGCGGCATGGACTGGCAAGGCCAAAGCTGCCAACAGAACAGAAAAGCCCAGAACCATACCCAAGAAATTTGACGCGATCGACTTCAACCTGACTCCCGGTAACTTGCTATTGCCGACAGGTTATACGAAAAACACCCTAAAGATCAAAAACTTGAAGGCATTTCTTCAAGTTGGATATTGCACTTGCTGACTTTAGGATGCTCTGCATAACTCAACGCGTGTGTGTGTAGTGCGGATCAGGATGGGATGCAAGGCGCATTTTGCGGCCAATAGCGCGTGCTATTGGCAATAAATGCAACGCCGCAGACCGCCCGAGGCCGCGCTATCACAAACCGTGAGGGATTATGCAGAGCATCCTTTTGACTCTTCGATTGAGCCAAACCTGCCCTGAATGCGACGACCGAGCGGCAAGGTCTGGTCTCAATTGAGTCTCATCCCTGTGCAGAGACGCGTTCGATTTTGCTGTGTAATTTGTTCAAGGCACTTAAATAAGCTTTGGCTGAAGCCACAACAATGTCCGGATCAGCTCCGATGCCGTTCACCACACGCCCCGCATGCTGCAACCGGACGGTCACTTCGCCTTGTGACTCCGTATTGCCACTGGTGATCGCGTTGACCGAATAAAGCAGCAACTCTGCTCCACTGTTGACGGTCGACTCGATCGCGCGGACGGTAGCGTCGACGGGTCCATTGCCATCGCTCTCGGCATGATGTTCGACCTGTCCGATAGAAAATACCACGCTGGCATGTGGCCGTTCGCCGGTTTCCGAGCGCTGCGAGAGCGCGACCAGTCGGTAATGTTCCTGCTCGGAACCCACTCCTTCATCCATCACGAGCGCGATGATGTCCTCGTCAAAAATCTCGTTCTTGCGATCAGCCAGATCCTTGAACCGGACGAACGCATGGTTGATTTCCGCTTCGGACTCCAGCGCAATTCCAAGTTCCTGCAGGCGTTGCTTGAAAGCATTGCGGCCGCTGAGTTTGCCCAGGACGATCTTGTTGGCAGACCAGCCAACATCCTCGGCACGCATGATTTCGTAGGTGTCCCGAGCTTTGAGTACGCCGTCCTGATGGATACCTGAGGCATGTGCAAAAGCGTTGGCACCGACGACTGCCTTGTTCGGCTGCACGACAAACCCGGTCGTCTGCGACACCAACCGTGATGCAGCGAGGATTTGCGAAGCGTCGACATTCAGGTCCAGGCCGAAATAGTCGCGCCTGGTCTTGATTGCCATCACGACTTCTTCGAGCGAACAATTCCCGGCCCGCTCTCCCAGGCCATTGATCGTGCATTCGATCTGCCGAGCCCCACCGATCTGTACGCCAGCCAGAGAGTTGGCAACCGCCATGCCGAGGTCATTGTGGCAATGCACAGACCAGATTGCCTGGTCAGAGTTGGGCACGCGTTCGCGCAGGGTCTTGATGAAGTTGCCATACAGCTCAGGAATCGCATAACCGACCGTATCGGGAATATTGATAGTTCGTGCGCCTTCCCTGATGACCGCCTCGACAACTCGGCAGAGAAAATCCACGTCGGAGCGGTAGCCATCCTCGGCTGAAAACTCGACGTCACCTGTCAGGTTGCGGGCAAAACGCACCGACAACCTGGCCTGCTCGAACACCTGCTCGCGCGTCATGCGTAGTTTTTTCTCCATATGGAGCTCGCTGGTGGCGATGAAGGTATGGATGCGCGAGCGCTCGGCACCTTGCAAGGCTTCGGCAGCCCGGGCAATGTCGCGGTCATTGGCTCGTGCCAAAGAACATATCGTGCTCTCGCGAACCGCCCCGGCAATCGCCTTGACCGCTTCGAAATCGCCGTTTGATGACGCGGCAAAACCGGCCTCGATCACATCGACGCGCAGACGCTCGAGTTGGCGTGCTATGCGCAATTTTTCGTCCTTGGTCATCGAAGCGCCCGGCGACTGCTCGCCATCGCGCAAAGTCGTATCGAAGATGATCAATTGATCTGCCATGAGGGTCTCCTGAAGCGCTGAATTGAAAAACAAAACGGCCCGCGAAGCTACTGCTTGGCGGGCCGGGGATGCAAAAAAATCTTGTGACGTTTGCGATCAGCGTGCCCGAGGCCCGTTGGATAGCAGTAGCAGCACTGAATGCAGATTCGTCATGACCTCAATATAGCACGGCCTCACTGATGCAGGCCTTTTTCATCGGGCTCGTCGGTTGAAATCGCGATCAGACTGACCGGTCGACCCTTTAGACGTTTGTAGATATAGATCGCGTAGCCCGAAACACCGTAGCCACAGAACAGGCAGAAGAGAACGATCGGGGGATCAATATTGATGACCGCTATGCCCAAGGCAATCGCGACGATCACGACAAATGGCACCGAGCGTTTGAAACTGACATCCTTGAAACTGAAAAAAGGAACGTTGGTCACCATGGTCAAGCCTGCATAAAGCGTGAAACCAAACGCCACCCAGGCCAATGTCGGATTGCTGTGAATCGACTTGAACCCAGCGTCATCCAAGGTCCAGACCAGGCCGGCGAGCAAGGCTGCGGCAGCCGGGCTTGGCAGACCCTGGAAAAAACGCTTGTCGACGACCGCCAGATTCGTATTGAAGCGTGCAAGTCGCAGCGCGGCAGCGGCGCAATAGATGAACGAGGCCAGCCAACCCATTTTTCCCAGGCCCTGCAAGGCCCAGATATACATGATCAGCGCCGGAGCAGCGCCGAAGGACACCATGTCCGAAAGACTGTCCATCTGCTCGCCAAATGTGCTTTGGGTATTGGTCATTCTGGCCACACGGCCATCCAGGCTATCCAGCACCATCGCACAGAAGATGCCGTAAGCCGATTGTTCGAAGCGGCCATTCATCGCCATCACGATGGCGTAAAAGCCACCGAACAGGGCCGCCAGAGTGAACAGATTGGGAAGTATGTAGATGCCCTTGCGGCGCGGCCGAAGCGGCGCCAGCAATTCATCATCATCGTTTGGTTCGGGAGGATTCTTGGAATCAGTCATGGATCCAGAGGATACAGCAGAGGAGCCATGAAAAAAAGCCACGCAAGCCAAAAGGCGGGCGTGGCTTGTCGATCAAGAGTCAGGAACGGTTGGGAGCAGAGCCCCCCCCTAACTCTCAGCCCGAGGTCTTGCCGTTCCAGATCAGTTCTTCGACTGGTCAACCAGGCGGTTCTTCTTGATCCAGGGCATCATCGCGCGCAGTTTCTCGCCGACTTGCTCGATCTGGTGTTCGGCAGTCAATCGGCGACGGCTCAGCAAGGTGGGGGCACCCGCCTTGTTTTCCAGAATGAAGCTCTTGGCATATTCGCCCGTCTGGATGTCCTTCAGGCATTGACGCATCGCGTCTTTGGTCGCCGAGGTGACGATCTTCGGCCCGGTGACATATTCACCATATTCGGCGTTGTTGGAGATCGAGTAGTTCATGTTGGCGATGCCGCCTTCATAGATCAGATCGACGATCAGCTTCAACTCATGCAGGCATTCAAAATAAGCCATCTCAGGCGCGTAGCCAGCTTCAACCAAGGTTTCAAATCCGGCCTTGATCAGTTCGACCGTACCGCCGCACAGCACGGCCTGCTCGCCGAACAGGTCAGTCTCAGTCTCTTCGCGGAAGTTGGTCTCGATGATGCCTGCCTTGCCGCCACCATTGGCTGCGGCATAGGACAGCGCCAAGTCGCGCGCGCGACCTGACTGGTCGGCATAGACTGCGATCAAGTGCGGTACACCGCCACCCTGCGTGTAAGTACCGCGGACCGTGTGGCCGGGAGCCTTGGGAGCAACCATCCAGACATCCAGGTCAGCGCGGGGCGTGACTTGACCGTAATGCACATTGAACCCGTGGGCAAAAGCCAGCGAAGCGCCATGCTTGATGTTGGGTTCAACTTCCAGCTTATAGACTTCAGCGATCTGTTCGTCGGGCAACAACATCATCACCACGTCAGCGGCCCTGACTGCATCAGCAATGTCGGCGACTTGCAGTCCGGCATTTTCTGCCTTGGCCCAGGAAGCACCGCTGCGGCGCAGACCGACCGTGACTTTGACGCCACTGTCATTCAAGTTTTGAGCATGCGCGTGACCTTGCGAGCCATAGCCGATGATGGTGACGTTCTTGCCCTTGATCAGGCTCAGGTCCGCGTCTTTATCGTAGTAAACATTCATGTCGGTCTCCAGAAAAAAATCAGTAAAAGGAATGGAAAAATCAGATTTACGTCAGACGCGCAAGATGCGCTCGCCGCGGCCGATACCGCTGGTTCCGGTGCGCACCGTCTCCAGAATTGAGGCCCGGTCGACGGACTCGATGAATGCATCGAGCTTGGATGAGTCACCGGTCAACTCTATCGTGTAGGTCTTCTCGGTCACGTCGATGATGCGGCCGCGAAAAATATCCGCCGTGCGCTTCATTTCTTCACGCTCCTTGCCGACAGCGCGGACCTTGATCAACATCAGTTCGCGCTGTGTGTAATGACCTTCTGTCAGGTCGACCACCTTGATCACTTCGATCAAGCGGTTCAGATGCTTGGTGATCTGTTCAATGACTTCGTCCGATCCGCTGGTGACAATTGTCATGCGCGACAGCGAGGCGTCCTCGGTCGGAGCCACAGTCAGGCTCTCGATGTTGTAAGCACGCGCCGAAAAAAGCGCCACAACCCGTGACAAGGCACCGGGTTCGTTCTCGATCAGCAATGCAATGATGTGTTTCATAGTAAATCTCGTGCTTCGCGCTCTTCAAGCCTGCAGCGGTAACCACAGGCCCTTGGCCACGTCCTTCGATTGAACTCAATGTCCGGGCTGTGGGACTCTTTCCACCAATTCGCCAGCCAGGCGAGGTAACGCATTGGCCTCGAATCCGCTTCGAAATATCACAGGTCCTCAGACCCCAGCAGCATTTCTGAAATGCCCTTGCCCGCCTTGACCATCGGCCAGACGTTCTCGGTCGGGTCGGTGCGAATATCCAGAAACACGGTGCGATCCTTCAACCGGATCGCCTCGCGCAGCGCTGGTTCCACATCAGACGGTTTGTCAACCACAAGGCCAACATGCCCGTAAGCCTCGGCCAACTTGACGAAATCGGGCAAAGCTTCCATGTAACTATGCGAGTAGCGGCCGCCGTAGTCGAGTTCCTGCCACTGCCGCACCATGCCCAGATAACGGTTGTTCAAGGAGATGATCTTGACCGGCGTCTGATATTGCTGACAGGTCGATAGCTCCTGGATATTCATCTGGATCGAGCCGTCTCCTGTGATGCAGAACACCTCGGCTTCGGGCCTTGCCAGCTTGATCCCCATGGCATAGGGCAACCCCACACCCATGGTGCCCAAGCCACCGGAATTTATCCAGCGCCGTGGCTCTTCAAAGCGATAGAACTGCGCAGCCCACATCTGGTGCTGGCCAACATCCGAGGTTACATAGGTCTCCTGGTCGCGGGTCAAATTCCAAAGCGTTTCGACCACCATCTGCGGCTTGATGACAAGATCCGAAGGCGTGTACTTCAAGCAATCGCGACGACGCCATTCGTTGATCTGGTTCCACCAGGAACTCAAGGATGCGCTGTCCGCCCGGTTTTGCGCTTCCTTGACCTGGTGAATCATTTCCTGCAAGACATCCTTGACATCACCCACGATCGGAATGTCCACCCGCACGCGCTTGGAAATCGACGATGGATCAATGTCTAAATGGATGATCTTGCGCTGGACAGAAGCGAAATGCTTGGGGTTGCCGATCACCCGGTCGTCGAAACGAGCCCCCACAGCGAGCAGCACATCGCAGTGCTGCATCGACATATTGGCCTCGTAGGTACCGTGCAGTCCCAGCATGCCCAGGAACCGCGGGTCGCTCGCAGGCATGGCTCCAAGACCCATCAAAGTATTGGTACAGGGGTAACCGAGCAGCGCTACCAGTTCACGCAACTCGGCCGAAGCTTCGCCAAGAATCACGCCGCCGCCGGTATAGATATAAGGCCGTTGGGCCTGCAGGAGCAACTGCACTGCCTTGCGGATCTGACCCGTATGGCCTTTGCGCACCGGGTTGTATGACCGCATCTCCACCTTCTCGGGGTAGCTGAAGCTGGTCTTGTGCATCGAGACGTCCTTGGGGATGTCGACCACTACCGGCCCGGGACGACCGGTCCGAGCGATGTGAAAGGCCTTTTTCATGGTCAATGCCAGATCCCTGACGTCCTTGACCAGGAAGTTGTGCTTGACGATGGGGCGAGTGATGCCAACGGTGTCGCATTCCTGGAACGCATCAAGCCCGATTGCCGCTGTCGGCACTTGACCCGTGATGATGACCATCGGAATCGAGTCCATGTAGGCAGTCGCGATGCCTGTCACGGCATTCGTGGCACCCGGACCAGATGTCACCAGGGCAACGCCCACATCGCCGGTGGCCCGCGCATAGCCATCGGCCGCGTGCACGGCAGCCTGCTCATGACGCACCAGTACATGCCTGATGGTGTCCTGCTTGAACAGCGCGTCGTAGATATACAGCACTGCACCGCCAGGATAGCCCCAAAGGTACTTGACACCTTCGGCCTGCAGGCAGCGAACGATAATTTCAGAGCCATTCAGCTCTGGATCTGAGGGGGTGGGGGAATGTGGCTGCGCCCGATCGTCATTGACCAGGGAACGCTTTAATTCCGCGCTAGACATGTCCATTTAGAACCTTTGTGAATTTCTCTGACGAAAAACCATTGGTGCTCCTTCTCGCACCCTTTTGAGGCGGACTCGGAACCTGCGCAATCTGGGAACTCGGCCGCCCCTGTCGGGTGACCAATTCAAGATCAAAACTCTTGTGCAACCGTGGATTATGCACTGAGTCGGACCCGAACGCGGGCAAACCCTTGCGCGATGCGATAATCGAGGCTGTTTCGCCAGTTCCGGGCAATCCCGTCTCCTACCCTTGGCCACCGACAAAGAACTCAACGACTTTCTGCGCACTATCGACAGGCGTGCCTTCAAGCGGACGTCCTATTTGGTGCGAGATGACGACTCGGCACTTGACATCGTGCAAGACGCGATGATGCGACTGGCTGAAAAATACTTCGACCGGCCTGCAGCGGAACTGCCCCTGCTGTTCCAGCGTATTTTGTCGAACGCCACAATGGATTTCTTCAGGCGCAAGAAGGTTCGCACTGGCCTGATGAGCAATATGTCTGATTTCGAGTCTTCAGACCCGGAAGGAGACTTTGACCTGTCTGACATGCTGGAATCACAAGAAGGGGCGCTGGGAGCGCTGAGCGCAGCCGATGAGGTGTCCCGGGCACAAATCTTGCGCGCAATCGACGAAGAAGTCGCACAATTACCGGCACGTCAACGGGAAGCCTTCCTGCTGCGTTATTGGGAAGAGTTTGATGTCGCGGAGACTGCCCTTGTGATGGGTTGTTCAGAGGGAAGTGTCAAGACGCATTGTTCCAGAGCCGTTCACTCGTTGGCCAAGTCACTCAAAGCAAAGGGGATTTCATGATGAACAAGCAGCAAAATTCGGATTTTTCCCAAGAGCTGGAGGCTCGGTTTGGGCTGTATGTTGTCGCTGGCTTGGCTGAGCACAGCCAGGCGACGCCACACGACATATCAGAGCGACTCCGGTTTGCACGAGAGCAGGCCTTGTGCAAGGCACAACATGCCCGATCGGCTCAAGCGGCCCTGAAGCTTGCTCCCGGGTCGCTCGTCGTACGTTCTGGCAATGCTTTGGCGATGGCGGGTGGACTGGGTTCGCCTCGCTGGTTCAAACTCGCATCATTCCTGCCAATGCTCTTGCTGGTGATTGGCATCTTGCTGATCCAGAATGGTCAGCTTTACGAGCAAATCAAGGCGGCCGCAGAAATTGACACGGCCTTGCTGTCCGGAAAACTGCCTCTTGCAGCCTATAGCGATCCAGGATTTTCGGAATTCCTCAGCGATGAGCAAGAGTGATCGACATTGCATGACCGGTTTGACATCAAGCCAGGAAGTCTGCAGAGCCTTCTGCAGCATGGAATTTAGGGCATTGGCAATGGCGGGCTTGATGCTCTGCGCAGGCCAGACAGCATGGTCCCAAGCCAGCGAACAGCCCCCAGCGACTGAATTGGCAGCCGCTAGCGCACCCTTGGCCCCGCTTCAAGTTCAGCCGACAGCGGCAGGTGCGAAGCCAATTTCTGCGACAAGTCTGCCCGCGCCCTTGATGTGGAAAGAGCTCACCCAAGCGCAGAAACAGGCCTTGGCCCCACTGGAACGCGACTGGGACAGCCTTGATGCATCCCGCCGCAGGAAATGGCTGGATGTGGCCGGGCGTTTACCCATGCTCCAAGCGGATGAACAGGCACGTATGCAGGAACGAATGCGTGATTGGGCAAGTTTGACTCCGACTGAACGGCAGCAAGCTCGAATCGGCTTTCAGGTCACCCAGCAGGTAAAGTCCGACGAGCGCGAGGCGAAATGGGCTGCCTATCAAGCACTTCCTGCTGAAAAAAGGCAGGAATTGTCAGACAAAGCGGCCAGCAAACTGAGCAAGAAAGCGCCTGCGGCCAACAACGTTGCGACTGAAGGCGCGTCCCAACTCAAGTCGAATCTTGTTCCGGCAGCACCCAAGGGGCCGCTGGTGAAGCAGGTTGCGCCGTCGGTGCTTCAGGCCAAGCAAGGTGCCAGCACAATGCTGATCACACAGGTCAGCAGTCAACCCGCACACCTGCAGGCTGGCCAGACCAAAGTGTTTGCAGACCCGGCGTTGGTTGACAGCAAGACCTTGTTGCCCAAACAAGCCAAGACAGAACCAAAACTCGCCAAGCAATGACAAGGCCAGGATGGGCTGAAGCTGAAATTCCCGGGCTATTTCGCCGCCTGGCTTGTTTCGCCTACGAAGGCGTGTTGCTTTTCGCTTTGGCGGTCGTCACCGGATTGATCTTCTCCCCGCTGTTTCAGCAAAGGCATGCACTGGATTACCGCTACGGACTGATGGCTGCAGTTGCTTCGGTCTTCGCGCTCTATTTTGTCTACTTCTGGTCAAAAAGTGGTCAAACCTTGGCCATGCAGACTTGGCATCTCAGGGTCCTCGATCTCCAAGGCAGACCGCTTACCAAGGGCCGGGCATTGTCGCGCTATGCCTTGAGCTGGCTCTGGTTTCTGCCTGCTCTCGCCGGGCTTTATCTGTCCGACATGCAACGTTCAGGTGGCGTTGTTTTCTCCGCCCTGCTTGCCGGCATCATTGCTTATGCCTTGCTGGCCAAGCTTCATCCGCAAAAACAATTCCTGCATGACAGGATCTGCGGGACTCGCCTTGTGACTTGGCGCCAAGTCAAATCGCCCGGCATCTGATGCCAGGCTAACTCAGACTTAGGGATGCTCTGCATAACCCCTCACGGCTTGTGCTAGCGCGGCCTCGGGCGGTCTGCGGCGTTGCATTTCTTGCATCCCATCCCGATCCGCACCGCACCCGCTCGCGTTGAGTTATTTAGAGCATCCTTAAACCGCAGCCTCGTCAGTTTCCCCGGTACGGATCCGAACTACCTGTTCCACCGCCGTGACGAAAATCTTGCCGTCACCAATCTTGCCGGTCTTTGCAGCTTTGACGATCGCATCAATGCAGCGTTCGACATCCGCATCCTTGACGACGACCTCCACCTTGACCTTGGGCAAGAAATCGACGACATACTCAGCACCACGATAGAGCTCGGTATGACCTTTCTGGCGCCCGAAACCCTTGACCTCGGTGACAGTCAAGCCCGAAGCGCCGACTTCAGCCATTGCTTCGCGAACTTCGTCCAGTTTGAACGGTTTGATGATGGCCGTGATTTGTTTCATGGGGCTGGACTCCTGAATTGCCGATGTTTGATTTAAGCACGAAACTTCGATGTGATCGGATAGCGCCAGTCTCGCCCGAAAGCACGATGGGTGATGCGGATTCCGACCGGTGCCTGGCGTCGTTTGTATTCGTTGGTCTTGATCAAATGGGTGACACGCTCGACATCTGCCACGGCAAACCCTGCGGCAATGATCTCGGCAATTGATTGATCGTCTTCCATATACCTGCCGAGAATGGCATCGAGCACTTCGTAGGGCGGCAAACTGTCCTGATCGGTCTGATCAGGACGCAACTCGGCCGAAGGCGGTCTGGTGATGATGCGCTCTGGGATAACAGGGGCCAAAGTCAACATGCTGCCGTCTCTGTGCAGCGTTGGTTGGGTGTTTCTCCAGCGGGCCAGGCGGAAAACAAGCGTTTTGGCGACATCCTTGATGACGGCAAAGCCACCCGCCATATCCCCATAGAGTGTGCAGTAACCGGTCGCCATCTCGCTTTTGTTGCCGGTCGTCAGGACGATCGCGCCAAACTTGTTGGACAAGGCCATCAACAGCGTGCCGCGTATTCTTGCCTGGATGTTTTCCTCGGTCGCGTCCTGTGGCAGGTCGGCAAACTCATCAGCCAGGCAGGCGTTGAATGCATCGAACATCGGTGCGATCGACTTTTCGTCATAGCGCACACCCAAGCGCTGAGCCATCTCGCGGGCGTCGATCCAGGAAATGTCTGCGGTATAGGGCGAAGGCATCATCACCGTGCGAACCCGCTCGGGGCCCAACGCGTCTACGGCAATAGCGAGTACCAAGGCCGAATCGATACCGCCCGACAAGCCGATCAAGGCACCGGGAAATCCGTTCTTGCCGACATAGTCACGAACACCGGTCACCAAGGCAGCCCAGGCTTGCGCCTCCTCGACTGGTAGAGGCAGAATCTTCCCCTTGACACTTCCGTCTTCGCTGACCTCGACGATTGTCAAGGCCTCTTCAAACATCGGCGCCCGGGCAGCCAGGCGGCCCTGACCATCGAGCGCAAACGATGCGCCGTCAAACACAACTTCGTCCTGCCCGCCAACGAGATGCGCGTAGAGCAGTGGCAATCCGACGTCGACAACCCGTTCTGCCATACGCACCTCGCGCTCGGCCACCTTGCCGAGGTGGAAGGGCGAGGCATTCAGTACGCACAGGACCTGCGCGCCTGCGGCCTTGGCAGCGCGAGCGGGTTCGTCAAACCATGCGTCTTCACAGATATTCAAACCGAAGCGCAGGCCTCCAGCTTCAAAAACCACCGGCCGCTCTCCAGCATCACGTCCTGAGACGAAATACCGGCGTTCATCGAAGACTTGGTAATTGGGCAACTCGCGTTTGCAATAGGTCTGCAAGATCTGTCCCCCTGCCAGCACCGAGGCTGCATTGAAGCGCGCAGGCACGGCTTGGCTCTTGGACCTAAGATCGCGTTCGCCATCCCGCTGATGCGGGTGTCCGACCACCACATGCAAATCAGAGCAGTCACCCAACTCCCGCGCAATTTCTGTCAACGCCTCTGCGCAAGCCTGCATGAAAGCCGGTCGCAGCAGCAAATCCTCGGGCGGATAGCCGCACAAGCTCAGTTCGGGGGTGATCAGCAGTTTGGCGCCGGCCGCATGGGCTGCTTTGCCATAGGTAATGATCTTCCTGACATTGCCTGCGAGGTCACCGACGGTGACATTGATTTGCGCAAGCGCGACGATCACTGACATGAAATTTATAGATGAATGAATGCTCCTCCGATTATGTCATCCGCGTTCACTCTGACCCGGCTGAACTCTCCTGCGCAAAGTGGAATGCGCTGCTGGCAACACAAGATCAGCCGACCCCATTCATGCAGTTGGAATATCTGCAGGCTTTGCATGACGCCGGCTGTGCGATTGCGGAAACCGGCTGGACGGCCCAGTTCGTCAGCCTGTGGCTGGGCGAAACGCTTGTCGCGGCTTGCCCGGCCTATCTGAAGAACCACTCCTATGGCGAATATGTGTTCGATTGGGCCTGGGCTGACGCCTATCAAAGGCATGGGCTGGCCTATTACCCGAAGCTGCTGGTCGCAGTGCCGTTCACACCGGTACCGGGAAGCCGCTTGCTGGCAATCGACGCGGAATCCAGGGCAATGTTGGTGCAGGGACTGCAAGCACTGGCCCAAGACCAGCAACTGTCCTCAGCCCACCTGTTGTTCGGCGCTGAACAAGACCATTCAGCAGCGCTCGCTCTGGACTGGATTGAGCGCAGTAACGTGCAGTTTCACTGGCAGAACCGCCGCCCTTTGCCTTATGCGACTTTTGAAGAATTTCTGGCCAGTTTGCAACGCGACAAGCGCAAGAAAATTCTGCAGGAACAGCGAAAGGTTCAGGAAGCCGGGATCCTGTTCGAGACCTTGGAGGGGGCGCAGATCAGCAATGAGGACTGGGACTTTTTCTACCACTGCTACCAGTTGACTTACCGCGCGCACCACAGTCAGCCCTATCTGACACGCAAATTTTTCGAGCTGATGAGCAAGAATATGTCGCCGAACTGGCTGCTCTTCATTGCCAGGCGCGGCGACCAACGGATCGGTGCTTCATTGCTGGCGCTGGATCCGCTGCAGCGCATCGCCTATGGCCGCTATTGGGGTTCAGTCGAAACTGTCTCTTGCCTTCATTTCGACGCCTGCTACTACCAGCCCCTGGCTTGGTGCATTGAACGGGGCTACCAACGCTTCGAGGGCGGCGCCCAAGGCGAACACAAAATGGCGCGCGGCTTGCTGCCGGTTGTGACTCAGTCCAGCCATTGGCTTGCGCATCCTGGCTTTCGCAATGCCGTAACGGACTTTCTAGCCCAGGAAGGGCAGTCGATGCGGGACTACATGAACGAACTGGAATCTCACCAGCCGTTCAAAGCCCTGATTTGACCACCGGTGACCGGGCGCCGGCCGGCGGCGCCTGCAATCAGGACTTCTTGAACTCGGCGTAGGCCTGAATGCCGGAGACAATTTCAGCATGGGCCGCTTCAGGTCCCTCCCACCCCTGCACCTTGACCCATTTATTCGGTTCCAGATCCTTGTAATGCTCGAAGAAATGCCTGATTGCATTCAAACGCATCGGGTTCACGTCTTCCGGCCGCTGCCAGTGGGTGTACATCGGCAGGATTCTTTCAATCGGGACCGCCAGTAATTTTGCATCCCCTCCGGCTTCGTCTTCCATCTTCAGAACACCTACAGCGCGGCAGGTGATCACCACGCCAGGGGTCAGTGGATAAGGCGTGATCACCAGCACATCGACAGGGTCGCCGTCATCCGAAAGCGTCTGCGGGATATAGCCATAGTTGCACGGGTAATGCATCGCTGTCGTCATGAACCGGTCGACAAACAGTGCGCCCGTTTCCTTGTCAACTTCGTACTTGATCGGATCCGCATTCATCGGAATTTCGATTACGACATTGAACTCTTCAGGGGCTTTTGCGCCGGGAGTGACGTTGTGCAGACTCATGTTCTTTGGCCTAAAGGGAAAACCCTCATTCTAAGGGCTTGGCTTGCCAGGGCCTGACAGATCAAAAGGACTTGTGGTTTACCCTTGAACTTTGGGTAAACACCCAGTACAGGCAATTGCTTTGGCCGACCTACTTCCCTTAGCATCCACGGTACCTTGCTTTGCACCTTTGATCAGCGTTGCTGAAAAGGGTGCAAAGAGGATTTTTCAACGACTGATATGACAACAGGAGACAGTTCATGTCGACGAGTATGGCGCTGTATTTCGCCTTGGCATGCGGGCTTGCCGCAGTAGCTTACGGGTTCATTCAAAGAAGCTGGATCCTGAGTCAGGACGCGGGCAATGACCGCATGCAAGAGATTGCCTCGGCCATTCAACAAGGAGCGGCGGCCTATCTGGCCCGCCAGTACAAGACGATTGCGGTAGTCGGTGTCGTACTGGCCATCTTGATCGCAGTTTTCCTGGACCAGATGTCGGCTGTCGGCTTCGTGCTCGGCGCCGTATTGTCTGGAGCCTGCGGCTTCATCGGCATGAACGTGTCGGTGCGTGCCAATGTTCGTACTGCTCAAGCAGCAACCAAGGGCATCGGCCCAGCGCTCGACGTCGCCTTCAAAGGCGGAGCGATCACCGGCATGCTGGTGGTCGGTCTGGGCCTTCTGGGCGTCAGCCTGTTCTTCTGGTACCTCAGCGGCGGTGAGCGCATTGACGCCGCCACCCTGAAGCCCTTGCTCGGTTTCGCCTTCGGCTCCTCATTGATTTCGATCTTTGCCCGCCTGGGCGGCGGCATTTTCACCAAGGGGGCCGACGTCGGCGCTGACCTGGTAGGCAAGGTCGAAGCGGGCATCCCCGAGGATGATCCTCGCAATCCAGCCGTGATTGCCGACAACGTCGGTGACAACGTCGGCGACTGCGCCGGTATGGCTGCTGACCTGTTCGAAACCTATGCGGTTACGTTGATCGCCACGATGACCCTGGGCGCGCTGGTCGTGACCAGCATGCCGATGGCTGCTGTCATCTACCCCTTGCTTCTGGGAGGAGTTTCGATCATCGCCTCGATCATTGGCTGCGGCTTCGTCAAGGCTTCGCCTGGCATGAAGAACGTGATGCCAGCCCTCTACAAGGGCCTGGCTGTGGCAGGCGGCTTGTCGTTGATCGCTTTCTACTTCGTCACCACGACGATGTTCCCGACCGCGCTGACGCTGGTGGGCGGAGCCACCGTCTCGGCCATGGCCTTGTTTGGCGCTTGTGCGGTCGGCCTGATCCTGACTGCGGCACTGGTCTGGATCACCGAGTTCTACACCGGCACCCAATATTCACCGGTTCAACATATCGCCCAAGCCTCAACGACAGGACATGGCACCAACATCATTGCCGGTCTGGGTGTGTCGATGCGATCGACTGCCTGGCCAGTGTTGTTCGTCTGCGCTGCCATTCTGTCTTCCTACCACCTCGGCGGACTCTACGGCATTGCGATCGCAGCAACCTCGATGTTGAGCATGGCTGGCATCGTCGTCGCACTGGACGCCTACGGCCCGATCACGGACAACGCTGGCGGCATTGCCGAAATGGCCGATCTGCCTGCCAGTGTGCGAGCTGTCACCGATCCGCTCGACGCCGTGGGCAACACGACCAAAGCGGTGACCAAGGGCTACGCCATCGGCTCGGCCGGTCTGGCTGCGCTGGTGCTGTTCGCCGACTACACCCATTCACTCGAAGGCCGCGGGCTGACTGTCAGCTTCGACCTCAGTGACCCTAAAGTGATCGTCGGTCTTTTCATCGGTGGCTTGATCCCTTACCTCTTCGGCGCGATGGCAATGGAGGCAGTCGGCCGCGCAGCCGGCGCGGTGGTCGTCGAAGTGCGGCGTCAGTTCCGCGACATCAAGGGCATCATGGAAGGTACGGCCAAGCCTGAATACGGCACCGCCGTCGATATGCTGACCACTGCCGCGATCAAGGAAATGATCATTCCGTCGCTGCTGCCGGTGATCGTGCCGGTGCTGGTCGGCTTGCTGCTCGGCCCTGCGGCTCTGGGAGGTTTGCTGATGGGGACGATCGTCACCGGCTTGTTCGTCGCAATCTCGATGTGCACTGGCGGCGGCGCTTGGGATAATGCCAAAAAATACATTGAAGATGGCCATCACGGCGGCAAAGGCAGCGAAGCCCACAAGGCAGCCGTCTCAGGCGACACCGTGGGTGATCCCTACAAGGACACGGCAGGTCCGGCGATCAACCCGCTGATCAAGATCATCAACATCGTGGCCTTGCTGATCGTGCCCTTGCTGCCGATCAGTGCTTCCAGCCAGAAGGCTGTCGAGCCGGTGGCCGTCGTGGCGGCGCCAGCCGCCGCCAGCGCGGCAGCCAGCGAAGCCGTTGCTGCGCCGGAAAACGCAGCGTCGAAGCCCTGACCGGCACTTCCTCTTCTGCTTGATAAACAGCCCGCTTGCGGGCTGTTTGCACATTTGCCCGGCAGGATCGACGTTCTGCTTCAATAGCGACCGGTTGCGCCTGCCACCCGCAGATAGACATAGGCGATCCAGGCCACCAGACCGCGCTGCAGCATGCCGCGCAAACCAGCGCCCCCCAACTGAGTCATGGTGACCTGGGTCGACGACTGCAGCGCCGCTTCGAATTCCACCGCCATCGCGCGCGCGAATCCGGCATCTCGAACAATCACATTTGCCTCCAGGTTCAGCAGCAATGACAAGGGATCGATGTTAGAGCTGCCGACTGTCGCCCAGACATCATCGACAACGCCGATTTTGGCGTGCAGATAAGCCGCCTGGTACTCGAAAATCTCCACGCCATGACCGAGCAACTCGGCATAGAGCGCATGCGCCGCCATGCTGGCAATTCGATAGTCGACCTTGCCTTGCAAAAGCAAACGCACCCGAACGCCGCGCCGAGCCGCATCGCGCAACGCCCGCCGGAAGGCATGGCCAGGATAAAAATAGGGCGTAATCAGATCAACCTGCTGCTGTGCCTTGCGGATTGCATCGATATAGGCATGCTCAATCGTGCGCCGCTGGCGAAGGTTGTCGCGCAGGACAAAGGCGGCGCAGATCGGGGCGAGATTCTGAGAGTCACGGGGATTTCTTGGAACTCGCGGCATACGCAAACTCTGTGTCAGCCGTCGCAACCTGGAGAATGGCGCCGGACTTCGCACCAACGCCAGCAACTCTTCGCCGAAATCACGGCCCAGCCAGGCTCGGCTCCAGACCGCACGTGCGGCCTGTGCTACCTGCTGAACGATCGGCCCGCGCAGCCCGACTGCAAAATCGAGCCTTGCTCGCTCGGTCAGACCATGATTCAAGTCGAGGAAGTCGCCGATGATGTTGATGCCGCCGACGAAGGCATGGTCACCATCGACAACACAAAGCTTCTGATGCAAGCGGCGCAATTGTCCAGGTTGCAACCAGCGCCACCAGCGGTCAATCGGACGAAAAACGGCCAACGCCACTCCCGAGCCCAATAGCGTTTCGCGTAGCCATGCGAGGCTCGCCTTGGAACCAAAGCCATCGACCACCACCCTGACTCGCACGCCTCTTGCTGCAGCAGCCCGCAGGCAATTCACCAGGGCCGCCCCAGCCGCATCGTGATGAAAGATATAAGTGGCGATCCAGACTTCATGGCTGGCAGCGCCAATCGCCTGCTCCTGGGCTGGAAACAATTCATCGCCGCCGCGCAGCAGACGCAATTGGTTGCCACCGCTGAAAGCGGGGTTTGGCAGGGCATGCCAGGTCAGGATTGGATCCGGATCCGGCAAGGTATTCACGCCAAGTCCAGTTCCGCCACCAGCGGCAGATGGTCCGACATCCTGGCCCAGGAAGGCCCTTTCGGGACCTGCATGGACAAGCAACGCAGACCGCGTATATAGATCCGATCCATCGAGAAAAAAGGCAAACGGGAAGGGAAAGTTGCGTTGCGGCTTGGGCCGTGCGGAGGTTTGGCCCGGATCAGACCATGGCAGCGCATCGGCGCGTCGAGCCTCTCACCCCAGTCATTGAAATCACCTGCGACGACCAGCAAGGCGTCTGGCGGTACCTCGCCGGCTATGAAATCCGCAAGGCGCTGCACCTGACGTACCCTGCTGCTGTGCAGCAAGCCAAGGTGCGCGACAACTGTATGCACTTCCAGTCCTCGCCAGAGCAACGGAACATGCAGCAGGCCGCGCTGTTCGAACGGGTGGTCAGACACATCATGATGACCGACATCGCCAAGTGGCCAGCGCGACAACAAGGCATTGCCATGCTCGCCATGCCGGGTGATGGCATTGGTTCGGTAGGCGACCTCATAGCCATCGGGCGCCAGGAATTCGGCCTGTCCCGATTCTGGCCAACCCAGAGATACACGCTTGAAGCGCAACGCCTCGCGGTGATGGAAATGCCTCACCTCCTGCAAAAACACCAGATCGGCGTCCAGGGCCTTGATGCCATGCCCAAGGTTGTGGATTTCCAGACGCTTTTGCGTTCCCACCCCGCGCACTCCCTTGTGGATGTTGTAGGTCGCAACGCGCAAATGCTTGCGTTCTTTGCCACTGTCAGCCAGGTTAACTGATGCAGCTTTCACGCCTTCTCCAGGAACCGGGGCAGCAACAGTACGGCTTCGGCGTTCGACGGTGAAAAGCACAAGTCAGCTGCCTCCTGCCAAGGTAACCAACGGTATTGCAGGTGCTCACGCGGCGCCAGCTTGATCGGAATTGCAGCGGGCAAAGTCAATCCGAACACATGCTCCGTATTGTGAGTCACACCAGGCGCATAGCGGTGGCGCCAGACCGGGTAAATCTCGTAATGGTTGGCCAGGTGCCAATCGAGCAAGACGCCTGACTCCAGCCCTGTTTCTTCAAGAACCTCGCGGGTAGCAGTAGCCGTCAAAGCCTCATCTGCATGGTCTTTAGAGCCAGTGACGCTTTGCCAGAAGCCTGGCCGGTCTGCACGTTCCAGCATCAATACCTGAAGGTCGGGCGTGTGGATCACTACCAGTACGGACTCGGGAATCTTGTAGGCTGTCTCAATGGGTTGGCTGCTTGCTGTCATTCTCAAAGCATAGCGGAGCTGGGCCTTCAACGGGCCGGAAAGGACAAATGCGCCACAAGGGCGCATTGAACGGATCGGGGGGGTCAGCCAGCAGCTGCAGCGGCGTTGCGCAGCCGGATATGTAATTCACGCAACTGCTTGTCGTCCACTGCCGAAGGCGCCCCGGTCAATAGACATTGCGCGCGCTGTGTTTTCGGAAAGGCGATGACATCACGGATCGAATCTGCCTTGGTCATCATCGTGACAATGCGGTCCAGGCCAAAGGCCAGGCCGCCATGCGGCGGTGCACCATATTGCAGCGCGTCGAGCAAGAAACCGAACTTCTCCTGCGCTTCTTCAGGCCCGATGTTCAGCGCGCTGAACACCTTGCTCTGCACATCGGCCTTGTGGATACGCACCGAGCCGCCGCCGAGTTCCCACCCATTGAGCACCATGTCGTAGGCCTTGGAGATGCAAGCACCTGGGTCAGTCACCATCAGATCTTCATGACCGTCCTTCGGCGCTGTAAACGGGTGATGCACGGCATTCCAGCGGGCGCCCTCCTCGTCCTGTTCGAACATCGGAAAGTCCGTGACCCAAAGCGGCGCCCAGACGTCATCAAACAGGCCACGGCTCTTGCCGAACTCGCTATGCCCTACCTTCAGACGCAACGCACCAATTGCATCATTGACGACCTTGGCCCTGTCCGCACCAAAGAACAGCAAATCGCCGTCAACAGCGCCAGTACGCGCCAGAATTTCGGCGACGGCCTTGTCGTGCAGATTCTTGACGATCGGCGACTGCAACCCTTCGCGCCCTTTTGCTATTTCGTTGACCTTGATCCAGGCCAGACCCTTGGCACCGTAGATCTTGACGAATTCGGTATAGCTGTCGATTTCGCCACGCGACATGGCCGCACCGCCAGGAATCCGCAAGGCGACGACCCGGCCGCCCTTGCTTGTCGCAGGCACCGAGAACACCTTGAAGTCGACATCAGTCATGGCATCAGTCAGCTCGGTGAATTCAAGCTTGACACGCAAATCTGGTTTGTCCGATCCGAAGCGGAACATAGTTTCGGCATATTTCATCACCGGATAGGCGCCAAGTTCGACATTCAGCGACTTGCGGAACACATGACAGATCATGCCCTCGAACATTGAACGGATTTCCTCCTCGCCAAGAAAGGATGTCTCGATGTCGATTTGAGTGAATTCAGGCTGGCGGTCAGCGCGCAGGTCCTCGTCGCGGAAGCATTTGGTGATCTGGTAATAACGATCGTAACCAGCCACCATCAGCAACTGTTTGAACAATTGCGGGCTCTGCGGCAGGGCAAAGAACATGCCATCGTTGACGCGACTCGGCACCAGATAGTCCCGCGCGCCCTCAGGCGTGCTCTTTGTCAGCATCGGAGTCTCGATGTCGACAAATCCCAATTCATCCAGGAACTTGCGCACCTCCATTGCGACGCGGTAGCGCAGCATCAGGTTCTTCTGCATATAAGGACGACGCAGGTCCAGTACACGATGTGTCAAGCGCGTCGTTTCCGACAAGTTCTCGTCGTCAAGCTGGAACGGCGGCGTCACGCTGGCATTGAGCACTTCCAGACTGTGGCAGAGCACTTCAATCTTGCCGCTGGCCAGAGTTGCATTCTCGGTTCCGGCCGGGCGTGCCCGCACCGAACCGACGATCTTCAAGCAGAACTCATTGCGCACATCCTCGGCCACCTTGAACATCGCGGCCCGATCCGGATCGCAGACGATCTGGACCAGACCTTCACGGTCGCGCAGATCGATGAAGATCACACCGCCGTGGTCACGGCGCCGATGCGCCCAACCCATCAAGGTCACGGTCTGACCTTCCAGCTTTTCGCTGACCTGGCCTGCGTAGCATGTTCTCATTTTCTTACTCCACTGATTCTGGGGAACGGTGCCAACAGTCGATTCTTGACTGGACAAGGCTGATGTTGTCGGGACGCTAGGCAAGGCTACCAGCCTCCAGCTTTCGGCTGGAGACTTGGCAGTCAAGCCGCGAGATCTTTCTTTTCGGCGGACTCAGGCAGCAACTCTTCAGGCGCCACCACGCCCATTGAAATGATGTGCTTGAGCGCCGTGTCGACACTCATCTTCAAGGGATGCACCGCGCTTCTGGGCACCATCAGGAGGAAACCAGACGTCGGATTTGGCGTCGTCGGCACATAGAGGCTGACCATCTCCGAGCCCAACGCTTCCGCCACTTCTCCACCTGGCTTGCCGGTCACAAAAGCAATCGTCCAGCTACCCGCATGGGGATATTGGACCAGCACAGCTTCACGAAACGCATTGCCGCTACTGGAAAACAAGGTGTCGGACACCTGTTTGACCGAGCTGTAGATATTTTTGACGATGGGAATGCTCGTCATCAGACGGTTCCACTGCTTCAACATCCATTGGCCGAAGATGTTGGCGACGAAAACACCAGTCAACAGCATGCCGCCGACAAGTATCAGCAATCCCAGACCGGGAATATGGCGCAGGGCTTCGATGCTTTCAGCCATCGATGCCGGCAACACCGCCTCCGAAGCACTCAACAGCGAAGTAAAGACGCTGTCGATAATGCCCATCACCCAGAGCAGAACCCAGACCGTGATGGTCAGCGGCAGCCAGACGAGCAGGCCGGTGATCAGGTATTTTTTCACGCTGCGCTGACCGGCGAACTACTGGCGGATTTCGGCGCAGTCGTCTCTACCGGAGCAGTCGTGCTGGCAGCAGGCGGACTTGCAACCGCGACGTCTGCGTCGGCTACGGCAGGGGCGTCGCTCGGCGCTGCTGGCGTGGCAGGACCACCCTTGAAATCAGTGGCATACCAACCAGAGCCCTTGAGTTGAAATCCTGCCGCTGTGACTTGTTTGGTGAATGTCTCTGCACCGCAGGCCGGGCAGATCGTCAGCTGCGCGTCGGAAAGCTTTTGCAGCACATCTTTGGCGTGACCGCAGGCGGCGCAGCGGTAGGCGTAGATAGGCATGGTCTGAACCGTTGATAAAACCACCAATTATAGATTGAACGGCGCAACCCACCGTTCAATCCCAATGCAGGTGGATCAGCAAATTCGCCACCAACAGCCCCATGGTGAATCCGACCGCTCCGTACAGAATTGCCTGCAACAGCCGGTTCGTTCGCCTCTGCTCGCGGATCAAGGTATTCAGTGCCAGCGCATCCTGCGGGGCGCCTTGGCGCTTCAACGCTTCATGAAGCAGGCGCGGCAGTTCAGGAAAAAGCTGGGCGTAGCGCGGGGCCTCTTTCTTGACCTGATTGACCAGCGCACGCCAGCCGACCTGCTCATTCAACCAACGCTCAAGAAAAGGCTTGGCCGTAGCCCACAGATCGAGCTCGGGGTCGAGTTGCCGACCCAAGCCTTCGACATTCAGCAAGGTTTTTTGCAGGAGCACCAGCTGTGGCTGGATTTCGACATTGAACCGGCGCGACAGCTGAAACAGACGGATCAGCACCTGGCCCAACGATATATCTTTCAATGGCCGATCAAAATGCGGCTCGCAGACAGTGCGAACCGCACTTTCGAGTTCATCCACGCGGGTATTGGCAGGAACCCAACCGGAGGCAATATGCAACTCGGCTACGCGTTTGAAATCACGCTGAAAAAAGGCAATGAAGTTTTGCGCCAGGTATTCCTTGTCGACTGAAGTGAGCGTGCCGATGATGCCGAAGTCGAGGGCGATGTAGCGGCCGAAGGTCGCCGGAGCCAGGCTGACCTGGATGTTGCCGGGGTGCATGTCCGCATGAAAAAATCCATCGCGAAACACCTGGGTGAAAAAGATCGTGACGCCATCGCGTGCCAACTTGGGAATATCAATGCCGGCTTCCTGCAAGCGCTGTAATTGCGAGATCGGTACACCTATCATGCGCTCCATCACGATCACCTCGGAGCTGCACATGTCCCACATCATCTCCGGCACCATGACCAAATTCAGGCCATCCATATTGCGACGGAGTTGTGCCGCGTTGGCGGCCTCGCGAACCAGATCCAGTTCGTCGTGCAGATAGGTATTGAACTCGGCCACCACTTCGCGCGGTTTGAGCCTGCGGCCATCGGCGGAAAAGCGCTCGACCCAGGCAGCCAATGTGCGGAGCAAGGCCAAATCGTCGTCGATCGTCTCGAGCATGCCGGGGCGCAGCACCTTGACAGCCACCTCACGGCCATCTTTCAACACCGCGAAATGGACCTGGGCGATCGAAGCGCTGGCTACGGGTTCGGCCTCAAAACTAGCAAATAGCTCCTCTACGGACTTGCCAAAGGCCTTTTCAATCAGGGCGCGCGATTGATCGGCTGGAAACGGCGGAACCTGGTCTTGCAACTTCGCAAGCTCTTCGACAATATCGAGTGGCACAAGATCACGCCGCGTTGACAATACTTGTCCGAATTTGACAAAGATCGGTCCCAAATGCTCGAGCGCCAAGCGCAGACGAACACCACGCTCTTGATCCCAACTACGGCCCAGGAGCATAGCGCGCCGGATCAGGCGGAAGCGGCGTCGGCGCAATCCGGAAAGCAACAACTCGTCGAGTCCGAATCTAAAAATGGTCAGAACAATGACCAGCAGGCGCGACAAGTACCTCATGCGGCCCCGCGCCAGCCGGATGCCCGCGACTTCATTGCTGCGGCAGTACCTGCAAGTCCAGCCAAACCTTCAGCAACTGCGCTACCCCAACGCGCCAGCTGATGCGCCGGCGCTGCGCCGATCAGCTTGGCCAGATCGTCGGTGGCGTCCCAGCTCAGGTTATCCATTAGCCAGTGGATCTCGCCCGCGAAGCCCGCATCCCCCTGGACCTTGACACGCGGTCGATCTCCGAGCAACAAGGACAGCAACTGCAGGGCCGGGTTGGATGCCTCAAGCTCGATTCTCAATAATTCCGATTGGTCACCGCCAGGTTCAGAAAGTTCAAACAAGCCCGCGGGCGTAACCGCCAGCAACAAGTCGGGCACTGCCGGGAGTTGCGCCGGCCAGGATTGCAGATGCAGGACAAGGCTGCACCCGGCGTAGGGCGCCAAACGCGCCATTGCCTGAGCCTCGCGACCAACGATGTGGTTCAGCAACAGGATCATCCGATCCTGTGCGGCGGGAGTAATGAAGGCCAAGCAATCGTCAAGCATGGCAGGATTGTAGGCAATGGCCTCCATGCCACCCGGCTGATTCTCGGTCAACCCTGATTCGGGGTGCTCAAGTCAGTGATTTTGGTGTTGTTTACAACGGCCATGAGAGCTGAAATCAACGAGATGCAAGGCGAACTGTCAGAAAATTATTTCAGGTATTTCCAGCCGCAAGGAAACCGCGAAATATCAGCCCCCGAGGCAGGCCGGGCGGTTCAGTCACACCCGGCGAAGCAGGAAGCAAGGTCTCAATGTTCCAGGATAGAAACTACAAAAGAACCTTCTACAGCGCACCGCAATCGATCGAATCATTGATCGCCGCCTTCCTGGAACCGAGCATCAACGTGCTTTGCTTCTTGGCGGTGAATTCATACTTTGGCGAACCGGTGCTGCGTTCGACATTGACCTTATGTGTGCTTATCTTTGCATTGACATTTCCGGGGCGGAGTCGTTTTGGCGAGCACCCGATCAGCGCAGGTTTGGACATGGTTGGGTCCTGGTTGATGCTGCTGCTGATTCTGGCGCTATGCGCTTATGCGACCGACAGCCTGCGCTATTTCGAGACTCCGGTGCTGATGTGGTGGGCCGCTTTCACGCCGCTATGCCAGTCATTTACGATTGAAACCGGCCGGCGCATCAGCAACTCCTATGCCGCCAAGGCCAGGAGAGCCGCCGTCATCGTCGGGGCCGGTGCCCTGGGCTTCAAAGTCGAAAGCGCGCTGCGTGGACGTGATGGCAAAGGAATAGATTTTCTGGGGTATTTCGACGACCGCCTAGATGACCGACAGGACCCCAGGGCGAGCCGGAAACTGCTGGGCAACTTGAACCGTTTGAGTGACTTCGTGCGCGCCCAAAATGTGCGGAGGATCTACATCACCTTGCCGCTCGGCTCGCAACCGCGCATCGTGGAACTGCTCGAGCAGATCCAGGGAACGACGGCATCGCTGTACTTTGTACCCGATGTTTTCGGCATCAGCATCATCCAAGGACGCTTGCAGGATATCAATGGGGTGCCTGTGGTGGGGATCTGCGAAACGCCCTTCACCGGCACCAATGGTCTGGCCAAGCGGGTCAGCGACGTTGTCCTGTCCAGCCTGATCCTGTTGCTGATCGCTCCCGTGATGCTGGCCGTGGCCATCGGCGTAAAAATCAGCAGCCCCGGAGCCATCATCTTCAGGCAACGCCGTAACGGCCTCGACGGCGAAGAAATCATCGTCTACAAGTTTCGCTCGATGCGTGCCGAGGAAGATGGCAAGGAAATCAAACAAGCGACCAAGCATGATCCGCGGGTGACTCGGTTCGGTGCCTTCATCCGCCGCAGTTCACTGGATGAACTACCTCAGTTCATCAATGTGTTGCAAGGGCGCATGAGCATCGTCGGGCCACGCCCGCACGCGGTCGCCCATAACGAGGAGTACCGCCAACTGATCAAGGCCTATATGGTCAGGCACAAGGTTAAGCCCGGCATCACTGGCTGGGCTCAGGTGAATGGCATGCGCGGAGAGACCGACACCATCGAAAAGATGAAATCGCGAGTCGAATATGACCTCGAATATTTGCGCAACTGGTCGTTGGCCCTGGACCTGCAAATCATTGTCCGCACGGCAGGTTTGGTGATTTTCGATCGCCACGCCTTCTGAAACTTCGCCCCTGCCAACCGGCGCCAGCATGCAAGCGCGCCGGGGAACCTGCCAACAACCGGAATTGACATGATCGACGCATTTTGGAAAACATCGTTTGCAACCTGCTTTGTCCTTGTCATTGCAATGCCTGCATTGGCGGAGTCAAACCCATATTATTTTGGCGGTTTGCTGGGCTACAACCAGATTTCCAACGTTTTTCGCCAGGCTGATGCGCCTAAAAATGACATATTGGCAACCACCAGCCTGCTGGTGGGATTGGATCAGACTGTCGGGCGCCAGAGGCTTTTCGTCGATGCCTCAGTGCAAGACAACCGCTATCGCAGCAACACAGCCTTGAGCAATCAGGGCTATTCGCTCAAGGCTGGCCTGGAATGGGCGACGCTGGAACGCCTGTCCGGAGTTGTCGACGTGAATACCAGTAACGCACTGGCCGACTACAACATTGGCAGCAGCCTGACTCCGATCTTCAAGCGAAATATCGAGCGAAATCGGCAATTCCATGGGCTTTTTCGCCTTGGCTTGGTGACCCGCTATTCTCTGGAGGCCAATCTGACGCGCCGCGAACGCAGCTTCTCGGCGGCTGAATACGCACAGCTCGAATCCAAGCAAGATACAGCGTCAATGGGACTGAGCTACAAACCCAGCGGTGCCCTGGCTTGGGGCTTGGCAGCGCGTCACACTTCTGGAGTCTTTCCGAATTACCCCTTGCTCTTTGCCGGCATTCTGGTCGGCAGCGCTGAAGACAAATACCAGCGCAACGACATCGACCTGACGACAGAGCTGACGGTCAGCGGTGCCAGCAAAGTCGCCGCAAGGCTTAGTCGTGGAAAATCAAGCCACAGTCTCTCTTACGAGCGCAACTTTTCGGGAGTCACCGGTGCGATCAGCTGGGCCTGGCAACCGAGCGCCAAGTTGAGTTTTTCGACGCAACTGGCGCATGACACAGGGCAGGAAATACTGGAGGCAGGTGTGAATCAAAATCGCATCGTGTCATCTCTGCAACTGCTTGCCAACTACCAGGTGACCGGCAAGATCAAGCTGACTGCCGGCACAAGCCTTAGCCGAGGCGATTACACTTATGCAAACATTAATACTTCAAATTTCGACAATATAAATAGCGTCAATTTTGGCGCTCGCTGGGCCTATTCGCGCGGACTGACCTTCGGATGCCAGGGCAAGCATAATTCACGCAGCAACAGCACGCCACAATACGGTTACAGCGCCAGCAGCTTCGGCTGCTATGCGCAAGGCCTTCTCTACTGAACGCAA